>NZ_CP133777.1:3831427-4150713 GCF_034347385.1 Actimicrobium sp. CCC2.4 | reverse complement strand
TTGCATTGGCGCGGCAGAAAAAGCAAAGGAAAATTGACGACCATTCCCTCAACCGCCGTGTGCCGGATGGCGATTTATCGACCTACCCTCCAATACACCATCGAAGGTCGACCTGGCAAATCCACCATCGCAATCGCCGCCGGCGTACGTGAGATCACCTTGCCTGCGCGCATCACCACAAGACGCGTTGCGCGCAAGCGGATCGCTTCAATACTATCGCGCGCTTGCAGCACTACGATGTCTTCAACAACGATTCAAAACTGATATAGGTTTTGTATCGTCAGCTGCGTAAAACCGCCACTCCCAATTGCCTAACCCTCGTCGGTGTGCTGCTATTCCATTGACTTTAATCATACTGTGCTTTCGTTTCTGTCCAGTTGCACAATCCCGGCATGGGACTGATTTTGAGCCGATAGCTGTCGTTGGCGACAAGTACGATATAAGGCTAGTGGATACGAGTTTTTCTGCCAGCCTACATAGCCCCGCATCCGTGTGTCACCAACAGATGCGTCTTGCTCACGCCGTTCGGTCTGACTACCATGACGTTCTTGCATTGTTCGACAAAGTCGAATTCGGTCACCTCTTCAATATGGCTGCATTGAAGCCTTTAGCGAAGACTTAGTTGAGCTGAACAACTGTCTTGATCGCCGCTAAGGCGGCAACACCCGTGTGAGTGAACGTAATTGACTCTGTCTGGCGTGGTAACCGCGTTCGACAATCTCAGGTTGGTAGCAACGTGACCGGAATCCAGTTCGGCTGTCCCGTGCTTTGCCATTCATGCAAATACGTTTCCTGATCAGCAAATTTCGTTCCTCGTTTAGCTTCGTGTTCGCATTTTCATTTGCTCTCGAACGCTAGGTGACCTCGTTTGGTTTTAGATAACTCCGAAAAGCCATCATCATCTCGGATCAAGCCGGGGTCTCAGACGGCATCCGCTGTTGGCTATCCGTGCAAGCCGTTCGCAATGATCGAGGATGTTCCTCTCGGGACAGTGAATTCTGTGCGCTGATAAAGCTTTAAGTATGTACACGACGGGCTGATCCAGTGGTTCCCCAGGAACCATCTCCGTGTCGTCAACACTTATCTAGTAGATGGGCAAAACTTCATTACAACTTAATATTGTCGATTTTAAAGGAGTAAATATTATGGCTGGATTATTAGATGTATTGTCGTTGGGAGCACAAGCAGCGTTGGCGGCAGAAACGCTTAAACTCAATCAGCAGATGGCCGAAGACGCATATCAAGGTGCCGTTATGGCTGCAGAAATGAAAAGATCTGCAATACTTGAGGGTTTGTGGTCATTTGTAGAAAAAGCTGCAACAGCTACTGCGAAGCGGGCTTCTGCAGCAGCAGATATCTGGAATCAAATATAAGTCTTATAAAAGAAAATGAATTAATTTATTTATTAACGTCATTTTGATGGAGTAGTTATGGCCTTCTCAATAGAGCAATATATAGCAGATACGTCTGCAAACAATGAATATAACCTGAGACAACAGATTGAAGCGAGTAGGAAAATGCAAGCACTTACACAGCAAGCAGCTGATGATGCGCTCTATCGGGCTGCACAAAACAATGCAATGGCGAAGGTAAAAGGGATGTCTAAACTTGCTGAAGCAGCTAATCAGCTAAGTTAACCTGATTTCGGACCAGGGCACTTTGTTATAAACTAGTCCGTCCCGAAGACTCGCGCCACATGAGTGTGGTCACCGAATTTGATGGTGGAGCACCCACACTCATTAATAACCTTAAAAAGTACCAAGTTGACACTAAAGTGCTGTCAGTTATTCCTTAACGCCGCTTCTACTTTTAGCCTGGGTTTGGATTAAAGAAGTTTTTGCCAGCCCAGAAATTTTATAGCTGTGTAGTAGGCAATCAGGAACTGTGCAGTAGCAATGCTAAAAATGCCAGATTTAAAGGTTGTAAACCTGTAAAAGATCACTCGAGTGATGCACCAATCAATCAGGTTCTCAGTTCATCGGCGTTGTTGTCTGCACAATCCACAATCGAGCCAAATCAGCCGCGCCGTCGGCGCCTTGTACGGACTTGAACGCTTTAATAGCGAGGTCTTTCTTGCCAACGCTGGCGTAGGCCACACCGAGGTGCAGACGCGCATCATCGAGCCGTTTCAGGTTGCCTTTCTTGATGCCACTCTCGATCAGCGCCAGACCCTTGTCTGCCTGTCCGGCAGCGACCAGTCCAAAGCCAACATTAACCATATCCGTACCGTCCTTGCTGGCTAAGGCGTCCGCTTCGGCAGTGGCGAAGCCTGCTTTTTCGGCGGCAGCGTTCTTGTTGGCTAGGTCGAGCAAGCGCTTCTGACGCGGCGCTTCGGCACCAACGCCGAGGATGCCGGCCTTGAATCCCATGTCGGCGATCTTCTTGCCTTCGGCTGCGTAGCCAGCTTGCAATGCCAGCTGCGACATCTCCATGTAGTCATTGGCGGTTTTCAGCAGGCCACCGGCCAGACGCAAGCGGAACACGTCCAGCGTGAAGCGATCTGAAAAGCCCTTCTTGCTGGCAAGTCGGTTAACCAGCTCGGACCAATACTGTTTTTTGGGATAAGCACGAACCAACTTTTCCATCGTCTGCACATAAGCCCCGGTATCGTTTTGCTTGAGCGCAGTGCTTACCAGTAGCTGGTAGGTTTCCTCAGCGGGGGTACGCCCGGCCTTTTCATCAGCCGCTATCGTCGCTTGCAATTCCTTTTGCGCCTTGGCAAAGTCGTTGTTCAGAAAGTAGGTTTGTGCCAGCAAGCCGCGCACTTGCGGATCGGTACCGCCTTCCTTGATATAGCGCTGGATCCAGACCTGCGACTTGGCATAATCCTGGGCGCGGTAGTACAAGATGGCCAATGCCTGCATCAGCTTGACGTTATCACCGGCAGGCATCTTACCGGAGTTGATGGCTGCCTCGTAGGATTTGGCCGCCGTCGCGTTGTCGCCAGCACCTTGCGCTGCTGCGCCACGCATCCGATCCAGCATCAGCTGTTCGGCCGGATTTTTTGCGCCAATCCGGTCAGCATCACGCACCTTGGCAAGCGCTTCCTTGTAGCGTTGCGCGCGCATCATGTCCTGGGCCTGTTGCAGCGGTTTGCCGAGTTCGGCACGGACGGTTTCCTGCGCTTCGGTAAGCGGACTGAAGCCGATGGCGATGAGCAAAACGGCAAGACGGGTAAGGCGAAAATTGGACATGACGGAACCTTTCTGACGGGCCAAGCAAAAACGGCAGAGGAAGACCCCTGCCGTGTAATCAACTGACGTGCTTCAAATTATTGTAGAAACTGTTCATTCCCAACCATACCGATTTTGGTTACTCCCAACCGTTGTGCCGAGGCCATCACGGCGGCCACCGACTTGTACGGCACCAGCTTGTTCGGACGCAGATGCACTTCCGGTTGGGTCGGCGTGTTGGCAATCGCCTGCAGCTTCGATTCCAGAGTGGCGCGATCCGGTACCACGACGCCATCCCACAGCACCGTCCCATCGAAGTCAACATCCACCGTGACCACCACTGGCGGTGCTGTTGGTGGTGGCGGTGTGCCGGATGGCATATTCAGATTGATCGCATGATTCTGGATCGGAATCGTGATGATCAGCATGATGATCAGCACCAGCATGACGTCGATCAACGGCGTCATGTTCATTTCGATCATTGGCTCGTCATCACCGCCACTTGATCCCATATTCATTCCCATCGCTTGCTCCTCGTTGGCGGGTTAGCCGGTTAGCTGCGCGGTGGCGGTTCGGTAATGAACCCCACTTTGACAATGCCAGCGCGCTGCGCTGTCAGGATCACCTTGCCGATGTACTCGTAGCGGGTGTTCTGGTCACCGCGGATATGCAATTCCGGTTGCGGCGTCATCACTGCAATTGTCTTCAGGCGCGCCAATAGCGCGGTGGTATCTGCTACCGGCTGCTCATTCCAGAACATGTCGCCATCCTTGTTGACTGCCAGATTGATGTTCTCCGGCTTGGTCTTGTACGGCATGTTGACTTCGGACGGCAGTTTCACCGGGACGGTGTGCGTTACCACTGGAATCGTGATCAGAAAAATGATCAGCAGGACCAACATGACGTCTACCAGTGGCGTCGTGTTGATCGTGGCGATCACCTCGTCTTCATCACTATCCGAAGAGCCGAGATTCATCGCCATCGATTAGCCTTTTTTGTTTGCGGTCGACATCACGCCGGACAGCAGGACCGAGTGCAGGTCTGAGCTGAAGGTACGGACATTTTCCATCGCGGTCTTGTTACGGCGGACCAGGAAGTTGTAACCCAGTACTGCTGGAACGGCGACACCCAGGCCAATGGCCGTCATGATCAGCGCTTCACCAACCGGACCGGCAACCTTGTCGATCGACGCCTGACCAGCGATACCAATGGCGGTCAAGGCGTTGTAGATACCCCAAACGGTACCAAATAAGCCAACGAATGGTGCGGTCGAACCAACGGTAGCCAGCAACGCCAAACCATCTTGCAGACGGCTTTGCACTTTTTCGACAGCGCGCTGGATGGACATCGTCACCCAGGTGTTGAGGTCGATATGTTCCAGCAATGCACCTTCCTTGTGCTCCGTCGACTTGATGCCGGTTTCGGCGATGAAGCGGAACGGGCTGCCTTCTTTCAGCGAAGCCGTGCCTGCATCAACAGTCTTGGCATCCCAGAATTTCTTGCCGGCTTCGGCGGCCTGACCGCCCAGTTTGACCTGGTCGATCAGCTTCGTGATGATCACGTACCAGCTGCTCATCGACATCAACACAAGGATGACCAACGTGCCGCGGGCAACGATGTCGCCGCCTTTCCAGAGAGCGTCGAGGCCGTACGGGTTTTCGACTTTCTCGGTGGTCGGAGCAATCGACGCCGTAGCGGTGCCAGCGGCCGGATCGGTCATTGGTGCTGCAGTTGGTGACGCCACTTCAGTGGTGGCCTGGGCCAGCATGACAGGTACCGATTCAGCGGCAAGCGCCGTTTGCGGTGCCAGTAACGCGGCTGCAGAAGTGACAGAAATCAATAGCGCTGCAGCAAAAGCAGACAAACGGGATGATAAAAACATGCTTTCTCCAATTTAATAAACGGGTACGTCGTTTTGATGTAATCCAACCAAACCAAACCTGCAGCGATTGGCAGAGCGTTACTAATTGTCCAGCTTCCACACATATTCCACCGAAAACGTGGACTGCACGGCCTTGCCATCCTGTGTACCCGGATTGAACTTGCACCGGCTCAGGCCTGATACGGCAGCGCGATCCAGATTGCGCGAACCGCTGGTTTTCTTGATTTTTGCATCCAGCATTTGCCCGGACGGGCTCACTGTAAATTCAACCCGGGTAACGCCTGTTTCTTCGGCAATCAGTGACGCACGCGGATAGTCGGGTTTGCAGCTGTTCAAATCATTGATTCCTGCCACCACAACCGGCGGGCCGGACGGTGCCGTCGAAACTGCCGGCGCGGTGCTGACCGGTACGCTCGGCGCAGGCATCACAGGATTGTCCGGTTTCACCGTTGAGACGGCCACGATGGCATTGACTGGCGGCGGCGTGCTGACCTGGATTTCCGGTGGCGGAATGAACGGTGGTGGCGGTGCGACCATTTTAGGTGGCGGTGGCGGCTGGGGCAAATCGGGTGGTGGTGGTGGCGGCTTGATCTCTTCGATCAGCTTGGTTTCCACTGGTTGTGTGATGACTTCGACCGCTTTGCGGGCCAGGCCGGATACCAGGGCATAAACGATAAACAAGTGCAGAAGTATGACAGCCGCGAGACCGCCAAATTTTTTCGCGGGGTTATGTTCTTTCTGCGAGAAATCCATGCCTTAACTCCTCCATTACCAGTACATTTTTTTCGTCTCGAAACCCGGTAGGGTTGCATTCTGATCCAGGGGCCGCAGGCATCGTGCAGTCTGGCCAAGGCAGGATTATACATAGCTGCGTTCTTGTGGCAATAAAAATATAAACCTTATTTAATCAATGAGATAGCGACGTTTTTATAAGTCAAATAGCATTCTTGCGGGCCTATTTTTTTCTTTCGGGCAATTATTTCAGTACATTATTTAGTTTAATGGAGTCATCGAGGTCGCAGACGGGGGCGATGCGATCGGAAAGCGAATTTTACGCGCTAGTCGGTGGTGGTTATTGCTCAGTAATTTCGGTTCGGCGGGCAGGATTTTCAGGAGCCGGGAGGGTCCTTTTACGGGTCTTGTTAAGCGCAATTGTCCAATCAGCAGACGGCGATGCGGGCACTCGCTGCGTATCGGGTTCTACTGCTAGCCAGGCAGACATGAAAAAGCCCGGAAACGTGTCCCGGGCCAAGGTGTTGTCAGTCCCAATTTATAGCCGTTGCCGGCCATATTGCTGACTTATGCGCTGTGTTGCATCAGAACTTGTAGGACGCGTTGACGTACATCGTCCGACCACGTGCATCGTAGTAACGGTCATCGTAGCCAAATTGCTGGCCGCGGTTGGCACCCGAGGTCGACGGGACGAACGGTGGCTGGTGATCAAACACGTTCAGGATGCCGCCTGTGACGGTCCATGTTTTGCTCGGAGTCCAGACGGTCTGTGCATCCCATGTGCTGAAGTAGCCGACTTGTTTGCGAATCGTCTCCGTCCCTGTTGCCGCGCCTGCTGCGTCAAGTACCTCGACACTGGTGGCCTGATCCTGATAACCGGACTTGAAGTTCAGCGCCAATGTGGTGGCGAACTGACCGCTTTGCAGGCCGGTTGTCAGGCGACCTTGAGTGCGGAAGCTGACGCTGCCCAGTTCTGCGAAGTTGCCGAGAGCGGAGTAATACGCGCCATTTTTTTCCAGCTGGGTAACTTCACGCAGCATGTGGGTCACGCTCAACTGCGATGACAATTGGCCGAACGAGGTTTTGGCACGCGCGGTGAAGTCGAGGTCCAGGCCTGTCGAGTACGACTTACCCAGGTTCTGGTTGTTCGACAAAAATGCCAAATAGGTGGAGCCGGTTCCGGTATCCCGCTTGGTGGTCCATGAACTATTGAATTGTCCAGGATTGGCAAACACCAGATCTTCCGTTAATTGACCGAACACATCACGGATTTGAACGTGCCAGAGATCCGCACCCATCGATAATGCGCTATTCGGCTCGAAACGAATACCCAACGTTGCCTGCTTGGATTTCTCTGGCTGAAGCGAGGAATTGCCACCGGCAAGCAGATCGTATTGCTTGTTGCCTGGCTGACATATTCCACCAAACGCAGTGGCGGTGGCTTGGAGTGCGCTGGTACACGTGTATTTATTGCTCGTAACGCCATAGCTCTGCTGGACGCCATTGACCTGCGGTACGGTGGGTGCATGGAAGCCGTTGCCTGCAGAGGCACGTACCAGGACGGAAGCGACCGGTGTCCAGCGTACGCTTGCTTTTGCTGTGACGGCACTACCAAAGTCCGAGTAGCTATCGAGACGGGTAGCCGCACCAAGCTCAACTGTTTTGCTCAATGGGATGATGAGTTCGCCAAAGATGCCTTTTGAAATACGGCTTGCCGAATAAGGCGGTACGGAGGATTCGTCACCGAAGCGCTGATCGCAGGGATTGGCTGCAGTACCATCGCACAGCGTACCGGCAACCGGATCGGATAGCTTGGCTTGCGCGAACAAGCTAGGCTTGGATTCGAATGCTTCCTTGTTGAAATTGATCCCCATGCCCAGCATCATCGCGCCGCCGGCAAGTCGCATCAGTTCACGCGAACCGTTCAGGGTTAAGGTATCCAGTTTGGATACCCCGCCATCCCAGTAGCCGTCGTACCGTGCACCTGCAATGGCCGCGTTGGCAGCTGCCGATTGCTGACCAGGTCCGACAAAAGGGTCGAGCAGCCCGCTGGAAGTTAATTTCCGCACTGCCAGCGCACCCGGGTAGCCGGAGATATTACCTTTTACATTGCTCTCAGAGTGATTGTAGGCAAGGTTGTAGTCCCAGCTGGAGAGCACGCCGCGTGTCCCGACCACGATATTCGAAAATTCGGACGTATCCCTGCTGGTACGTTGGCCCATGTCCGCGAGGCGATAGAACGCAAGGCTATCGTTGGTAATACCTAATGGAAGCAGATATTTATTGTGCAGCGCCGAGCCGGCAGGGATGCTGACGCCACCCGGGACTGCCGCAATCCGTGAGATCTGCGTAGTGCGCGAGAGCAAAAGGTCGGCATAGACTTCATTGTCGCCAATTTTCTTGGTGATCGATGCCATGAAGCTGTCGCGCTTGCGCTCAGGATAGATTTGCAAATCCTTGACGAAATCGTAGCCGCAGTAGTCATCAACTAGCCCGGAGCCATCGTTGTAAGGCTCAATGACACGAAACGTTTTAGACGGGCAAGCACCGGTGGTCTTTTGAAACGGGCTAATCAGTTGTCCATTGTCATCGAGCGCATTGGCTGGTATCGGGCTTGGTGAAAATTGCTGCTTTTGATAGCTCTTGCCGTTCTGAGTAAAAGTCCGCTTGCCGGTATCCGCGAAGCTGCGGTCTACGGACTTCAAGTTAGTTCTCTCATCGTGGCCAAATGTCATCGTGACATTGAAGCCGTCATCGATCATCGAACCATAACCCTTAGTTGCGCTAAAGCGCTTTTCGACCGCGCCGTTCGCCGGTGCGGAGTAGCCCAGCGTGATGTCGCCATCGGTCGAGTTGTGTTTGGTAATGAAGTTGACGACGCCGGCAATTGCGTCGGCACCGTACAGCGCAGAAGCACCATCAGTCAGAATTTCGACGCGCTCGATCGCTGATAACGGAATGGCATTCAGATCAAAGCCAGCTGCAAAACCGGTGAGGGTCTGGCCACCGAATTGTGCCAGGCGCCGGCCGTTCAACAGGACCAGCGTGCGGCTTTCTCCGATGTTATGAATCGATACCCCTGAAAAGCCATACGATGCACCGCCTACCGAGGCCGATTCGCCAGTTGAGCCCTGTACTGCAGTCAATTTTTTAATCAGATCAACGGCTGACGTGACACCCAGCGCGCGAATTTCTGCTGCGGTGACGATTGTCACAGGTAATGCGCCTTCTGCAGCGATCCGCTTAATACTCGAGCCGGTAACCTCAACGCGTTGCGTCGCGGCGGCCTCCTGCGCTTGCGCCGTGACTGAAAGTCCAAGACTCATCATCATTCCGCTTGCAAGCATCAGGCGTATAGAACGCGATAACACGGTTTCCATCATCATTTTCAAACTCCTCAGGGGGGGGTGCTTTTTTAAAAGCTAATTTTTATTCGCTGGCTATTGCCGGCTCGACAGGCAATTTCTTTGGGAAATTGATGTTGTGAAATATATGAAACCATTTGAAGCAAGACCGTGTCAGTGCCAAAACCAGAGTGATGAATGGTTGTAGCCCAATAAAACAACGATGGTTGTCATTCACGAAAAGTAGGTTTGACGGGCTTGGTGTGCCTGCTTCCGGCAAGCCACCGGAGCAGATATTTGGTCATTACCGGCAATGCCAGAATTTTATGGTTTCGTAAGAGAAGAGCCATCGCGATACTTTTTAGCGATGACCTTTATGTCCGCCGGAGAGGAGGGCGTACCTGTCACTTCTTGTGCAGGGCAGCATATAAATATATTTTTTTGACTGCGGGGATAGGGCGGCGCGTGACGTCATTGACTGTCATTTTGAAGCTTCCGGTCAATCGGCTTGTTTGACTGGCAAGATGCTTCCGGCATCCATTTGATCTGCGCATGTTGGTCGTGCCCTGTCGTCTTGCGAGTCCACGGTGCGCGTCATCTGCTCAATGCAATATCGGGTTGACTCTCCCGGTTAGGTCGCGGAAACAAAAAAGCCCGGGAACATGTCCCGGGCCAAGATATTGCTGCTATCAGGTTCCCGCCGTTGCCGGCTAGGTGGCTGACTTATGCATTGTGCTGCATCAGAACTTGTATTTGACGCCGACGTTCAGGTAACGGCCGAGCGCGCCGCTGTAGTCCAGCGGGTTGTACGACTGGGCACCGTAGGTCAGTGGATCGAGTGGTGGGATCCGGTCAAACAGGTTTTGGATCGTGCCAAAGACTTCGACGTTCTTATTGGCCAACCAGCGGAAACTCAAGTCGACCGTGGTGAAGGACGCCAGTTTGCAGCCACTAGGCGCGTCGGTACCGTCAGCAAAAAAGCTGGCGCAACCGGCCGGATCGTTCTTGAACAACTTGTTATCCAGCTTGCCGCGGTAGTTGACGATGGTCGAAACGCGAATGGCATCACGTTCCCAGCTAGCACCCAGGTTGACGCGGTCTGCTGGCGTACCGATACAGTTGGTGACGTCGCAATTACCGTGCGTACCTGCAAAGTCATACTCGGAGCCGTCTTTTTCCTTGCGCATGAATTTGAACAGATGCGTCCACTTTGCATCGACCGTCAGCTTGCCGTTGCCTGTACCCAAATCAAAGCCCTGACGGAAGTCAAGGTCTGCACCCTGGACAGTGGTGGATGCAGAGTTGACATACTTTGCGAGCACGGCAGTAATGCCACCTGGATCACCCGGAATTGCTGTTGCAGTCGATGGATCGCGTGAAACCTGACCTGCTGCAATCGAAGCCGACGTTTGTTCCTGGTTGATTTCGTTCTTCCGTTTGATCTGGAAGAAATCGAGGGACAGGCTGGTTTTCGGCAGTGGATCCCAGACGAAACCGAGGGTCGTGCTCTCGGATTTTTCTGGTTGCAGGTTTTTGTTAGGCGATGTGATGACAGCGACGCTCGCTGGTGAGCAAGCCGAGGTCACGCCCAATGCGCATCGGGTAGGATCGATCGCGCTCGAGAAAGCAGCCAGGCCGCCTTCGCCGTTTTCAGCTGCACTCGGTGCGCGGAAGCCGCGAGCCAAGGTGCCGCGGATAGCGAATTCCTTCACGGGGGTCCACTTTGCGCCGACTTTTGGCGTGAAAGCGTTGCCCACATCGGAATAGCGGTCAGCACGAACAGCGGCCGACAATTCCAGAGATTTAGTAACCGGTGCGAGCATCTCTGCATACAGAGCGCCGACATTGCGGCTGCCTTTGTAAGCGGAGTAACCCAGGCCGATGACGTCGCCGGTTTCGGTGCCGCTTGATGGATCGAGCTTGACTGACTCGTGACGGAATTCGCCGCCAACTGCCAAGCCGATATTGCCACCGTCAAGCTTGCCGAGTTCGCGGGATGCCTTGAAATCGATTTGCGTCACTTGCGTCTTGGCGTCGTTGCTGACGACTGGCGACAGTGCTGCATAAACAGCCGCTGAATTCAGGCCGGCGTTCTCGGCAATACGCCAGTAGGTGCCGGCAGGCAGGGCTGCGTAGGCAGCACTTTTTGCACGGGCTGCAGCGACGTTAGCTACCGTCGGGTTCAGCAGTGCAAATGTTGCCGCGCGTGCCAGATAGCCGGTACGCTCATTCGAAACTTTGTTTTCCGAGTACAGGAAAGCAGTATCGAAATCCCATGCTCCCTGGGTGCCTTTCAAGCCGGCGACCAAACGCGTGAATGTCGAGTCAATGGTGCTCACGCGCGGGCCGACATCTGCCGCGTAATAGCGCAAGCGTGCCGCTGTACCGAAGTACGGATTGTCAGGATGGGCTGCGCCTAGGGCAACAGACGCATTGCTGACAGGTCCGCCCGGGTAGCCGACGCTGCCGCTGACACCTGATGGTGTTGACGACGATACCGAATTGCTTTTGTACAGGTTGTATTCCACGTAGGCTTGCAGATCCGGGGTGATCTGGCGGGTGCCACGGCCGAAGAAGTTAAAGGTCTCCTGCTTCGGTTGAATCTGGTTGTACTGTTGCGCCGTGTCGGTCAGGCAGCCACCGAGTGGATCGCCTTGCGGATGGGTCGTGAAATTACCGCAGGCAGCACCCGGGAAGAGCCGGGTGAAACCGACGCCGGCAAGGTTGCCGCGGTTGTAATAATCCAGAGTCCTCGGATTGCGGACGTTGCCATTGACGGCACTACCGGCCAGATTGTTGTCAATGATCGCACCGGCGCCACTGAGGCTTTCCTGTGCACTGAACCCGTAGGGCCGCAAGTCGGATTTGCCGACATAACGGCGGTCACTGCGATCACGGTAATTCGCATCGCCCTTGTTGCCATATTCAAAATTCAACAAGACGTTGTATTTGTCTGTATCGATATCGCCAAAACCGTGGGTGATAGTGGCGCGTACGTCTTTGCCGTCGCTGTAGCCGGTAGTCTGACCGTAGCTGACTTTGGCGGTGGTGCCTTTGTAATCCTTGCGCAGGATGACGTTGACGACGCCGGCAATCGCGTCGGAACCGTAAATAGCCGATGCACCGTCTTTCAGGATTTCAACACGCTCGACCGCTTCCAGTGGAATCAGGTTCAAGTCGGCAAACACTTTTTGACCATCATCGGCCAGACCATACGGTGCAACACGACGGCCATTGACCAGCACCAGCGTCGATGCAGTACCGAGGCCGCGCAGCGAGATGCCCGATGCGCCCGCAGCAAAACCGTTGCCGAAGGTTGTCGGCACTGAGCCCTGGTTGTCGACGGCGAGTGATTGCAGCAATTCAGCAACGCTGGCTTTGCCGGATTTCTCGATGTCCGTACGGCTCAGGACCTGTACGGCGGAAGCA
This sequence comes from Actimicrobium sp. CCC2.4, assembly GCF_034347385.1. NCBI lineage: Bacteria > Pseudomonadati > Pseudomonadota > Betaproteobacteria > Burkholderiales > Oxalobacteraceae > Actimicrobium > Actimicrobium sp. CCC2.4. The sequence continues at coordinate 4,138,153 of NZ_CP133777.1, read as the reverse complement.
GTTTCTGCCTGCGCCCGACGGATGTTAGAACCGGTCACTTCAACGCGTTGTGTAGCAGCTGCTTCCTGTGCGAGGACGGGCATGGCGATCATGCCCAGACCCATGACGACGCTGCCTGAGAACATCAGGCGCATCGATCGCGACAATACGGTTTCCTTCATCATTGCCAATCTCCTTCGGGGGGGGTGTATTTTTTAACAATCGATTTTTATTTGCTGGCTATTGCCGGCCCGAAAAACAATCTCTTTTGGAAATTGAGTTTACGCAGAACATGGAACCATTTGAAACTCGATTGTGTCAGTACGAAAAGTTGAGTGACCGATGGTTGTAGTTCAATAAAACAACGGTGGTTTTTAGCGATGAAAGCCGCGATTCCGCAGATGAATTTCCCTGCTCAGGAAAGGGTGTCAGTGTGTTTGTATGGTGATTGACGCTAGAAGCTGAATTTTATATATCGATAAAAGAATTGCCGTTGCGATACTTTTACGTGGGGAACTCTATACCGGTTGAGCGGGATGAACTGGCTTGCAATCTTGTGCGCAGCAGCATCGAAATATATTTTTTATCCAGCGATAACGTGGTGGCGGTGAGGGTGATACGCGCTGGCAGGCTGGCTGCCATTGAGCAAGTAAACAAAAAAACGCCGGTAAATTACCCGGCGCTGGTGTTCTGGCATTTTGTCGGATCTGCCCCGCACGGATGGCGGGTGATCCTGTCTTTATATTTAATCAGGCATCTGGTACGCGGGAGTGGCCTTCCACGTACCCCACGGTTTTATGCCGATCAGAAGAACTTATAGTTTGCAGTCAGGTAAGCAGTACGTGCCCGAGCATCGTAATAAGTCGGGTCGTAACCTGCCTGGAACTGCGTACCGTTGCCGATCGAGATAGGCGGGTTCTTGTCAAACAGGTTGCGCATGCCGGCACTGAGGGTCAGGTTCTTGATCCCGGTATAGGCGACTTGGGCATCATAAAGTGTCAGGGAGCCGACATGATGCTGGTTGTCATTGAGGTCGTTGGCATCGCGGTAGCCCGACTGGTAGTTCTGTACCAGCGTGGTCGACCATGGGCCGCTCTGGTAGTTGAATGCCAGGTTGTGCTTCCAGCGGAACACGACTCCCGATTGAGCGATGTCCAGGGGAGAACCGTCCGGCTGGACGATGGTCCCGACACTACCCTGGGTACCGTTCAGCGTCTTGTAATCGTACTTGCTGGTATAGGTGCCATTGAGGGCGACCGAGACCTTGCCTGTAGCGACCGCTTGTTTGAAGCGCAGGTCGACATCGAATCCGCTGACCGTCGCGCCATTGGCATTGCGGCCAATCTGCTTGACGGTATCGACGGTGCCATCCGGTGCAAATACGACGTCATCCGGACCGTACAGTGGTTTGCCGGCACGGGCCGCATTGACCAGCGACAGCGCCGATGGTGCGGCGATCAGGTTGTCGATCTTGATGTTGAAGTAGTCGATGCCGATCGAGACGCTGGAAATTGGCTGCAACACCATACCGACGCTACCCTGCTTCGATTTCTCCGGCTTCAGGTTCGGATTGCCACCAATGATGGCAACTGCCTGGACCGGGCCATCTGCAACAAACTTAGGATCGATGAAGGCTTCGGTCGCGCCGGTCGACTGCGGGCGATGCAGTTCGACCAGCGACGGTGCGCGGAATCCGGAGCCAACCGAAGCACGGAACAGCATCGTTTGGGTCGGGCTGAAACGCAAGCTGGCCTTGCCGTTGGTCGTGCTGCCGACGTCGCTGTAGCTGTCGGTGCGGGCCGTGACGTTACCTTCGAGGGTCTTCAGGATAGGGATGTTCAATTCTGCGAACAGCGCACGGACAGTACGCGAGGCATCAACCGGCAAGGTCGCGCCGCCCAGGCCGGCAATGTCACCCGAGCCGAGGATGTCAGGAACGTTGACCGCATAGCTGTCCTTGCGAACACTGAAACCGGTCGCCAGTTGCAGCGGTCCGGCCGGCAGATCGGTCAGAGTGCCGGTGACGGAACTGTCAAAGCCGGTACTTTTAGATTTGGCCGTGATGGTCGAGCCGGTATATTTGGCGGCTTGCAGCTTGGCAGTCAGTGCCGCGTCCTGGATGCCGCCGACGGCAAACGGATTCCAGTTGTTGGCCGGGTCGTTGAGGACACGCGCCAGCGCCAGTTGCGAGTAATAGCCGTCAGTTAACCGGCCATCGGTCTTGGCTTCGTTGGCGATCAGCGAAACGTTGTAGTCCCAGCTCTTGAAGATCACGCCTTTCATGCCGACGTTGACGCGTGACTGGGTATTAACATCGGTTTCTTGACGGAAGCCGGCGAGGAACGAACGCAAGGTAATTGCCAGGGTCTGGCCATTCATTGCCGACAGGCCGTGTGACAGCAGGTAGGGCGTGATGTAGGTGCCGTAGTTCGGATTGCTAGGGCGGATCAATAGCGCCGCATCGACGCCGCTGCCCGCGAAGGCATTATCGGTCTGGAAAAATCCGATACGGGCTGGTGATGGCTGATACGTCTCGACGACCTTGTTGCGCGCATACAGCGTATCGGCATAGATCTGATGATCTGGCGTCAGCTGGAATTTCACCGCACCGACAAGATTGACGCGCTCGACTTCCGGAAACAGGCCAACGAATGGTGCCGAGTCATATTTGCAATTGTCATACGCGCCGCCGACACCGCCTTTGCCGGATGAAAACATCGAGATGTCAGCGCAATTGGCTGGTGCTTTTGGATTGCCATAGCCTCGGGAGCTATATCCGTATGGATTAGTTGTTGTGGTGCGCGCGTTCTGTGCAAGTGTTTGACCCGGTACCCAGATACCTTCGATGCGACCGGTTTCGGTGGCTGCCGACTGGATGAACGGGGCGATATTGCCGGTGTTGGCGAAGTCGCGCTGACGACCAAACAAGGCTTCGGCTTTTTCGAACTCGCCGGACAGCATGACATTGAAGCGGTCTTCGGCCAGGTTGCCGGCCCCGAACAGGATGCTGGCTTTCTGGGTCGTGCCGCCGCCGCGGGTCGGGGCGTTGTAACCGGCGCTCATTTCGAGGCCCTTGTAATCCTGGCGCAGGATGAAGTTGACGACGCCGGCGACCGCATCGCTGCCGTACACGCCGGAAGCACCATCGCGCAGGATCTCAACGCGTTCGATCGCGCCGAACGGAATCGAGTTGACGTCAACGGCACCGCCGGTACCAGCGAACACGGCAAGGCGTTTGCCGTTGACCAGCACCAGCGTGCGCGCGTCACCGAGTCCACGCAGCGACACGCTCGATGCACCGTAGGTCGACAAGCCGGCCAACTGGGAATTTTGCGTCGCACCCGCCGTCGAGGTCGAGGTCACTGATTGCAGCAGTGCTTCAACGGTCGTTACACCACTTTTGGCGATGTCGTCTTTGGTCAGCGTTGTCACAGGCAGCGAGCTTTCGGCGGCAATGCGCTTGATACTCGAGCCGGTAACTTCAACCCGTTGCGTCGAGCTGACTTCCTGCGCTTGCGCGGCAGTCGTCAATCCCAGCCCCAGCACCACACCACCTGCAAACATCACCCGGATTGATCGCGAGATCACGGTTTCCATCATCATTGCCACACTCCTTGGGGGGAAATTCATACATCACTAGTTGGAAGCGATCTTTCGTCGCTTGACAATCAATCCGTATCGAAATCGATTGGTGGGCAATGGAACCATTGCGTATCGGTCCATGTCAATTAGCGACCAAAGTGGTATGTGCGATATTGCAACGGGCGATTTGCTGCGGAAATGGCGCTGCGGGTCAGCGGGAATACTTGGCAGGAGGTGGGGTTACTGTCGGGATATATGGCGAATATCAAAAAACGCTAAATTTTATAAATCGATTCCGGACAACTCGTTACGATAGCTAAAAGCACCTGGTGGACTACTGATGGCCGACGACTATTGGTGTGAATGTTTCTTGTGCGCAGCACCATGAAAATATATTTTTCACGTGCCCGATTCGTGCTGACTTGCGTTATGGTGTCGTCCTTTTACGTCTCGGCCACATGCCGTTTCGTAACGGTCCAACGATCAATCGGGCCATCCGGTTCTGTCATGTCATCCGGCATTTTCAGGGCAGGCCCGCATGGCGGCAGCGTATAAAGGATGTCGATCGATGTGGAAATTTGTAGCGCAAGCCTGCGTCACCCTGTTGCTAATTGCCGGCCCGGCCCGCGCCGTCAGTCCGGCCGATCCTGACAAGGTCATCCATTTCGCCATGCCGGCCGCCGATGATGGTTTCGACATGGTGCGTACGTCGAACTATTACTCCGGCCTGATCGCCGAATCCATCTACGAAACGCTGCTCACCTACGATTACCTGGCCAGTCCCGCCAAGCTCGTGCCCAAAGTTGCCGAGGCGATGCCCGAGGTCACCGATGGCGGCAAGACCTACACCTTTCATCTCAAGAAAGGGATCTTCTTCAGCGACGATCCTGCCTTCAAGGGCAAGCCGCGTGAATTGACTGCGCAAGACTTCGCCTACTCGTTTCGTCGATTGCTTGATCCGGCCAACCGCTCGCCGTCGGCCGGTTTCCTGCAAGGCAAAATCGTTGGCATGGACGCCGTTGTCGCTGCCGCCAAAAAGAGCGGCAAGTTTGATTACGATGCGCCCGTCACCGGCTTGCAGACGCCGGACCGCTACACCTTGCAGATACAACTCAATGCCCCTGACTACAACTTCCTGTACGTGATCGCTTACGGCGCACTGGCCGGCAGCGCCCGCGAAGTCATCGATGCTTATGGACTACAAAGCGGCCAGCATCCGGTCGGCACCGGTGCCTACATGCTGGAGCGCTATGTCCCGCGCAGCAAGATCATCCTGGTCGCCAATCCGGTTTATCGCGGATCGGTCTGGAATTTCGAGCCATCGTCCGATCCGATGGACCAGCAAATCGTGCGCGACATGAAGGGCAAAAAAATGCCGCAGGTCGGCCGCATCGAAGTCAGCGTGATCGAAGAAGAGCAGGCGCGTTGGCTGGCCTTCCAGGACAAGCAGATCGACATTGACTGGATCCCGCAACTGGCCTCGCGCACCGCGCTCGATGGTGCCAAGCTCAAGCCCGAATTCGTCGCGCAAAAAATCCGCCTGCAGCGCTTCACCGAGCCGGCCATCAGCTACACCTTCTTCAACATGCATGACCCGATAGTCGGCGGCTATACGATCGAAAAAAATGCGCTGCGGCGTGCCATTGCGATGTCCTACAACACCGCCGAGGACGTCGCCCTCATCCGCCACGGCCAGGCCATCGATGCCCAGATGGTCATCCCGCCGGGCGTAGTCGGCTACGATCCGGGCTACCGCAGTAGCATCGGCTACGATCCGGTACTGGCCAACAAATTGCTCGATCATTTCGGCTACAAGCGCGGTCCCGACGGCTATCGCACGCTGCCCGATGGCAAACCGCTGAAGCTCAAAATCAACCGCGAAGCATCGGTGATCTATCAGGAGCTGGCCGAGTTATGGAAGCGCGGACTCGACGAGATCGGCATCCGTGCCGAACATCCTGTCAGTAATTTTGCCGACAACCTGAAAGCCGCCAACAAATGCGAGCTGATGATGTGGGGCGGTGCGTGGAGCGTCGACTATCCGGATGGCGAAAATTTCCTGCAACTGCTGTACGGACCGAACGCCCATCAGGGCAACAACGGCTGCTACGAGTCTGCCGCTTATGATGCCTTGTTCAAGCAAGCCATCGCGCTGCCGCCGGGTGCCGAACGCACGGCCTTGTATCTGCAGATGAACCGGCAGATGGAAGCCGATACTGCCTGGAAGCTGGGCGTACTGCGCATCCGCAACTGGGTCAGCCGGCCGTGGGTGCTAGGCTTCAAGAAGCATCCGCTGCTGCACTCCGGTTGGGAATACATCGACATCGACAAGCGGCTGGTGGAGCAGGGGCGTTGAGGCTCCGCGGTGCGCACGCGCTCGCGAGCGCACCGGCCATGTCCGCCTGCGCCGGGAACACTTACATCGCTTTGACCTGCTAGGAAACACATGACATCACTCTGGTTACGCACCCTGATCTTCGCGGGCTCCGCCGCGCTGCTGCCGCTGGCTTCGCATGCGGCCAGTCCGGCCGATCCCGGCAAGGTCTTGCGCTATGTCTTCCCGGCCGCCGAGACCGGTTTTGATCCGGCCATCGCCCGTGACCTGTATTCGGCACAAGTACTGCAGTCGGTCTTCGAGACGCTCTATACCTACGATTACCTGGCCCGGCCCGCCAAGCTCGTTCCACTGACCGCCGATGGCATGCCGGAAGTGACCGAGGAAGGCAAGGTCTATACGATCCGCCTGAAAAAAGGCATCTTTTTTTATCCCGACGCTGCCTTCAACGGCAAGCCGCGCGAACTGACGATGGCCGATTACGTGTACTCATACCGTCGCCTGTTCGACCCGAAACTGGCCTCGCCGCACACCTGGCTGTTCGAGGGCAAGGTCATCGGTCTCGACGACCTCGCGAAAGAAGCCAAGAAGACCGGCAAGTTTGACTACGACAGCCCGATCGCCGGCTTCGAACTCCTTGATCCGTACACCTTGCGCATCCGCCTGACCCAGCCCGACTTCAACCTCGGCATGATCCTGGCGCACCAGCCGACTGGCGCCGTCGCGCGCGAAGTGATCGAAAAATACCGCGACACCGGTGGCCAGGTCATGGCCAATCCGGTCGGCACCGGACCGTATCACCTGACCGAGTGGGTGCGCTCGTCGCGCATCGCACTGACGGCCAGCCCGGCCTATCGCGGGTATGTCTGGGACTTCAAGGCCGGCAGCGATCCTGAAGACGCGGCCATCGTCGCGAAAATGAAAGGCAAGCGCATGCCGCAGATCGGTCGCGTCGAGATCGCCGTGATGGTCGAAGACCAGTCACGCCTGCTGGCTTTCCAGAATGATGAAATCGACCTGTTCGAATTGCAGGGACCGCTGGCACCGCAACTGCTCAGTGGTGGCAAGCTCAAACCCGAGTTTGCCAAAAAGGGCTATCAGCTCTCGCGCATCGTCGACCCCGAATCGAGCTACTACTACTGGAACATGCAGGACCCGGTGCTGGGCGGATTCGAAAAACAGCACATCGCACTGCGTCGCGCCATCGCGATGGCGCATAACGTCGAAGAAGAAATCCGGTTAGTCTGGAATGGTGAAGCCATCGCACTGCAGTATCCGATCCCGCCCGGCGTGGTCGGTCACGACCCGTCGTACAAGAGCTCGATCCAGTACGACCCGGTCGCCGCCAATGCCCTGCTCGACAAATTCGGCTACAAGAAAGGCGGTGACGGCTACCGCAACCTGCCCAACGGCCAGCCATTCACGATCCGCTATTCGGCCCGCAACGACAGCACCGGCCAGCAGCAAACCGAGATGTGGAAGAAGACCTACGACTCGATCGCCATCCGCATGAGCGGCGACGTGCGCCCGTTCCCGGATTTGCTGAAAGCCGAAAAGTCCTGCCAGCTGCAAACCCGCACCTCGCCATGGATTGCCGACTATCCCGATGGCGATAATTTCATGCAGTTGTACTACGGCCCGAACACCGGCCAGAACAACAATGGCTGCGTGAAGATTCCGGCCTACGACGAGTTGTACCGGGCCTCGCAAAAGCTACCGGACGGTCCCGAGCGCGACCTGATTTATCACAAGATGACCCGCATCATGGAACTGTATTCGGCCCAGCGATTGGGCTATGCACGCTACCGCAACATGGTGGCGCAAGCGCGCGTGATCGGCTTCAAGAAGCATCCGATCGTGCATGGCGAGTGGATGTACTTTGATATCGAGAAAACCAAATGATGCTGCGTACCTTGACCCTGAGTTCGCTGATGCTGGTTGGCCAGCTGGCGAGTGCCGCACCGGCCCGTCCGCTGATTCCTCTGATCGATGCCGCGCAAGTCGCGCCCTTGTGCCAGTCCGGCCTGGCCGACTTGCGCCTGCGCGCCGCCGCGATGCCCGCGCTGCCACCCGAAAAAGCGCGTGATGCCGGCGTCCTGTTCGCCGAATGGAATCGCCTGCAGATCGCCTTGCAGGATGTCGAAGGCCCGTTCGATATCCTCAGCAATGTCTCGCCGGACAAGGCCACCCGCAGCGCAATGGAAGCCTGCCTGGTCGACATCAGCCAGTTCGAAACCGACCTGAACCAGAACCCGGTCGTGTACGCGCAATTCAAGGCCGTCACCCCGCGTGATGCGATCGAAACCAAGCTGCGTCAGGATGTGCTGGACCGCCTTGAAGACACCGGTGCCGCGCTCGCCCCGGCGCAGCAGGTCCGCCTGAAAGAAATCCTGAAACAGCTCGAAGAACTCGGCCAAGCCTTCGCCCGCAACGTGCGCGACAACAGCACGCAGCAAGTCTTCAGCGCGCAGGAAGTCACCGGCTTGCCGGCCGATTATCTGGCGCGCGCCAAGCGTGACGACAAGGGTAATTATTTGCTCGGTTACGCCACGCCGGAATACCTGCCGTTCATGGAATACGCCGACGATGCCAATGCCCGCAAGCGCTATCAGGCGGCCTACACCAATCGCGGCACCACGGCCAATCCACCCATGCTGAAAGAAGCGATGGCCTTGCGCCAGGAACTTGCCGGCCTGTTCGGTTTGCCGACCTATGCCGATTACGTGATCCGCCGTCGCATGGCAAAAACACCGGCAGCGGTGTTCGGCTTCCTTGATGAAGTTCAGGCAGCAGTCACCGCGCTGGAGAAAAAGGAAATCGCCGAACTGCGCGCCTTCAAGGCGGAGACGCTGAAGACCGCCTTGGCCGACACCCGTATCGAACGCTGGGACGCCGGTTACTGGCAGCAGAAGTTGAAGAAGGCGCGCTACGACGTCGACCAGAATGCGCTGCGTGCGTACTTCCCGACACCGGCCGCGCTGGCCTGGATCATGGATGTCTCGGCGCGCTTGTACGGTGTCAGCTTCACCCGCGTGGAGGTCCCGGTCTGGCATGCCGACGTCCAGTACTACGATGTCTTCGACACCAGATCGGCACAGCGCATCGGTGGCATTTATCTCGATCCGTTCCCGCGCGAAGGCAAATACGGCCATGCCGCTGCGTTTGGCATCCGTGGTGTCAGCACGCTGGCGCAGCGCACGCCGGTATCGGTACTGGTGACCAATTTCAATCGCACCGGCCTGTCCAGCGACGAACTCGAAACCATGGTCCACGAGTTCGGCCACGTGCTGCATGGCGTGCTGTCGCAGACCCGTTACGTGTCGCAGGCCGGCACCCGCGTCGAGCGCGATTTTGTTGAAGCGCCGTCGCAGATGTACCAAGAATGGGCGCGTCGCAAGGAGTCGCTGGTATCGCTGGCAAACTTCTGCAGCACGCCTTGTCCGGTGGTCGACGATGCCTTGTTGTCGCGCCTGACGGCAGCACATAACTTCGGTCGCGGTCTGCGCTACGGCCGCCAGTTGCTGTACGCGCGTTATGACATGAACGTCTACACCATGAAGTCCGGCGATCCGCTGGCGATCTGGAACACGATGGAAGCCGCGACCCCGCTCGGCCATGTCGCCGGCACCGAATTCCCCGGCCAGTTCGGTCACATCATGGGCGGCTATTCGGCCGGCTATTACGGCTACATGTGGTCCGAAGTGCTGGCCCTCGACATGCTGTCGGCGTACCAGAACAAGCTGATGGACCCGGTCGTCGGCCAGCGTTATCGCCAGACCATCCTGTCGCGCGGCGGTGAAGTGCGCGGTGCCGACATGGTGCGCGAATTCCTCGGACGCGCACCGGACAGCAAGGCATTTTTCGACGAAATTTCCGGCCAACGGCTGCACTGAGAGGACCCGAGCACACCATGACTTCCTACATATTGCGGCGCCTGTGGCAAATGCTGCCGACCATGCTGGGCGTGATCCTGCTGGTCTTCCTGCTGTTCAATTGGGTAGGCGGCGACCCGGCCTACATCCTGGCCGGCAAGATGTCGAACGCCGAACAGATTGCCAACATCCGCACCCAGCTCGGCATCGACCAGCCGTTCTACGTGCAGCTGTGGATCTTCATCAAGCAGATCGCCACCTTCGATTTCGGCAGCAGCTGGAGCACCGGCGAAAAAGTCTCGAATGTGATCCTGTCGCGCCTCGGCCCGTCGCTCACCGTGCTCATCCCATTGACCATCCTCGAGACCGTGCTGGCAGTCGGCCTGGCACTGGGCATCGCCTTCGTGCGCGGCTCATTGACCGATCGCGCCATCATGGTCGCCTGTACCATCGGCATGTCGATCAGCATCCTGGTCTACATCATCGTGTTCCAGTACTTCTTTGCCTACAAGCTGGGCCTGTTCCCGGTGCAGGGCTGGGGCGACAGCTTCCTCGAAAACCTGTTCAAGTATTCGCTGCTGCCGATCATCATCGGCCTGGCCGTCAGCGTCGCGCCGACACTGCGGCTGTTCCGCACCTTCGTGCTTGATGAAGTCAATCAGGATTACGTCCGCACCGCGCGCGCCAAAGGCGTGTCCGAGCGCCGCATCCTGTGGGTGCATGTCTTGCGCAATGCCGCCATCCCTATCATCACGCACGTCATGTCGAACTTGCCGGCCTTGCTGATCGGCGCCTTCCTGATCGAGCGCTTTTTCTCGATCCCGGGCATAGGCCGCGAAGTCATTCTGGCTGTTGAACGCAGTGACTTCCCGGTCATCAAGGCGATCACGGTCTATGTCGCCGCCGCCACGATGATCTTTAATTTGCTCACGGACTTGATGTACCAGGCCGTCGATCCACGCGTACAACTGAAGTAGGAACTGGATTCATGGCACATATCGATACAGCAGTTTCGCCGGGAATTTCGCCTGGAATTTCTCCGGGAATTTCGCCTGGACTATGGGCACTGGCATGGCGGCGTTTGCGCGCCGATACCGTGGCCATGGTGGCGCTGGCCATCGTGGTCGCCTATCTGGTGACGCTGGCGCTGTCGGCGACCGGGCTGGTGGCGTCCAACTGGGCTGACGAAGTCGGCGTGAATTACGCTCCGCCGACCTTCATGGGAGCGCAATCGGCGGCCGAACGCGGTGCCTCGCCGATCGAGCCCGGCCTGGCGGCACTGCCGCCCGAGAACCCGCTCGATCCTTTGAAAGACATCATCCGCGAATTGCGCGCGCAGACAGTGTCGCAGCAGCCGGTGATCGTCAATGACTACGGCATCCCCGATCCGATCGGTGCCGAGCTGGCCGAAGTGCGTGCCGACATCGCCAAGGGCGGTGCCGCCAAGGCCGCCATCGTGCGCAAGGAAACGCTGCCGTTCGGGGCCGACAAATGGGGCCACGACATCCTCCAGAAAACCATCAAGGGTGCTGAAACCTCGATCGTCGTTGGTCTGGTGGCAGCCCTGCTGGCGACCTTCCTCGGTACCGTCTTCGGTGCGTTCTCGGGCTATTTCGGCGGCAAGGTCGATGACCTGTTCAACTGGTTTTACAGCATCTTCACGTCGGTGCCGTATCTGCTGCTGATCCTCGCAGTGGCCGCGGTGCTGCAGCAAAAAGGCGTGGTCACCATCGTGCTGATCCTTGGCCTGACCGGCTGGACCGGCACCTACCGGCTGATCCGTGCCGAATACCTGAAGCACAAGAACCGCGAATACGTCTGGGCAGCCGACGCGATCGGCGCGTCGCACATGCGCAAGATGTTCACGCATATTTTTCCGAACGTGAGCCACGTCGCGCTGGTGCAGGTGTCGATCCTGGTGGTGGGTTTCATCAAGGCCGAAGTGATCCTGAGCTTTCTGGGTTTTGGCGTGCCGGTCGGCACCGTGTCGTGGGGCAGCATGCTCAATGAAGCGCAGAACGAACTGATCCTCGGCAAGTGGTGGCAACTGGTGGCCGCGAGTGTTGCGATGGCGGTGCTGGTGACGGCGTTCTCGCTGTTTACCGATGCCTTGCGCGATGCGCTCGATCCGAAGCTCAAATAGGAATGACGATGACCACACCTCTGCTTTCAGTGAAGAACCTGCGCGTCAGTTTTTACACCGACAAGACCCACAGCGTCGAAGCCGTCAAGGGCATCTCGTTCGATATTCCGCGCAATACCACCATCGCACTGGTCGGTGAATCCGGCAGCGGCAAGTCGGTCAGTTCGCTGGCCGTGATGGGGCTGCTGTCGCCCGAGAACTCGATTGTCGATCCCACCAGCGTCATCGAATTCGAAGGCCGCAACCTGCTCGCGCTATCGATTGCCGAACGACGCAATCTGTGCGGCAAGGAGATCTCGATGATCTTCCAGGAACCGATGACGTCCTTGAATCCGGTCTTCACGGTCGGCTTCCAGATCGCCGAAGTGCTTCAGCTGCACATGAACATGGATAGCCGGCAGGCGCGCGCGCGCACGCTGGCGCTGCTCGAGGAAGTCGGCATTCCATCGCCGGCGACCAAGATCGACGACTACCCGAGCCAGCTGTCCGGCGGCCAGCAACAGCGCGTGATGATCGCGATGGCGATCGCCTGCGAACCGAAACTGCTGATCGCCGACGAGCCGACCACCGCGCTCGACGTAACCATCCAGAAGCAGATCATCGATCTGATCGATGCGCTGCGCAAAAAGCGCCAGATGTCGGTCCTGTTCATCACGCATGACCTGGCGCTGGTTGGTGAAATTGCCGACTCGGTGATCGTCATGCGCAACGGCGAAGTGCGCGAAAAAGGCGAGATCCGCCAGATCTTCGAAGCGCCGAAAGATCCGTACACCAAGGCCTTGCTGCGCTGCCGGCCATCGCTCGACGCCCGCCCGATGCGCCTGCCGGTGATCGCCGATTATCTGGAGGGCGATGGCGAACCGGCCGGCCTGCTCGAGCAGCGCAGCCGCGGCTTGAACGGTAGCGAAGACATCGTGCTCGACGTGCGCAATCTGGGCAAAAGTTTTTACACGCGCGAAGGCCTGTTCGGTCGCAAGGAATTCAAGGCCGTCAGCGATGTCTCGTTCAAGCTGGCGCGCGGCAAGACGCTCGGCGTGGTCGGCGAATCCGGTTCCGGCAAGACCACGGTCGGGCTGACGCTGCTGCGACTGCATCAGGCCACCTCGGGTCAGGCGCTGTTCGAGGGCAAGGATATTCTGGCGATGTCGAACAAGGAGTTCATGGCCTACAAGCGGCGCATCCAGATCATTTTTCAGAACCCGTATGCCTCGCTCAATCCGCGCTTCACGGTCGGCCAGATATTGCTCGAACCGATGCAGATCCATGCGATCGGTCGCGACGACAAGGAGCGCACCGGCATGGCGTATGCGCTGCTGAAAAAGGTCGGATTGCCGGAAGCGGCCTTCCATCGCTATCCGCATGAATTCTCGGGTGGCCAGCGCCAACGGATCGCGATTGCGCGCTGCCTGACACTGAAGCCCGAAGTACTGGTCTGCGATGAGTCGGTGTCGGCGCTGGATGTCTCGGTGCAGGCGCAGGTGCTGAACCTGCTGCAGGATCTGCAAGAAGAATTCAACATGAGCTACATCTTCATTTCGCATGATCTGGCAGTGGTCAAGTACATCGCCGATCAGGTCATGGTGATGAACCAGGGCAGCGTGGTCGAGCTGGCCAATTCGGACGAGCTATACCGTAATCCGCAGCATGCTTATACGCGGACTTTGCTGAGTGCGATTCCGAAGGGGTTGAAGCATTAGGATTGGGGTGCGGAGTCAGGGCATCCGGTGCAATGCCCGTTGGTTATTGCACCCTACGCAGTGAACCGCAGCCAGAGTTGTCGGGGTCAGAGTTTTTTTTCGCAGGGGGTATCGCGAAAATTACTCTGACCCCGACAACGGACGACGGAGTGCAGCCGGTCGCGTGCGGTTGTGCTCCGAATCCGCAAGCAGGGTCAGAGTAATTTTCGCGGTAAAGCGTCGCGAAAAAAAACTCTGACCCTGGTTGCTGCTGGTCTGGTTTGCGACCTCTGCATGGCGCGCTGGTTGCTTCTGATGTGGTTTGCGACTTTTGGAATACCCGCAGTACTTCGTTTTGTCATTTGTTTCCCTGATTTTTTCGAGGCCCCCACCCATGTTCGATACACTGCGCCACCTCTTCCACACCCTCATCCCCGCAGTCGACTTTTGCTCGCTGCGCATAGTTGACGAATCAGGCGAGCAGATCACTGTCCGCCAGAACATCCTGCAGCCACTCACCACCAGCATCGACCGCGGCGCGATGGTCACCATCATCCATCACGGCGGCTACGGTTATGCCGCCACCAGCGACCTGAGCAGCGCCGGCCTGAAAGACGCGATCGCCCGCGCGCAGGCCTGGGCCGCCGCCAGTGCCGGGCGCTCCGTCATCGACTACTCGACGATCACGATGCCGCATCCGGTCGGCCGCTATGCCAGTGCCGCCAGCACCGGCACCAACCGCAAGGACCTGATCGCACTGCTGATGCAGGAGTCGCAGGCCTGCCGGATCGATCCGCGCATCGTCGACTGGTCAGCTTCGGTCGGCACCATCAGCACGCATCAGTTGTACCTGACCAGCGGTGGCGGCGAGCTCGAACAGCAGTTCCGCTACGTGATCCCGAACCTGTCGGTCACCGCCAATCAGGGTGCCGATACCCAGACCCGCAGCCTTGGCGGCCAGTACAACGGCTATTGCCGGCAGGGTGGCCTGGAAGTACTGGCCGATGCCGGTTTTTATGGCAGTGGCGCACGTGTTGCTGCGCAGGCTATCGAACTGCTGGCCGCACCGAACTGCCCGAGCGGCACGATGGACCTGCTGCTGATGCCGGAACAGATGATGTTGCAGATCCACGAGTCGATCGGCCATCCGATCGAGCTCGACCGTATCCTCGGCGACGAGCGCAATTTTGCCGGCACCAGCTTCGTCACGCTCGACATGTTCGGCACCTTCCTGTACGGCTCGCCGCTGCTCAACGTGACCTACGATCCGACCCGCAGCGAGCAGTTCGCCAGCTACGGTTGGGACGATGAAGGCCAGCCTGCCGAGAAGACCTACGTGATCCAGAACGGCATACTCGAGCGTCCGCTGGGCGGCGCGATTTCGCAAGCCCGCGCCGGTATCGACGGCGTCGCCAACGCGCGCGCCTGCAGCTGGAACCGCGCGCCTATCGACCGCATGGCCAACCTCAATATCGAAGCCGGCGATAGCTCGCTCGACGACATGATCCGTTCGGTCGAACGCGGCGTGCTGATGGATACCAATGTCTCGTGGTCGATCGATGACTCGCGCAACAAGTTCCAGTTCGGTTGCGAAACCGGCCGGCTGATCGTCGATGGCGAGCTCAAGGACGTGGTCAAGAATCCGAATTATCGCGGCGTCTCGGAGTCGTTCTGGCGCTCGCTCAAAGCCGTCGGCAATGCGTCGACTGCCGATGTGATGGGCACGCCGTTTTGCGGCAAGGGCGAGCCGTCGCAAGTGATCCGGGTCGGCCATGCATCACCGGCCTGCCTGTTTGGCAATGTCGATGTGTTCGGCGGAGAAGCCTGATGAAAACCTATTTCTACCAACTGGCCGACTTCATCGCCGCGCGCCTGCAGGGCAGCGAGCAGTATCAATGCTGGTACTCGGCCGAGGCCTCGGACTTCGTGCGCTTCAACGTCAGCGCGATCCGCCAGAGCGGTCATGTACAGCAAGCCGCGCTGACCTTGCACCTGATCGATGGCCGTCGCCATGGATCGGCCACGGCCGCGCTGGCCGGTCATATCGCCGCCGACGGCGCGACCATCGAACAGCTGATCGCGACACTGCGCGGGCAATTGCCCGACCTGCCGGAAGACCCGCACTTGCTGGTCGCCACCGAGGTCAACTCGACCGAATTCATCGAACCCTCGCGCCTGCCATCGGCCGAAGCCATCGTCGATCAGGTACTGCGTGCATCGACCACCGTCGACCTGGTCGGCATCCTCGCGATGGGTCCGATGATGCGCGGTTTTGCGAATGCCGCCGGGCAGCGCAACTGGCATCAGAGCGCGACCTTCAACCTCGACTGGAGCCTCTATCAAAGCCGCGACAAGGCGGTCAAGACGTCGTATGCCGGCAGCGATTGGGACAGCCTCGAATTCGCCACGAAGATGCAGGACGCCATCGTGCAACTGGCGATGCTGCAGCGCGCGCCGGTGACGGTCAGGCCGGGCGCGTATCGCGCCTTCCTGACACCGACGGCACTGCACGAAATCGTCGGCATGTTCAATTGGGATGGATTGTCGGAGAAGTCGCTGCGCACCCGCCAGAGTGCGCTGCGACGCATGCGCGACGAAGGCTTGCGCCTCAATCCGGCGATCACGCTGAGCGAAGACACGCAGGGCGGTGTCGCGCCCGGCTTCCAGTCCGATGGCTTCATCAAGCCGCCGCGCATTGCGCTGATCGAGCAGGGCGTACTGACCGGCAGCATGATTTCACCGCGCACGGCGATGGAGTACGGACTCGTCAACAACGGGGCCGGCAGCGGCGAAGCGATGAGTTCAATCGACCTGGCCGGTGGTACCTTGCCGATGGCGAACGCGCTGGCCGAGCTGGGCACGGGCATCTTTGTCAGCAATCTCTGGTACCTGAATTTTTCGGACCGGGCCAATTGCCGCATCACCGGCATGACGCGCTTCGCCACCTTCTGGGTCGAGGATGGCGAGATCAAGGCGCCGCTCAACGTGATGCGTTTTGACGAGTCGGTGTTCCGCCTGCTGGGGGATAAACTGCTGGCGCTGACGAGCGAGCGCGAACTGCTGCTCGACAGCGATTCGTATGGCGAGCGGGCCAACGGCAGCGCGCGCTTGCCGGGTGCGCTGGTGAAGGATTTCACGTTCGTGTTGTAATGTTTTTATGCTTTCCAACCTCTGACCGGCCACAAGAACAATGAACAATGACCAGCCACTCCCTCCGTCCAAACGCTGGATGATTCCCGTCGCCGTGGTCGTCGTGATTGCCGTCGCCGGTGGCGTGATGTCGATGCGTCCGGCCAAACCGGTCGAGCCGGAAAAAAATGCTGCACCGGCCGTGATGGAACTGGCCGCCGCCGATGTCTTCACCGTCATCGCGCGCGACCTGCGCGTACAACTGCCGATGTCGGGCGCGCTGACCGCGCAGCAGCAAGCCATCGTCAAGTCCAAAGTGGCCGGCGAAGTGCGCGCAGCACCGGTCGCCGAAGGCATCCGGGTGCGTCGTGGTGAAGTGGTCGTGCGGCTCGATACGGCCGATCTGAAGGCGCGTGTCGGTGTGCAGGAAGGCGCGCTCGATGACGCCCGTGCCCGCCTCGCGCTGGCCGGCAAGAACCGCGAAAACAGCAACGAACTCCTGAAGCAAAAATTCATTTCCCAGAACGCGCTCGACACCACGCAAAATGGCGTCGACCTCGCGCAGGCCGCCGTCAAGTCGGCCAGCGCCCAGCTCGACATCGCCCGTCGTGCGTTCGATGATGCACAAGTCCGTTCGCCGATCGACGGCATCATCAGCAAGCGCTACGTGCAGGCCGGCGAAAAAGCCACGCCCGACATGGCGCTATTTGCTGTCGTTGATCTGTCGCGGCTGATCCTCGAAGCGCCGGTGCCGGCCAGCGAGATTCCGCGTGTGCAGGTCGGGCAGGGCGTGACTTTTGCGGTCGACGGTTTCGGCCCGCGCGTGTTCACCGGCGACGTGGTGCGCATCAATCCGGCCGCCGAAGCCGGCTCGCGCGCGATCATGGTGTATGTCGCGGTGGCCAATGCCGACGGCGCGCTCAAGTCGGGCATGTATGCCAAGGGCGGCATCACGCTCGGCAAATCATCGCTGGTGCCGGCGGTGCCGGTGGCGGCATTGCGCAGCAAGGACGGCGTGACTACGGTGCTGCGCATCGCCGACGGCAAGATCATTGAACAGGTGGTCCGGCCCGGCTTGCGCAATGACGATGAAGGCATGGTCGAAATTACCGCTGGCCTGTCGGTCGGCATGCCGGTGCTGGCCGTCAAGCTCGATGGCATCAAGGCCGGTTCGCTGGTCAAACTGCCTGCGACGAAAGGCTGACCATGTGGATCACCAAGGTCAGTATCCGCAATCCGGTATTTGCGACGATGGTGATGGTGGCGCTGATGGTGCTGGGGCTGGCGTCGTACCGTAGCCTCGGCGTCGAGAAGATGCCGGATGTGCAGTTTCCGTTCGTGTTCATCCAGGTGCTGTATCCGGGCGCGTCGCCGGAAGCGGTCGAGAACGACATCACCAAGCCGATCGAGAACGTCGTCAACACGGTGCGCGGCGTCAAGAAAATCGTCTCGAGTTCGTTCGAAGGCCGCTCGCTGACTTTCATTGAATTTGATTTGTCGGCCAACATGGACCACGGCATCCAGGAAGTGCGCGACAAGATCGCTACCGTCCGCGCTGCCTTCCCGAAAGACGCCAAGGAACCGTTCGTCGCGCGTCAGGAAGAGAACGCCCAGCCGGTCGCGACGCTGACGCTGACCTCGGCCAGCGGCGACATGCGCGCCTTGTCGACGCTGTCCGAACAGGTCGTCGTCAAGCGCCTGCAAAACGTCGCCGGCGTCGGCCAGGTCACCACCGGCGGCAACACCAGCCGGCAGATCCTGATCAACGTCGACCCGTCGCGCATGACCGCGCAAAACATCGGCATCGACGAAGTGCTGCGCGCGATCCAGATCACCAACCAGGACATGCCGGCCGGGGTCATCAGCCGCGGGCCGTCCGAACAGCTGGTGCGGGTCGAAGGCAAGATCAAGGACCCGCGCGCGTTCGGCAAGATCGTCGTCGCGCGCCGTGCCAGCGGTCCGGTGTTTCTGGATCAGGTCGCCGACATCGTCGATGGCGAACGCGAAGAAACCTCGATCTCGCGCGTCAATGGCCAGCGCGCGATCAACATCAACATCACCAAGGTGCAGGACGCCAACATCATCGAAGTCGGCACCGGCCTGAAAAAAGCCGTTGCCGACATGGCAAAAACCCTGCCCGCCGGCAGCACGCTGACCATCGTCAATTCGAATTCGGATTCGGTCGAACGCCAGCTCGATGGCGTCAAGGCCACCATCCTCGAAGGCGCGGTGCTGACGATGCTGATCGTGTTCCTGTTCCTGCATTCGTGGCGCAGCACCATCATCACCGGCCTGACTTTGCCGATCTCGGTGATGGCGACCTTCATCGCGATGAAGGCGTTCGGCTTCACGATCAATGCACTGACCTTGATGGCGCTGTCGCTGTGCATCGGTCTGCTGATCGATGACGCGATCGTGGTCCGCGAGAACATCGTGCGCCATCTCGGCATGGGCAAGAGCCACAAGGACGCTGCCAACGACGGCACCAGTGAAATCGGCCTGGCGGTGATGGCAACGACCTTCGCCATCGTCGCGGTATTCGTGCCGGTGGCGTTCATGGACGGCATCATCGGCCGCTTCTTTTTGCAGTTCGGGATCACGGTGACGGTGGCGGTGCTGGTGTCGCTGTTCGTCAGCTTCACGCTGGACCCGATGCTGTCGTCGGTCTGGCGCGATCCGGTCGAGAACCGCTTCCGCTATCTGCCTTGGCTGGGCAGGTTGATGGAACGCATCGAGCACGGCATCGACCGGCTGCATGTGCGCTATGGCCGTGCGCTGGAGTGGGCGCTGCGCTGGCGCAAAGTCACGCTGTTGTCGGCGCTGTTGCTGTTCGTCGGCAGCCTCGCGCTGGTGCCGCTGATCGGTGCCGAGATGTTCCCGGAAACCGACGAGGGTTTCGTCACCTTGAAGTTCAAGACCGCGGTCGGTTCCAGCCTGGCCTACACCGATGAAAAAATCCGCCAGGTCGAAACCGCGCTGAAAGACTTCCCCGAAATCGCCAGCGTCATCACCACCGTTGGCGGGCAGGATGGGGCCAATACTGCCGAAGTCAGCCTGAAACTGACCGACCGCAAAAGCACCGGGCGACGCCGTCAGAAAGACCTCGAAGCGCTGATTCGCCAACGCCTCAAACCGATCGCCGGACTGGAGCTTTCAGTCGGATTTCAGAAGGCGATTTACATCGCCATCCTCGGCCAGGACATCGCCAAACTCGATGCAGTCGCCAAGCAGGTGATGCTGAAACTGGCCACGATCAAGGGCGTCACCGATCTCGAAAACAGCCTCGCCGCATCGACCCCGTCGGTGGTCGTGAAGATCGACAACGAGCGCGCCAGCGACCTCGGCCTGACGCAGCAGCAGATCGGCGCGGCGCTGCGGCCCTTCGTCGCCGGCGACACCACCAGCTACTGGCTGGCGCAGGATGGCCAGAATTACGAGGTCAATGTGCAGCTGCCGAAAGCCGGACGCGAACGCATCACCGACCTCGGCAACCTGTCGGTCGCCAGCAAGAACCTGACGCCCGATGGCCGCGTCATCATGGTGCCGCTGCGCCAGGTCGTCGAGTTCATCCCGGCGACCAGCCCGCAAGTCATCAAGCGGCAGGCGCTGCAGCGCCGCGTCGGCATCTACGGCAATGTCGAAGGCCGACCGGCCGGCGACGTCAACAAGGAAGTGCAAGCCATCATCAAGACCATCGACCTGCCGGACGGCGTGCGCTTCGATGTCGGCGGGCAGGCCGAGCAGATGAAGGACATGCTGGGCGCGGCGGTGGCTGCGCTCGGTATCGCGGTGATCTTCATCTACCTGGTGCTGGCTTCGCAGTTCGGCAGCTTTTTGCAACCGGTGGCGATCATGGTCTCGCTGCCGCTGTCGCTGATCGGCGTGCTGCTCGCGCTGTTGATCACCGGCAGCACGCTCAACATGTTCTCTATCATCGGCTTCATCATGCTGATGGGGCTGGTGACCAAGAACGCAATCCTGCTGGTCGACTTCACCAACCATTCGCAGCTGGCCGGACAAAGTCAGCACGACGCAATCCTGACAGCCGGGCAAGTGCGCTTGCGGCCTATCCTGATGACGACGATGGCGATGATTTTCGGGATGCTGCCGATGGCGCTGGGGATCGGGGATGGCGGCGAATCGCAGGCGCCGATGGGGCGCGCGGTGATCGGCGGCGTGATCACCTCGACGCTACTGACCTTGCTGGTGGTGCCGGTGGCTTATACGTATCTGGATGCGTGGGGGCGGCGGGCGAAGGGGTTTTTTCGGGGGGCGGAGGCGCCATCGATTTGCGGAGAGTGAGGTGCCGCAGTGTCATTTCCGTGAAGATTTTGCCCGGGCGGATTTGCAAATCTTTTTGTGCTCAGCATTTCGGCAATATTGAACCTTGTCGACGCGTGGCACTCAATTTCTTCGTGGTTTAACTTGATACGGAGAGTTGCTATGAAAATGACATTCGTTTTTATCCGGGCGGCCTTGGCAGGGTTTATCGTGGCGCTGTTTGCATCTCCGGCAATGGCGCAATATGACTATTACCAATCTTCATCGTTTTTGAGCAACCAGTTTAATTATCCGAGCCTGGCACCGTCGCCGGGCGAAAAATGGTCTCAACCCGGAAGTACGCCGAAAAAACGGGGGGCAGAAGCACCGCCGCCAGCGTCGGGCAACACTAACCGCCGCGCCAGCACGAACAACAACCCGCTGCCTTACTCGCGCGATAAGGCGCTCTCTGTACAAATCCGCGAAACTTTTTTGCGCGACTTCGCGAAACAAATGCCGGACGCTGTCGATGACATCCGCGAAGCTGCGGAAAAGACTGATCTGGTGCAAGCCATGGCGGGATTTGCGCAGATTGAGGGGCTCGATAGCGGCACCATGGAAGGCATGATGGCACTGTGGTATGGACAGGCATGGGCGATTGCAAACCAGCAACCCATGCCATCAAAACAGCAGTATCAAGGCATCGCCAATCAGTTGCGCAAGAGTATGAAAAATTCGCCCCAGTGGTCGCAGATGAATAGCAAACAACGTCAGGAATTTATTGAGCAGCTTGCTTATCCGCTCATCGTGCAGAAGGCGAATTACCAGGCTTATCTGAAGCAAGGCAAGAAAGATTCGATGGCGCGGATGTCGGCCGCAACGCACGAAGGACTCAAGAAAATCGGGCTCCATTTGCGCAATTTGAAGCTCAGTAACAACGGATTTGTTGGCTGACAGAGCAATGAATAGGGTTTGCACAACCTAAAAAAATGCCGGGTGCGGCAGCAAGCATCAAGGGTCGTAGGGCGCAATAACCGAAGGGCATTGCACCGAATGGTTCGCTTGCGGTTGATGAAACTGTTGATGCTCCGGCACGACGAAGCGAAGCGCAGCCGGCAGCCCCCGTTGCCAACGAACGCCTAGGCGAATCCCCGTTGCCGGCCTCGCGCAAGAAACGCAAGCCAGCACTGTCCTGATCCTTATTCGTCGACCGTCATCCCCGTCTTCCGCACCGCACCCGCCTCATGAAAATGATGCACATCGCGCTGCGGATACGGCAGCGAACAACCACCTGCTTCGAGTCCTTCCTTGCAGCGCTGCACCAGGTCGAGCTTGGTATCCCACCAGTCGGACCGGCTGGTCCAGACCCGGAACAGGATGTTGACCGAACTGTCGCCCAGCTTGTCGACCTTGATCAATGGCGCCGGCGTGGCGAGGATGCGCGGATCGGCCGCGGCGATCTGCTGCAGGATGGCCAGCGCAGTCGGGATGCTGTCGGTATAGGCGATGCCGTAGCCCTCGTCGATGCGGCGGATGTCATTGTCGGTGACCGACAGGTTGACGATGGTCTGGCCCCAGATTTTGGAATTCGGAATGAAGACCGCCGGCCCGTCCGGCAAGTGGCCCTTGCAGATGAAGAAACCGACCGCGTCGATGATGTAGACCTGGCTATCGAGCTGGACTACGTCGCCGATCTTGAACGGCCGGAAGAACAAAATCATCACGCCGGCGGCGACATTACTCAGCGTGCCCTGCAAGGCCAGGCCGACCGCCAGGCCGGCGGCACCGAGCACCGCGATCAGGCTGGTGGTCTCGACGCCGAAACGGTTGAGCACCGCCACCAGCGTGAAGATCAGGATCGCGACCCGGACTATCTTGCCGGGCAGGTAGTGAAATACCGGATCGATCCGGCTCGAGCGGCGCATCGCCCGGTCGATCAGGCGTGCGACCCAGCCCGCCACCAGTGTGCCGATGATTAGCGTGACGATGGCACCAATCACGTTGATGCCATAGCTGAGCAGATAGCCGGTCAGGATGTCGATGAGGTGTTTGATCTGGTCATTCATGAATGCACTTTATGGAGGAGGGCGCCGAGCGCCGGACCAGACGAGGGTGGCGTAATAGATTGGTGGCGTCAACAGGTCATCTCGCAGCGCCATGCCAGCTGTGCTGACTCGGGGGGTATCGTACCCACGCGAACGCACCGACGAACCGTCGGAATTGGCGCAGAAACCGGGCTCGCACGCGTGGGTAACTATGCTTCGCTGTCGTTACTCGTCCCTACCGATGTACATCGGATTAGGCGCGATATACGCGATCACCGGATGGCCAAGAAAGCCCGGCGGCGCGACGCGCATCAGGTCGACGCGCGATACCTGCAGCGGTCCGTCGAAACTCCATGCGAAGGTTTTGTTTCCCGAGACGAAGCGGACGACTTCGCCGCCGGTGACGTTGACGTGCTCCGTTCCAGGTGTCAGCACAATGGTCTTGATGGCGGCTTCGGGCGGAGCCGCAATGCCGAGCAGGCTCAGTGGTTGCTCGGGAAAAGTCGTGGCGCAGCCGGCGCTCAGGGCGGCGGCGAACAGGAAAGGGATAAGTCGGGCTTGCATGATGCAGTTCCTTTAATGCGGTTGAAATGGAGGTTGCCGGATTGGCGGGCAAGCCTGGTCAGCGGTGACCGCCCCATCCGCCGCCGTAGCCACCGCGACCACCGCGGAAGCCGAATCCGAAATCCAGAATAACGGGCGGGCCGACATAAACGGGTTGCGGGGCCTGGTAATACACGGGGCCGGAGGAGTAGACCGGGCCTGGTTGGGCATAGTATGGGCGCTCGTAATAGCCGTTGTAAGCGGGCGGCGGCCCGTAGACAGCGCATCCCCCGAGCAAGACAGAAACCGCTCCCAGCAAAATCAATGATGCGGGTTTCATGATGGGCTCCTTTGAATTGGCCAGTATAGAAATCGACTTTGCCGGGATCGCGCTAATTACGTTTGATTACAGTGTGCCGGAGAATGCTACTTCGCGTTGCGCGTGATTTGTCAGGGTCAAAACGATCGGAAACCCGCCGCTGCATGACGGCAGGGCGGGTTTCATGGAAGGCTTCCGGTCAGCGTTTTGGTCGCGTTGCGGGCGTCACGCCCGAGCGCTTCAGATAACGATAATAGTCGCTGTCAGTGGTGAGGATCATCACCGAATTCTTGTTCTGCTCTTCTTTGTACGATTCCAGCGTACGCGAGAATGCATAGAATTCCGGGTCGGCGTTATAGGCATCGCCATACACGCGCGTAGCCTTGGCGTCGGCATTGCCCCTGACTTCCTGGACCTGGCGGTAGGCGCTGGAGCGGATCTGGCTCAAGTCCTTTTCCATTTCACCGAGGATTTCGGCGCTGCGGCCTTCGCCTTCGGAGCGGAACTGGGCGGCGATCCGCTTGCGCTCCGAAATCATCCGCGCGTAGACCCCTTCGCGCACGCTCTCGATGTAGTCAAGGCGCTTGATACGCACGTCGACCAGTTCGATGCCGTATTGCGGGATGATCTTGCGGGCTTCGGTCAGGATGGTGCGGGTGATTTCCTCGCGGCCGCGCACGATTTTCTGTTCCAGTGCATCGCGTACTTCGCTGGGCACCTCGTCCATGATTTCGCCTTCGGGAACGACCCACGATGCGCTGCGCACCAGTTCGCGCAGTTCACTACCGGACACCTGGTCGCGTACAACCGAATCGATGATGTCATCGAGCCGCGAGCGGGCACCGGCTTCGGAAGCGACGCTTTCCAGGAAGGTCTTGGCGTCAGCGATGCGCCAGCGTGCAGTGGTGTCGATCCAGATGAATTCGCGGCCCTTGGTCGGGATCTGGTTCGGCGAGCCGTCCCAGATCAGCAAGCGTTTCTCGAACACGCGTACGTCCTGAATGAGTGGCACCTTGATGTGCAAGCCGGCCTTGGTCAGTGTTTCTCCTACCGGCTTACCAAATTGAACGATGACCGCTTGTTGGCCTTCCTGCAGTGTAAAGAACGTGCCGGAAAATCCGATGACTGCCGCCAGCACGATGACACCGACGCCGATGTTGATGGCTTTCTTCATGGTTGTGTCCCTCCTTGGGTTACCGCGGGCGTACTTGCGGGTGCGCTGTTTGGCGTGACGGGCGTCTGGCCACCTTCCATGCGCAGCAGCGGCAGCATGGCTTTCTGGTCGCTATCGACCACATACAGCGATTTTGCGCCGGGCAATAGCGTGCTCATCGCTTCCAGGTACAGGCGTTGTCGCGTCACTTCGGGCGCCTTGCGATAATCGGCCAGAATGGTCGTGAAGCGCGTTGCTTCCCCTTGCGCCCGGTTGACCCGTTCGACCGCATAGCCTTCGGCTTCGCTGATGGTCCGGTTCGCTTCGCCGCGTGCCTGCGGGATTTCACGATTGGCGCGTTCCTGGGCTTGATTGATGATGCGTTCGCGGTCCTGGCGCGCCTTGTTGACTTCATTGAACGCCGGCTTGACAGGATCAGGCGGCGTCACGTCCTGCAGCTCGACCGTCACCAGACGGACACCGGTCCGGTATCCGGTCAGCAGGCGCTGCATTTCTTCCTTCACTTCAGTTGATACGGCAACCCGGCCCACGGTCAGCACATCGCTACCGAGGCGGTTGCCGACCACCTGGCGCATCACGGCTTCTGCGGTGTCCCGTATCGTCTGACGCGAATCGCGTACCTGGAACAGGAACTGCACCGGGTCTTCGATCCGGTACTGCACGATCCATTGCACGTCGATCACATTCAAGTCGCCGGTGAGCATCAGCGACACTTCCTTGAACTTGGTTTTTTCAGAGGCGTACTGGGAGCGCTCGCCGGCCCTGGTGGCGGTCGTGAGAAAGCCGAATTCCTCTTTCAGGACGCGTGCGGTGGGGACCATCGTGGCGCGCTCTATGCCGATCGGAAATTTGTAATGCAAACCGGGACCGACGGTGCGGTTGACAGCGCCGAAGCGCTGGATGACGCCGGTTTCTTCCGGCTGCACAGTGAACCAGCTCGACATCATGAAGGCCAGAAATACCAATCCGGCAATGATGAGAGCAATGCGACGGGTGCCGAATCGCGCTGCACGCTGGCGGAACTCTTTGGCCATATCGTCAATATCTGGTGGTGGCATGGATCGTCTCCTTGGGTGTGGGGCCGCTATTGCCGGCCCGATGAATCATTGGAATATCTGCTGGCATGCCAGCCGATGCGTGAGGTGCCGTGCGCCCCGTCTAGCGGAGCAACATGGCGCGTGGGAGGATGCCGGTCGTGGCGATGCGTCGCGTGCCCGGCTACTGCACAGGCACTGGTGACGGGTGGAGAAGGACCGCTGTGAATAGTCTGATTGCGGTGTGACGGTCGTCGTCTGATCTGGCTTGTCTGAACTCTGTTGCATCAAATGTATCAAATGTAACAACGGTCATGCTCGTCGATATGCAAGTTCATGTCAACCCGCGAGGGCATTGAAAAACAGAGGCAAAGTGTCGAAAATGAATACTTTTGCTATTTTTCCGAGGTCTATCCGATGACGTTTGGTGCATGGGCTGTCTCGAATACACGCGTTCTCCGGGCATTCCCGCCCGCGAAAATCGCAGCACGAAAAAATGATTTCGCGGATTGCTTTACAGTGATGTCATTGTAATTATCCGGTCACCCGCATGAATTCCCCCTCCAACGCCCCCGCCCCCGTCAGTGTTTTCTTCGATGGTTCCTGCCCCCTGTGCCAGCGTGAAGTCCGCATGTACCGGAAGATCCCGTCGACCGTGCCGATCAGCTGGATCGACGTCTCTTCCGACCTGCCGGAAAACACCACCGGACGAAGCTGCGCCCAACTGATGTCCCGGTTTCATGTGCGTACTTCAGACGGTATCGTGCTAAGCGGCGCGCGTGCTTTCATCGCGCTGTGGCTGCTGTTCCCGAGCTGGCGCTGGTTGGGACGGATTGGGTCGCTGCCGTTGATGCCGTCGATTCTCGAGGGGGCTTATCGGGGATTCCTGCTGGTCCGTCCCGGAATTCAGTGGATATTCAGGAAAATCTATCCCGATCCGATGCCGGGGAAATGAGGGTTTTTCCGCCGGAAACGGCGGAAGCGCGCAGGCACAAAAAAACCGCGTTCTCGTGATGAGAAACGCGGTTTTTTGACTATTGCGGGACTTCTTGCAGCGTGTCTTTGGTGGTGATAGGTGGATTTGAACCACCGACCCCAGCATTATGAGTGCTGTGCTCTAACCAACTGAGCTATATCACCAAACAGCCCGAGAGTATCGGGTTTCAGTCTATGTCTGTCAAGCCGAAATTTGCTGTTGGCGGGCAATTTCTATCTGCGCCAGTACCAGTGCGCTGGCCTGCGGGTCCAGGCAGTCGATGACGTGCCGCTCCGGCATCGCGCGCAGCCAGGTCAGCTGGCGCTTGGCCAGTTGGCGGGTAGCGGCCAGTCCTTTTTCGCGTAGCGTGGCCAGGTCGATCTGGCCGTCCAGATATTCCCAGGCCTGGCGATAGCCGACGCAGCGCATCGACGGCAGTCCCGGATGCAGATCGCCGCGCCCGCGCAAGGCGATGACTTCGTCGATCAGGTTGGGGCCGTCGGTGGCCAGCATCGCATCGAAGCGTTTGGCGATGCGCTCGTGCAGTACGCGGCGGTCCGACGGTTCCAGTCCGATCGGCAGCAGCGTGAATGGCAGTTCGACGGGTGCTGCTTGTGCCAGCAGGCTGCTCATCGGCTGGCCGGTGAGGTGATGGATTTCGAGGGCGCGCTGGATGCGCTGCGCATCGTTCGGTTTGAGCCGGGCGGCGGTGACCGGATCGACCAGCGCCAGCCGCGCATGCATGCCCGGCGAGCCGATCAGGGCGGCGTCGGCGTCGAGCGCGGCGCGCACGTCGGGATCGGCTTCGGGCAGTGTATCGAGACCATCGCGCAGCGCCTTGAAGTACAGCATCGTGCCGCCGACCAGCAGCGGCAGCTTGCCGCGCGCGAGGATCTCGCTGATCAGTTGCAGCGTCGCGGTACGGAACTGCATCGCCGAATAGGACTCGGCCGGGTCGAGGATATCGATCAGGTGATGCGGTGCCGCGGCGCGTTCGGCAGCCGTCGGCTTGGCCGTGCCGATATCCATGCCGCGATATACCAGCGCCGAATCGACCGAGATGATTTCGGACGGGATCACGCGGGCGATGGCCAGCGCGGCGGCGGTTTTGCCGGAGGCGGTTGGCCCCATGATGGCAATCGCCAGTGGCAGGTGTGGCATCGTCATTGGCCGCGCTGGAACAGGCGATCGAGGTCCGACAAGGCCATCTGCACCCAAGTCGGCCGGCCATGATTGCACTGGTCGGCGCGCTCGGTGGCTTCCATCTGGCGCAGCAGCGCGTTCATTTCAGGCAGGGTCAGGATGCGGTTGGCGCGCACGGCGGTATGGCAGGCTAGCGTGCCGAGCAATTCGTTGCGCCGTTCCAGCAGCACGCGCGAACCGCCGAATTCGCGTACGTCGCGCAGGACATCGCGGGCCAGTGATTGCGCATCGGCGTTCTTCAGCAAGGCCGGGATGGCGCGCACCGCCAGCGTGGTTGGCGACAGCGCGGTGATATCGAAGCCGAGCGCAGCCAGCGTGGCCTGGTTCTCGGCAGTGGTGCCGACCTCGATCGCATCGGCATGGAAGGTCACCGGGATCAGCAGCGGCTGCACGACGACGGCGTCGGTATCGAGCGCGGTCTTGAATTGTTCGTACAGGATGCGTTCGTGCGCGGCGTGCATGTCGACCAGCACCAGTCCGGTCAGGTTTTGCGCGAGGATGTAAATGCCCTGCAGCTGGGCCAGCGCAAAGCCGAGCGGGAATTCCGCCGTGCCCGATGGTGCGGCAGACGGCGACGGTTGCCAGCCCGCCACCGCGACCTGTTCGAAAGCTTCGTTGCTGTCACCGGATGCGCCACCGAACAGCGCGCCGTAGCGGGCGCTATTTTGGGCGATGCCCGGCTCGGCTTGCTGGCTGAAGCTGCCTTGTCGTGTGTAAGGCTGGGCGGGAGTCTGCTGCGTGCTGTGCCATGGCATGGCGCCGGCCGCTTGCGGTGCCGGCACCATGCCGTCGGCGGTGGCCGAGGTCTGCGACAGCGCGCGCGTGACGGCATGGAAAACGAACTGATGCACGGCGCGGCTATCCCGGAACCGCACTTCGATTTTCGACGGATGGACGTTCACGTCGACCAGCGCCGGATCAAGGTCGAGTGCCAGCACGTACGACGGATAGCGGTCGCCATGCAGCACGTCCTGATAGGCCGAACGCACCGCATGCGTGAGCAGCTTGTCGCGCACGAAGCGGCCATTGACATAAAAATACTGCGCATCGGCACGCCCGCGCGAGGCGGTCGGCAAGCCGGCATAGCCGTGCAGGCGCAGCGGGCCGGCGGCTTCGTCGAGCGACAGACGGGCGGCGCTGAAATCGCTGCCGAGGATGTGCGCGCTGCGCCGGTCCATGTCGGCCAGTGTCCAGTGATCGACGGTCTTGCCGTTGTGCGTGAGCGAGAACGCCACGTCCGGCCGCGACAGCGCAATGCGGCGCACGACCTCGGCGCAATGGCCATATTCGGTCTGGTCGGACTTCAGAAATTTACGCCGCGCCGGCGTGTTGTAGTACAGGTCCTGCACATCGATGGTGGTGCCGGGCGCGCCGGACGATGGCACCGGTGCCGGCTGGCTACCGCTCATCTCCCAGGCGTGCGCGGCGGTGGCGGTGCGGGTGGTCAGCGTCAGTTGCGCGACCGAGGCGATCGAGGCCAGCGCCTCGCCGCGAAAACCCAGCGTCGCGACGTTCTCCAGGTCCGACAGCGAGGCGATCTTCGAGGTCGCATGACGCGCCAGTGCCAGCGGGATTTCATCGGCCGGGATGCCGCGACCGTTATCGGTGATCGCGATACGCTTGATGCCGCCCTGTTCGAGACGGATGGTGATCTGGGTGGCACCGGCGTCGAGCGCGTTTTCGAGCAATTCCTTGACCACGGCGGAAGGGCGTTCGACCACTTCGCCGGCGGCAATCTGGGAGATCAACTGGTCGGGCAGGGCGGCGATCGAACGGGGGGCTGTCAGAGGAGAATTCATCGGGCGATTATACCGGTGCGCGTCGGGCAAACCGGCTTGGCTGAAGAGTCGGTAGTGTACTATTCCGGCTCAAGCTGTCTGCCGTCCCACCTCAAAAGAGTTCCCCAGGAAAACTATGGATTTCATGCAATTGCTCGACATGGTCATGCACATCGACAAATACCTCGGTGCCTTCATTACCGAATACGGCACGCTGGTGTACGCAGTCCTGTTTGCGATCATTTTTGGCGAAACCGGGCTGATCGTGCTGCCCTTCCTGCCGGGCGATACCTTGCTCTTCATTGCCGGCGCATTCAGTGCCGAAGGCCAGATGAACCTGCTGGTGCTCAACGTCCTGCTGATCACCGCTGCCATCACCGGCAACACGCTCAACTACTTCGTCGGCCGCGCGATCGGGCAAAAAGTATTCACCCACAATTACCGCTGGCTCGACCAGGCGGCGCTGATCCGGACTCACGCCTTTTATGAAAAACACGGCGGCAAGACCATCGTGCTGTCGCGCTTCGTGCCGATCGTGCGAACCTTCGCGCCGTTCGTGGCCGGCGTCTCCGGCATGCGCTTTGCCGCCTTCCAGTTCTACAACGTCACCGGTGCCGTCGCCTGGGTCACCGGCCTGACGGTAGCCGGCTATTTCTTCGGCAATATTCCGGTCATCCGTGATCACCTCAGCGCGATCGTGCTGGTTGGCGTCGGCGCGGCCGTCGTACCGGTCGTACTGGGCGGCTTGTGGAAGGTCTACCGGAAAATGACGCGGGTGCGCACTAGCTGACGGGTTGGTGCCGGCTTGACCGGTGCGCCTGGTGCGATGCCCTGCGGTTTTGCACCCTACTTGCTACTCACCTGAAAAACATGGACAACCCCCGATAGCGCTGCAGCCTGCTCCTGCAGGCTTTGCGCGGCGGCGGCGGCCTGTTCGACCAGCGCTGCGTTCTGCTGCGTGACTTCATCCATCTGTGCCACGGCCTGGTTGATCTGCTCGATGCCGGCGGTCTGTTCCTGGCTGGCCGAGGTGATCTCGCCAATGATGTCGGTGACGCGCTTGACGCTACCGACGATCTCGCCCATGGTCTGGCCGGCGACATCAACAAGCTTGCTGCCATTGCTGACGTTGTCGACCGAGTCATTGATGAGCAGCTTGATTTCCTTGGCCGCTGCTGCCGAACGCTGCGCCAGACTGCGCACTTCCGTTGCCACCACAGCAAAGCCGCGTCCCTGTTCGCCGGCACGCGCCGCCTCGACGGCCGCATTCAGCGCCAGGATATTGGTCTGGAAGGCGATGCCATCAATGACGCTGATGATGTCGGCGATTTTGCGCGACGAATCATTGATCGCGCTCATCGTCGTGATGACTTGCGCGACCACGCTGCCACCCTTGATTGCAATGTCGGAGGCCGAGAGTGCCAGCACGTTGGCCTGGCGCGCATTGTCGGCATTCTGCTTGACGGTACTGGTCAGTTCTTCCAGCGACGAGGCGGTTTCTTCCAGCGAACTGGCTTGCTGTTCGGTGCGCGACGACAGGTCGAGGTTGCCGCTGGCGATTTCGGCCGAGGCGGTCGCGATGGTGTCGGTGCCCTGGCGCACCTGGCCAACGATCCCGTTGAGATTGGTGCGCATCTGGTTCATTGCAAACAGCAGGCTGCCGTTGTCACCAGGGCGCAATGCCACCTGAACCGTCAGGTCGCCGGCGGCAATGCGGTTGACGACGTCGGCGGCATAGTCCGGTTCGCCACCGAGCTGGCGCATCAGCGTACGGGTAATCATGACTGCGGCGACGATGCCGACCACCAGCGCCAATGCACAGAAGGCCAGCAGCAGGATGCGGGCGCTGGCATATTCCGCGGCGGCCTCCTGTGCGGCGGCTTCGTTGTACTTTTTCTCGAGGTTGATCAGGTTAGTGAGGGCATCGAGCCACTTTTTTTGCACCGGACGCACCTCATTGAACAGCACGTCACGGGCCTCGTCATTCTTGTCTGCCAGCCCCAATTCGGTCGCCTTCGCAAACAGAGGCAACGCGATCAGTCGTAGTTCGCCGATGCGCACCAGCGCCGCGTCCTGTTCCTGATTGACGTCACCCGATGCGGCGATCAGCGTCTTGAGTTGCACTTCCGCGCGGTCATATTTTGCCGCGCCCTCCTTGATCCTGGCTTCTTCAGGTCGCATCTCGTTGACGTCACTTTGCAGGATGATGTTGCGAATGGCCACCATCCGGTCGTAGACGGTCAGGCGCATTTCCAGCACGTAGCTCAGTTCGACATTATTGACATTGACAATCTTTTCAAGCCGCTGCTCGATCTGTCCCATGCGGTGCAA
Source organism: Actimicrobium sp. CCC2.4 (assembly GCF_034347385.1). NCBI lineage: Bacteria > Pseudomonadati > Pseudomonadota > Betaproteobacteria > Burkholderiales > Oxalobacteraceae > Actimicrobium > Actimicrobium sp. CCC2.4. Next base: position 4,105,774 of record NZ_CP133777.1, on the reverse strand, counting down.
GCCGATGCCGGTAGCAATAGCGAGCAGCAACAGCAGCAAGGAAAAGCCGATCGTCAGCCGTGTGCTGACTTTCATGGTGGTCGATGTCATGGGGGAGGAGGAGCTCAGGAGCGCGGTAAGAGTGAGTGACAGTATTGCCACTGGGAATGTTTCGGGGCAGTGTAGCTGTCCATGTCGATCGAATCGATTACCTTTTGCGGGTGATCAAAAGTAATATTGCGCCCGATCGCTCTCCTGCAGCGTGTTGCCGGGGAGCGTTGTCAGGAAGTGCGGGCCGGCGCGCTGTCAGCCCGGTCTGCTCAGGTCATGCGGTTTTTCGACAGCGGCGGATTCTTGGCAAAGTAGATGCGGATACCCTTGAGTATCGCAATCGCCATCTGGTCCTGATAGGCGTTATCGCTCAGCTTGGCTTCTTCTTCGGGATTCGAAATGAAGGCCGTCTCGATCAGGATGCTCGGAATATCCGGTGCCTTGAGGACCGCAAAGCCAGCCTGCTCGACCGAGCCTTTATGCAGGCGGTTGATGCCGCCGATTTCGCCCAGTACGGCCTTGGCCAGTTTCATGCTGTCGCTGATCTGCGCAGTGGTCGACAGGTCCAGCAGCACGCTGGCCAGTTGCCGGTCGTGGTCCTTGATATTGACGCCGCCGATCAGGTCGGCGGCGTTTTCCTTGTTGGCCATCCAGCGCGCGGCGGTCGACGTAGCCCCTTTTTCGGAGAGCGCAAAAACTGACGAGCCGCGCGCGGTCGGTTCGACAAAGGCATCGGCATGGATCGACACGAACAGGTCGGCCTGCACCTTGCGGGCTTTTTCGACGCGTACATGCAGCGGCACGAAATAGTCGCCATCGCGGGTCAGCATCACGCGCATGTTCGGCTGCTCCTCGATCTTTGCCTTGAGGCGCTTGGCAATGGCCAGCACCACGTCTTTTTCGTGGCTGCCGTTACGGCCGACTGCCCCCGGATCTTCGCCGCCATGCCCGGGATCGAGCGCGATGGTCAGCAGCCGTGTCAGCGGCGGGATTTTTTCTTCGCGCGGCTCGAGACGGGCCACGTTCGGATCGAGGAATTTCAGGCGCGGGTCATTCCTGCCGCTGGGTCTGGATTCGGGAGCAGCTTGCGCTACCGGGGCAGACGGATCGAATTTCTGGTCTTTCGACCATTCGCCTTTTTCGATCAGTGCGGCAATCGGATCGAGTTCCTGTTTCGGATACAGGTCAAATACCAGCCGGTGCTGGTAATCGCCGACCGGCTTGAGTGTAAACACCTGCGGCGTGATTTCAGCCTTCAGGTCGAACACCAGACGCACCACGTTCGGCCGGTTCTGGCCGACCCGGACCTGCTTGATGTACGGATCATTCGACTGGATCTTGGCAACCAGGCTTTTCATCGTCGTATTGAGTTCCAGCCCTTCGATATCGATCACCAGCCGTTCCGGATCCTTGATCACGAAGTGGGTGGCTTTCAGGTCGCTATCGTTTTCGAGCGTGACGCGGGTGTAATCATCGGCAGGCCAGACGCGCACCGCAACGATTTGCGCGGCGCGGGCGAGTCCGGGAGCAATCACCGACAGCAGCAGGGTGCCGCCGGCCTGCAGGACAGTGCGGCGCATGCGGCTGGAAAGTGGCGTTACAGGTTTGGAGCGAATTTGAGACGGTCGAGACATTGAGAACCCTGGTCGGAATGCGCGAGCAATTCTACCTCACGACCTGCACCGGCCACGGTCAAAAACACGTCGATATCAGCGGGTGGCAACACGCCATCGGCTTTTTCCGGCCATTCGACGATACAGATGTTGCTGTTATTAAAATATTCGCGGAAACCGGCGTCGAGGAAGTCATCCGCACTGAGCATCCGGTACAGGTCGAAATGGATCACGTCCACTTCAATCGCGTGCAATTGAATTGTGTACGGCTCTGCCAGCGTGTAGGTCGGACTCTTGACGTGACCGGCGTAGCCGGCCGCGTGCAGCAGCGCGCGCGTCAGCGCCGTCTTGCCGGTACCGAGGTCGCCGTGCAGGTAAATCGTCAGGCCCGGCACCAGTGCGCGTGCCAGTGCGGCACCGAGCGCAAGCGTGCCGGCTTCGTCTTTCAGGTGGGCGGTGGTGTGTTGCATCTCGTAGAATGACTTTCCATTTTCGTTGCGACTCGTTCCAGGATGCTTACATGACTTTGCCGGCTACCGACTTGCTTGCGCTTGCCACCACCATCAAGGCGTGGGGACAGGAGCTGGGCTTTGCCGAACTGCGCATTGCCGATATCGACCTGCAGCATGCCGAGGCGGGATTGCTGGCCTGGCTAGCGGCAGGCTACCACGGCGGGATGGATTACATGGCCGCCCATGGCACCATGCGCGCCCGTCCGGCCGAACTGGTGCCGGGCACCGTGCGCGTGATCACGGCGCGGATGAATTATTTGCCGGCCAATGGTAACGACGACTGGCGCGCCAGCGAAGCGCGGCGGCTGACCGAGCCGGGCGCGGCAGTCGTCTCGGTGTATGCGCGCGGACGGGATTATCACAAGATTCTGCGGTCACGATTACAGCAACTGGCGACCCGCATCAGCACCGAAATCGGCCCGTTTGGTTATCGCGTGTTCACCGATTCGGCGCCGGTGATGGAGGTCGAACTGGCCACGCAGGCCGGTCTGGGCTGGCGCGGCAAGCATACCTTGCTGCTCAACCGCGAGGCGGGCTCGATGTTTTTTCTGGGCGAGTTACTGACCGACTTGCCGTTGCCGGTCGATGCGCCAATTAGCGCCCACTGTGGTGCTTGCCACGCCTGCATCACGGCCTGCCCGACCGGCGCGATCATCGGCCCGTACCGGCTGGATGCGCGACGCTGCATTTCGTACCTGACCATCGAACTCAAGGGCAGTATTCCGCTGGCGTTGCGCGCGCTGATCGGTAATCGTATTTACGGTTGCGATGATTGCCAGACGGTTTGTCCATGGAACAAGTACGCGCAACGGGCGGTGCTGCCGGATTTCGATGTGCGCAACGGACTGGATCAGGCCGAGTTGGTGCGCTTGTTCGCGTGGAGCGAGGACGAGTTCAACCGCTATCTGGAAGGCAGCCCGATCCGGCGTATCGGGCATGAGCGGTGGTTGCGCAATGTCGCGGTCGGGCTCGGTAATGCGCTGACGGCGGGTGCTCCGCCGGAGCCGCTGCTGGCGGCGCTGGAGGCGCGGCGGGGGCATGCTTCGGCGCTGGTGCGGGAGCATGTGGAATGGGCGATTGGTTGCGGGTCGGCTTGATCTTCAAGCGGTGGGTCAGCGCGGCAAGGTCATGACGGAGCAGAAGCCAGTCAAGAAACAGCAGCACGGAAATTGAATGGCGCGCGCTCCGAATCCGCAAGCAGGGTCAGAGTAATTTTCGCGATGAAGCTGCGAAAAAAAACTCTGACCCCGGTTGCTACCATGGGGGTTTGCGACGGTTGGCAGAAGCGCGTTTCTGAAATTTGACTGCAAAGCGAGGTGTTGAAGTTGAAGTTGAAGTTGAAGTTGAAGTTGAAGTTGAAGTTGAAGTTGAAGTTGAAGTGGCTTTTGAAGTACCCCGCATTGAGGCAGCTGCCAAAAACGGTAGCCAGGCAGGGGATAAGAGGGCAGCACTGTTTGAGCGAAGCGAGTTTGCGGCCCTCCCCCTGACTGGCTACCGTTTTTGGGAACCCGAAGGGCAGCCGCCTCGCGGTCGCCTTTTTCTTGGTTACTTTCTTTTTGGCGAAGCAAAAAGAAGGGACCGCATGCCGGTCCGGCTGCCGGGCCGCTCCCGGCTTGGTCGTGGCGGAGTGCCTAAAATTTTAGCAACCCGCAACCCGCAACCCGCAACCCGCAACCCGCAACCCGCAACCACCCATCACCCAATCACCCCCAACCACAACGGCAACGTCAACACCGACAACAGCGTCCCCGCCGAAATCAGAAACGCCACGAACGGACCATTGCCGCCCATGCGCGCCGCCAGCACATAGGCGCTCGAAGCCGTCGGTAGCGCGCTGAACATCACGACGATCTGCAGTTGCAACTGCGGCAGGCCGAGGCGGCTGCCCAGGAACCAGGCAATGGCCGGTAGCGCAACCAGCTTGATGGCAATGAAGTAGGTTGCCATCCCCTTGGCCTGATGCAGCCCCGATAAGCGCAGCCCGGCACCGACCGTGATGAGGCCGATTGCGATCGCGGCATTGCCGATGCGCGATAGCGTGGCACCGATGAATTCGGGAATCGGGATACCGGTAAAGTTGATGGCCAGGCCCAGCACGGTCGCTAGCAACAGCGGGTTTTTCATCAGCTCGCGCAGCAGGCCACCCTTGCGATGGACCAGCGCGTGCACCGCCGCGACATTGCACAGCGGCACAGAAAAACCAATGATCAGCGCCATCAGCGCGGTGCCGGTATCGCCACCGAGCCGCGACGCCACGGCCAGCGCGATGTACGAATTGAAGCGGAATGCCGTCTGCACGCCGGACTCGAACAGCATCGGTCCGGGCCGGAACAGCGGCTTGGCCAGCCAGCCCAGCGCGACGCCGGACAGGCAGGTCAGTAGCGCCACCTGCAGCATCCTGCCGGTGCTGGAAAAGTCGAGCGGCGCGCGCGCGGTGGCGTAAAACAGCAGCGATGGAAACAGCACGTAGTACACCAGCTTTTCGAGGCCGGCCCAGAAAGCCGGTTCCCAGCGGGTTACACGGAACAGCACCAGGCCCAGCAGAATCAGCGTGAAATCAGGTAACAGCAGGAAGGCAAGGGACATGGCGGGTCGATCAGGATTATTTCAGCAGTCCGGCAAGTTCGACGGCGGTCTTTACATTCATTTTGTCAAAGATATGGGCGCGGTGGACTTCGACGGTGCGCATGCTGATGCCGAGCTGGTCGGCGATGACTTTGTTCATTTTGCCGATCAGGATCAGGTCCAGTACTTCGCGTTCGCGTGCCGACAGGCTGTCGAGCCGTACCTGCACCAGCGCCCGCACGCCGGCTTCCCGCGAGGCGGCCAGGGCTTCTTCAACACGGTCGATCAGCGTGTTGTCGTTGAACGGTTTTTCAAAGAAGTCGAAGGCGCCGCGCTTGAGGCTATCGACCGCCATCGGTACGTCGCCGTGGCCGGTCAGGAAAATCACCGGTAGCCGCAGGGTCAGCTTGCGCCTGGCCATGATGTCGAACAGCACCGCGCCGCTGGTGTCGGGCATGCGGATGTCAAGCAGCACGCAGTCGCCCGCCGGATCAAACGCGACCTGGTCAAGTGTTGCCAGGAAGGCATCGGCACCGTCATAGGCCTTGGCGGTGATACCGCGCGAACGGGCCAGCCAGCTCAGCGAGTCGCGGATCGCTTCTTCATCATCAACGATATGCAGCATCGGAAATCCTGTCTCTGAAAGTGGTGGCCGTCATGCCGGCAGTGCGGCGGTCGGGTTGTCGTCGGCGAAAGGCAAGGCAAACTGGAAAATCGTCCCGCCGGCCGGATTGATCGTATGGGTCAGGTAGCCGCCATGGAACTCGATGGCGGTGCGGCAAATATTGAGGCCCATCCCCATGCCTTCCGATTTGGTCGAAAAAAAGGGCGAGTATAGACGCTCTGCAACATTTTCCGGTATGCCGTGGCCCTGGTCGATGATCTCGGTCAGTACGGCCGGCTGGCCGGTCGCGGTCAGCGTGCGGCTCAGCCTGATGCGCAGCAGACGCTGTGCCGGGGGCATCTGCTGCATGGATTCGATCGCGTTGCGGGTCAGGTTGAGCAAGACCTGTTCGAGCAGGACCCGGTCGCCCAGCACGGCCGGCAGGCCGGTGGTGATGGCGATCTCGACGTGCGTGAACGAGGGCTGGGCCTGCAACGCGATCAGCGGTTCGAGTGTGTCAATGATGGCGGCCATGCTGACGGCTTCGCGCAGCGGTTCGCGCTGTTTGACGAACGCATGCACGCTACGGATGATCTGGCCGGCCCGCAGCGCTTGAGCGGCAGCTTTTTCCAGTGCCGGCTTGAGCAGCGCCCGATGGTCATCGCCACTACTAGCCGGGTCGCCCAGCAGGTTCAGGGCGCCGGTGGTGTAACTCGAAATGGCGGCCAGCGGCTGGTTCAGTTCATGCGCCAGCGTCGAGGCGATCTCGCCCATGCTGGCCAGGCGCGCGCTGGCCTGTAGCTTTTCCTGCTGGCGCTGGTTCAGCTCTTCGGCTTGCTTGCGCTCCGAGATGTCGAGGATGGAGCCCATCCACCCGGTCTGCTTGCCATCGAGGTCGCGCAGCGCCGATTCAAAAATGAGCACCGGGAAGCGCTCGCCATTGGCGCGCTGGAAAATGGTTTCGAAGCCTTTCTGGGTAACGGTACCGGCCAGTACCTCGGCAAAGCGCCGTTCGTAATCCGGCGTGGCTTCCGGTGCCCAGTACGGCATAGGCGGCAATTTGCCGAGCAGGCGTTCGGCCGGCATGTCGACCATCTTGCAGAACGCCGGATTGGCGTACGTGACGCGGCCCTCCAGATCGCGCGCGCGCAGACCGGTTACCAGCGAATTTTCCATGGCGGTGCGAAAGGTCACCTGTTCGCGCAACGCCCCCTCGGTGGCGAGCCGGCGATTGATATCGCGCCACAGCGCCCACAAGCTCCAAAGCAGTCCCAGCGACAGCGCAATGACCGAGCCCATCAGCAAATTAGGTAGCAGACGCGGCGTGCCCTTGACACTGTTGGTGCGCAGCGTGACGCTCTGGCCGCTCAGGTCGAGCGTGCGCTGATGGGTGTAGACGCCGCGACCGGGGCCACCGGCGGCGCGGCGGGCGATCAGCTTGTCATCGAGATCGAGCAGGTCGATCTGGTTTTCCTGGGCAAACCACCACGGCACCATCTCCTCGAGGATGGCGCTGGCGTAATAGGTCAGCACCAGCGCACCGACGTATTTTTTGTCTGCAAACATCGGCACAAAATAATCGAACAGTACTGGTCGCAGCGAATATGGCAGTGCCATCGGCCGGCTGTAGGCCGGTACCCGGCTATCAATCACGTGTGCCAGCGCTTCCTGCGCTGCCAGCGGCCATTGCGACAGCGACAGCGAGAGGTCGGCGGTGTCGCTGCTGGCGACGGTGTGGCCATCGGCAGCAAGCCAGCCGATCCGCTTGATTTCACGTGCGCCCGACAGGAGCGCCGCAGCGCGTTCATTGAATTTTTGCGGCAGCAACTGGCCATCGCCGATTTCGGAGGCGATCAGCCGCAGGCTTTCATTGCTGCGATCGAGCTGGAAGCGGATGGTTTGCTCGACCCACAGCGTGTCGGCGATCAGCTGTTCCTGGCGTTCGGTGCTTTCCATGCGCTGGGCTTGCCATGGCAAGCCGGTCAGGATGCCGAGAAATAACAGCACCAGCACGCCCGGCAGCACCCAGCGCCAGGTTTGCCGGCGTGCAGTCACCGGCGGATTGAACAGCGAAGGCAATGGGATCATGGTCGGCACACGGAAAGGGAGACCTAGTGTAGCCGAGCGCGACTGTGGTTATCCACACTTGATCGGTGCGGAGTCGCTCACGACAATAGCGTCAGAAAAAATTCACCCGATGAATCACCCTGGAGATTTCATGCAACGACGCACATTCACCCTGTCCACACTGGCCATGTCGGCCGCCCTGCTCATGAGCGGCAATGCGCTGGCGCAGACCCCCATCGTCATCAAGTTCAGCCACGTCGTTGCCAACGATACGCCCAAGGGCAAGGCTGCCGAACGTTTCAAGGAGCTGGTCGAAAAAAACCTGAAGGGCCGCGTGAAGGTCGAGCTGTATCCGAACAGCACGCTGTACAAGGACAAGGAAGAACTCGAGGCACTGCAATTGGGTGCGGTCCAGATGCTGGCCCCGTCGCTGGCCAAGTTCGGTCCGCTGGGCGTCAAGGAATTCGAATTGTTCGACCTGCCGTATATTTTTCCGGGCAAAGACGTGCTGTACCGCGTCACCGAAGGTCCGATCGGCAAAGACTTGTTCAAGAAGCTCGAATCAAAAGGCATCACCGGACTGGCCTATTGGGACAATGGCTTCAAGGTCATGTCGGCCAACAAGCCACTGAAAACCCCGGCCGATTTCAAGGGCCTGAAAATGCGTATCCAGTCGTCCAAGGTGCTTGACGCACAGATGCGTGCACTGGGTGCCAACCCGCAAGTGCTGGCGTTCTCTGAGGTCTATCAGGCGCTGCAGACCGGCGTGGTCGACGGCACCGAGAACCCGCCATCGAACCTGTACACCCAGAAAATGCATGAAGTGCAAAGCAACGTGACCGTCTCGAACCATGGTTATCTGGGCTATGCCGTGATCGTCAACAAGAAGTTCTGGGATGGCTTGCCAGCCGACGTGCGCACGGGTCTCGAAGCGGCCATGAAAGATGCCACCAAGTACGCCAACGCGATTGCGCAGCAAGAGAACGACAAGGCACTGGAAGCCGTGCGCAAGACCGGCAAGACCGATGTCTACGTCTTGAACGACAAGGAAAAAGCCGAATGGCGCAAGGCCTTGCTGCCGGTTCAGAAAGACATGGAATCGCGCATCGGCAAGGACCTGATCACGGCCGTGGGCAAGGAAGCCACTGCACTCGGTTACAAGTAACTTTCGTCACTCTCTTCACGCTGTATCGCTGTACTGCAGCGGGCACTCGTCCCGCTGCCGCTGTTCACACGCATCACAATAAAAACAATTTTTTTGCAGGAACTCTCCCATGAAATTGCTCGACCATCTCGAGGAGTGGCTGATTGCCGCACTGATGGCATCGGCCACCGTGATCATTTTTGTCGCCGTGGTGCATCGCTATCTGTCCGGCTTGCCGATTCCCTACATGCAGGATTACCTGATCAGCCTTAATACCAGCTGGGCGCAGGAACTCTGTATTTATCTGTTCGTCTGGATGGCCAAGTTCGGTGCCGCCTATGGCGTGCGTACCGGCATCCACGTCGGCGTCGATGTCCTGATCAACCAGCTCAACACGCCATGGCGCAATAAATTCATCATCTTCGGCTTGCTCGCCGGTGCCACCTTCACCGCCATCGTCGGCACGCTGGGTGCCAGTTTTGTGTATCAGATTGCGCAGCATTCCAGCACCTCGGAAGTCATGGAGGTGCCGATGTGGATCGTCTATCTGGCGGTACCACTGGGCTCGTACCTGATGTCATTCCGTTTCCTGCAAGTGACCTGGGCCTTTATCAAGACCGGCGAATTGCCCAAGCATGACCATTCGTTCGTCGAAGGTCTCGAAGAAGAAGTTGCCGGAGGCAAGGCATGAACGCGCTAATTATTTTTGTCCTGTTATTTGTATTGATGCTGACCGGCATGCCGATTTCGATTTCGCTCGGCCTGACGGTACTGACCTTCCTGTTTACGATGACCGACGTGCCGATCGAATCGGTCGCCCTGAAGCTCTTCACCGGTATCGAGAAGTTCGAAATCATGGCGATCCCGTTCTTCATTTTGGCGGGTAATTTCCTCACCCATGGCGGGGTGGCGCGACGCATGATCAACTTTGCCTCGTCGATGGTCGGGCATTGGCATGGCGGTCTTGCACTGGCCGGCGTGATGGCTTGTGCGTTGTTTGCGGCGGTCTCGGGTTCCTCGCCGGCGACGGTGGTGGCGATCGGTTCGATCATCCTGCCGGCGATGGTCAAGCAAGGCTATCCAAAGAGTTTCGGTGCCGGTGTCATTACCACCTCGGGCGCACTCGGCATCCTGATCCCGCCATCGATCGTGATGGTGATGTATTCGGTCTCTACCAATACCTCGGTCGGCAAGTTGTTCATGGCCGGTGTGATTCCCGGCCTGATGCTGGCGTTTTTTCTTGGACTGACGACCTGGTACTTGGCACGCAAGAACAATTATCCGAAGCTGCCGAAAGCCACCTGGGCCGAACGCGGTGCGGCTTTTCGCAAAAGCGCCTGGGGTCTGCTGCTGATTGTCATCGTCATGGGCGGCATCTACAGCGGCAAGTTCACGCCGACTGAAGCGGCCGCGATGGCTGCGGTGTATGCGTTCATCGTCGCCGTGTTCGTCTACAAGGACATGAGCATGAAGCAGGTGCCCAAGGTCTTGCTGGATTCGGCGGCGATGTCGGCGATGCTGCTCTACATCATCACCAACGCGGTCCTGTTTTCATTCCTGATCACCAGCGAAAACATCCCGCAATCGATGGCCGCAGTCATCACCGACATGGGCATGGGACCGATCGGTTTCCTGCTGGTCGTGAACGTGTTGTTGCTGCTGGCCGGTAACGTGATGGAGCCCTCGTCGATCGTGCTGATCATGGCGCCTATCCTGTTCCCGGTGGCCATGAAACTGGGCATCGATCCGGTCCATTTCGGCATCCTGATTATCGTCAACATGGAAGTCGGCATGTGCCATCCGCCAGTGGGATTGAACCTGTACGTCGCGTCCGGAATTACCAAGATGGGCATCACCGAACTGACCGTGGCGGTCTGGCCGTGGCTGCTGACGATGCTCGCATTCCTTGGGTTGGTGACCTATGTGCCGGCGATTTCACTGTGGTTGCCTAACCTGATTTACAACTGACCCGTCGGTCACTTTCATGGTGACTGACCGGTCACTTTCGTGGTGCGTTGCAGCACCATGAAACGGCAATGCACATTATGAAATATCTTGCTTGACGCGCGATTCAATATGTCTGAGACTCCGGCCAGCGTTACAGAAATGGCATTCAAATGGTGCAATTCGGCCAGCCATGATTGTTCGGTCAGTTGGCCAGGCAGTACAGAATCATGAGGTGGATGGCGCTGATAAAACGGCATTGATGCCGCAGTGAAGAGGAGACGCGTGTTTCTAAAAAGCTGTCTAAACAGCACAGAAACACAAGCATGGCTTAGGGCGCATCAGACGATGCGCCTTTTTTATTCCGCGCGTATCTGGTCTATCCTTCTGCTGATGAAAACTCCCCCAGGCAGTTCCCTTTTTTCCGTGATTGTTCCGGCTCCTTTTGGCGCGGTCGGCTTGCGTACGAGCACTGGCGTGGTGCGCGAACTGGTCTACCTGCCACCGTCGTTTGCGGCCAGTTCGCCCACCGATGCGCTGGCCGAACTGGCCGGACAGCAGGTCAGCCGTTACCTGTCCGATCCCGATTTTCGTTTTGATTTGCCGCTGGCCGACGTCGGCACGGCGTTCCAGCGCAAGGTCTGGGCAGTCATCGCCGCGATCCCGCGCGGCGACGTGCTGACCTACGGCGAGGTCGCCAAAATCATCGGCTCGGCACCGCGCGCGGTGGGTCAGGCCTGTGGCGCGAACTGGTTCCCGCTGGTCATTGCCTGCCATCGCGTCACAGCGGCAGGCGGACTGGGCGGTTTCTCGCATGACGACAAGGCGACAGGATTTCATCTTGGCGTGAAACGCTGGCTGCTGGCCCATGAGGGGGTCACCGATGTCTGAAGCGACTACCCTGAATGCCGACAGCCGCCAGCACATCGATGCTTTTTGCGACACGCTCTGGCTCGAAGATGGCCTCGCCAAAAATTCGCTGGAAGCTTACCGGCGCGACCTGACTGCGTTCGCGCTCTGGCTCGCACAGGCGTCGCAGACCGGCTTGCTGGCGGTGACGGGTGCCGACATCAATGCCTATTTTGCTGCCCGCCACGACGCCTCCAAAGCCACTACCGCCAATCGCCGGCTGGCGGTCCTGAAGCGGTTTTATCAGCTGGCACTGCGCAACAAGCAGATCAGCGACGACCCCTGCCTGAAGTTGCATTCGGCCAAACAGCCACCGCGCTTTCCGAAGACGCTGTCCGAAGCGAATGTGGAAGCGTTGCTGGCAGCGCCCGATGTGAGCACGCCGCTCGGCTTGCGGGACCGCACGATGCTCGAACTGATGTATGCCAGCGGCTTGCGCGTGACCGAACTGGTGCTGCTGAAATCGATCGAGGTCAGCCTCAATGACGGCGTGGTGCGCGTGACCGGCAAGGGCAACAAAACGCGCCTGGTGCCGTTCGGCGAAGAAGCGCGCAGCTCGATAGAGCGCTACCTGTCGGAGGCGCGTGCGCAGATCCTGGACGGCCAGATGGATGATGCGCTATTCGTGACCGCGCGCGGTGGACCGATGACGCGGCAGATGTTCTGGGTGGTGGTAAAAAAATGCGCAGTCCGCGCCGACATCCATGCGCCGCTGTCGCCGCACACGTTGCGCCATGCGTTCGCGACGCATTTGCTGAACCACGGTGCCGACTTGCGGGTGGTGCAATTGCTGCTCGGTCACGCTGATATTTCGACTACCCAGATTTATACGCATGTCGCGCGCGAGCGGCTCAAAGTCCTGCATGCGGCGCACCATCCGCGCGGCTAGCCGGCCGAGCCGCGAAATAATATAAACGATTTAACGCCGGTGGTTTCTCGGTCCGCCGGAATCCTGTATCCTGCGTCCACCTGCAGCGCAGCATCATGCAGGACAGACGGTGGCACGCCATCTCCTATCGGTACCGCTAAAAGGGTGAGACATTGGCAAAGACAAATTTCCAGTACGAACGTCGACAAAAAGACCTCGAAAAAAAGCGCAAGAAGGAAGAGAAACTCAAGCGCAAGGCCGACAAGAAAGATGAGCCGGGCGAGGGTGTCGAGGGCGCGGAGCCGGTGGATGGCGTTGATGCCGACGAAGCCGATGATGCGGATGACAACAGCAGCAATAGCGACGACGGCGACGACGCTGCGGTAGTACCGAAATAAACCCGGTCAGGCTGGTTTGGCATCCTGCCCGAACAGCCTGATACGCACCAGTACCTGACCATGATCCGACGCCGCCGCAAGGCGTAATCCGAGATGGTCGTTGAGGTACATCACTTCCAGCACTTCGCCGATCGCATAGCGCGATGCGGGATGGAACTCTTCCGACACCAGCACATGATCGAGCGTCAGGTACGCGCCGTCATGCAGATGGGTGTAGCCGACATCGCGCGACGGATCGCGTCCGGTCTGTATCCGCAGGCAGTCAAACAGCCGTTCGTACAGCGCACTCTTGCCACGACGTCCGGTGCCCATCACCAGGTGGGTCGTCACCGCGCCGGCATCATCATTGAAATCCCCCATCACCACCAGCGGCACGCGCTGTGCCAGCAGCAGGTCAGTCAGCAGGTAGCGCAGTCCGAGCGCATCGGTGCCGCGCCGGATCAGCGAGCGCAGCGATGCCATGCCCAGATGATAGGGGTCGTCTTCGGTGTTGCCCGGATTCCAGTCGGGGCGTTTTGATTTCATGTGCGTGACGAAAGCTTGCAGCGTGCCGCCGTCGGGCAGTTCCAGCGGGACTTGCAGGATAGGCCGCGTGAATTGCGTCATCGGCACGGCCGTATCGGGCAGCGCGACCGCCAGCTGGCGCGGCAGGTTCCGGTGTAATACCGGCACGCCCGCAAACGGCAGTCGCGACACCAGCGCGACACTCGGCGTGAGCGGGCCATCGCGTGGCTGCGGATCGCTGCCGGCATGGTGGGCGTCGCGGAAATAACGGGTACGGGCCAGCACGTCGCGCAGCGCATCCTGCGAAAAAATTTCCTGGAAACCGATGACGTCGGCATCGAGCCGGTCGATCTGCTGCGCCAGCCAGCTGATCTTGTCGTCGTACTGGCTGATCGAGTACGGCTCCTGTCCTTCATAAAAACGGGCACCCGGTAACGCAAGATTGAAGACATTGAAGCTTGCGAAGCGGATTTCATGCGGCATAATCAGGCTCCTTGTTTTTCGGATCAGCGTAGCACGCATGGCAAAAAAAGATCACATCAGCGCGACCCCGGCCACAGCCCTGTTGCGCAAGCTCGGAATCGCCTTCAGCGAACATCCGTATGACTATGAAGAGCATGGCGGTACCGGCGTGTCGGCGCGTGAACTCGGGGTGCCGGAGCATGCCGTCGTGAAGACGCTGGTGATGCAGGACGAGGCAGGCCATGCACTGATTGTGCTGATGCATGGCGACTGTAAGGTCTCGACCAAGAACCTGGCGCGCCAGATCGGCTGCAAGTCGGTCGAGCCGTGCAAGCCGGACGTGGCGCAGCGTCACTCCGGTTATCAGATCGGCGGCACCTCGCCGTTTGCTACCCGCAAGGCGTTGCCGGTGTATGTCGAGGACGGCATCCTGGCGCTCGACAAAATCTATATCAATGGCGGCCGGCGCGGATTCCTGATCGGCATCGCGCCGGCAGTGCTGACGCAGGTGGTGGCCGCTGTCGCGGTGCACTGCGCGCTCGACGATCAATAAAAACTACTTCGGAGTATTCATGATTACCTTGTTGTCCGTTCTCGCCGCCTATCTGGTCGGATCGATTTCCTTTGCGGTGGTCGTCAGCAAACTGTTCGGCCTGTCCGACCCGCGCACCTACGGATCAAAAAATCCCGGCGCCACCAATGTCCTGCGCAGTGGCAACAAGGCCGCTGCCGTGCTGACGCTGCTGGGCGATGCCTTCAAGGGCTGGCTGGCAGTCTGGTTGGCGTACCGGTTCGGACCGCAGGCCGGCCTGCCCGACAGCGGTATTGCGCTGGTCGCGTTGGCGGTGTTTGTGGGACATCTGTGGCCGGTGTTCTTTCGCTTTGTCGGTGGCAAGGGCGTCGCGACCGCGCTGGGTGTGCTGGTCGGGATCAACCCGTGGCTTGGGCTGGGGACCGCAGTGACGTGGCTGGCGATTGCGTTTGCGTTTCGCTATTCATCCCTGGCGGCGCTGGTGGCCGCCGTGTTTGCGCCGTTTTATTACGGCTTGCTGTTCGGTGTCGATGCGATGCTGATGGCGGTGCTGGTGATGAGTGCGCTCCTGATTTACCGGCATCGGGGCAATATTGCGAATTTGTTGAACGGGAAGGAAGGGCGGCTGGGGAAGAAGGGCTGACTATTTGCAGGTCACCGGTATTGGCGGCGGTGATCGGTGTGCCTGGTGCAATAACCGCAGGGCATTGCACCGCATGTGCTGAAGAAGCTCGCGATTGACTTCGCCCTCACAACACCATAAAACACAATCCCGCCACGCTCGTCGGCCCGAGCGCTGCCAGCAACACCCACAGCGGGTTGATCGATTCGTCATCGAAGTGGCCTCTGAGGATGGCAAAACCAGCCGGGTTAGGCGCGTTGGCGATGACGGTCAGCCCACCACCGGTGACGGCACCGGCGACCAGCGCATATTTGGCCGGGTCACTGATGCCGGCCACCAGCGATCCGAGATAAGTCAGTGCGGCATTATCGGTAATCGCCGTCAGGCCGACCGCGCCGAAAAACAGCACCGTCGCATCCAGTCCGGCCAGAACCGGTTGCAGCCACCAGGTTTGCTGCTTGCCCAGCACGACCAGTCCCGCCAGGAAAAACCCGACCAGCAATCCTTCGCGCAACATCAAGGGTTCCTGATGCTTGTCGAAAGCCTCGACAAAGCCCAGAAAAAACAGGAACAGGCCGATGAATGCCACCGGGTGATGGCTGGTCAGCACGGTGCCGACCAAAAACAGCACATGGGCCAGCACGATAGCGGTTGGCATCGGTGCTTCCTTGCTGGTCGTATCCGGCGCGGCCATGCCTGCCAGTTCCTTGCGAAACAGCAGCGCCAGCACCAGGGTGTTGGTCACGACGGCCACCGCGGCTTTCCAGCCGAACATCGTCGCCATGAAGTGCAAGTCCCAGCCCCAGGCGTCGGCCACCATCAGCACCGGCGGCGCGGCATACGGCGTGAGTACGCCGCCTATCGAGACATTGACCAGCAGCACCGCCAGCGTCGCGTACTTGAACCGGTTCGACAGGCCCGCCTGGTAATAGCGCTCGCGCAGCATCAGCGCCGCCAGCGTCATCGCGGCCGGTTCGGTAATGAGCGAACCGAGCAGCGGGATCAGCGCCAGCGTCAGCACGAAGCAGGTGATCGCGGTCGGCGTCGGCAACCAGCGGGTCAGGGTTTCGACCAGCCCTTGCGCCAGTGTCAGGATGGGCCGCGTGCCGGCAATCACGAGGATCACAAACACGAATAGCGGCTCGGTAAAATTTTGCTGTTCCAGATAGGCATAGGCGTCGTCCGCTCCGCTCAGCCCGAGCACGCACAGCACCAGCACCATTGCCCATAGTCCGAAGACGACTTCGACTTCGCCCAGCAAATGCCAGACGCCGGACAGGCGCGACTGGCGCTGCGCCAGTTGATGAAAAAATTTGGTTGAAAACGTATGCAGTACCGCCATCGCGAACAGGGCGGTGCCGATCAGCTGGATCGGCGTCGGATCAGCCACGCGGCGCTTCCAGTTCGGCCAGCGGCCAGCGCGGCCGGACAGTGAAGGCGTAATCGCGTACCGCCAGCGTCGGGTCCTGCGCCAGCCGCAAGCCACCGGCGAAGGCGATCATCGCGCCGTTGTCGGTACAGAATTCCAGCTCCGGGTAATACACCTTGAAGCGCTTTTTCAGACCGGCGGCATCGAGCGCGGCGCGCAACTGCCGGTTGGCACCGACGCCGCCGGCCACCACCAGTCGGTTCAGGCCGGTGTGCTTGAGCGCACTGAGCGATTTGGCCACTAGTACATCGACCATCGCATCGACAAAGCCGCGCGCGATATTGGCCTTGTCCTGTTCGCAGACATTGCCCGGATGATTCTTGACCACGGTCAGTACGGCCGTCTTGAGTCCCGAAAAGCTGAAATTGAAGTCTTTCGAATGCAGCATCGGTCGTGGCAGTTTGTAAGCCAGTGGATCACCGAACTCGGCCATCCGCGAAATCGCCGGTCCGCCCGGATAACCGAGCCCGAGCAATTTGGCCGACTTGTCGAAGGCTTCGCCGGCCGCGTCGTCGAGGGTTTCGCCCAGCAGTGTGTAGCGGCCGACACCATCAACGCGCATCAGTTGCGTGTGACCGCCGGACACCAGCAGCGCAATAAACGGGAACGCCGGCGGATCGGCAGCCAGCAGCGGCGACAGCAAATGGCCTTCAAGGTGATGGATGCCGAGCACCGGTTTGTCCAGCGCCAGCCCGAGGCCACAGGCCACCGAGGCACCGACCAGCAAGGCACCGGCCAGCCCCGGACCTTGCGTGTAGGCAATCGCATCGATGCGGTCGCGCGTCAGGTCCGCCTCGTGCAGCACCTGTTCGAGCAGCGGAATGGCGCGCCGGATGTGGTCGCGCGAAGCCAGTTCGGGCACCACGCCGCCGTATTGCTCGTGCATCGCAACTTGCGAGTAAAGCGCATGCGAGAGCAGGCCGGCGTTGGTGTCATACAAAGCCAGGCCAGTTTCATCGCAGGAAGATTCGACGCCGAGAACAATCATGGTGGGAGCAGGGGGGCGGGATTGGAAAGAGCGCCATTGTAAGGGATAGACGGCGGCGTGCCGCTGCGGCACTGCCTTGGTGCGACGCACAATCGTGGCGCAGCAATGTGCTTATTGTTGGTGGCTTTTATGTCGAATTCGCCGTGATCGGGCTGGCATACCAATTGCAAAGAGAAGGTAGGCGCGGCGCTGATAGCAGAGCCGTAATGCGTTTCTTATGTCGACTTCCCGAGGACTTCATGACCAGCAAACTCCCGATCCCTGACCTGACCCGCCGCAGTCTGCTCAAAGCCGGCGCTGTCGCCAGTGCCGGCATCGTTGGCGGACTCGCCACGCAAGGCGTCTGGGCCGCCGGTTCCGACAAGCCCGAAAAGGAAGAGGTCAAGGTCGGCTTCATTCCGCTGACCGATTGCGCCTCGGTGGTGATGGCCTCGGTACTCGGCTTCGACAAAAAATACGGCATCAAGATTGTTCCCACCAAAGAATCCTCCTGGGCCAGCGTGCGCGACAAGCTCGCCAATGGCGAACTCGATGCGGCCCATGCGCTGTATGGCCTGATCTATGGCGTGCATCTTGGCAATGGCGGCGCGAAGAAGGACATGGCGGTGCTGATGACGATTAACCAAAACGGCCAGGCCATCACGCTGTCGAAAAAACTGGCCGACAAGGGCGCCGTCGATGGCGCGTCATTGGCCAGGCTGATGCAAACCGAGAAGCGCGAATACACCTTCGCCCAGACCTTCCCGACCGGTACCCACGCGATGTGGCTGTACTACTGGCTGGCCGCCAACGGCATCGATCCGATGAAAGATGCCAAGGTCATCACGGTGCCGCCACCGCAAATGGTCGCCAACATGCGCGTCGGTAATATGGATGGCTTTTGCGTCGGCGAGCCATGGGGCCATCGGGCGATTGTTGATGGTGTCGGCATCACCGCGACCACCACGCAGGACATCTGGAAAGACCATCCCGAAAAAGTCCTCGGCACCACCGCAGAGTGGGTCAAGAAATATCCGAACACTGCCCGCGCACTGACCGCTGCGGTGCTCGATGCCAGTCGCTGGATCGACGCATCGCTATCGAACAAGAACAAGATGGCCGACACCATCGCCGAAAAATCGTACGTCAATACCTCGGTCGACGTAATCAATCAGCGCATTCTCGGGCGCTACCAGAATGGCCTGGGCAAGACCTGGGACGACCCGAACTGCATGCACTTTTTTCAGGACGGTGCCGTCAATTTTCCGTACCTGTCGGACGGCATGTGGTTCCTGACCCAGCACAAGCGCTGGGGCTTGCTCAAGGCCGATGTCGATTACCTCGCCGTAGCCAAGGCGATCAACCAGATCGACGTCTACAAGGACGCTGCCGCGATGGCCAAGGTCAGCGTACCGAAAGACACCATGCGTTCCAGCAAGCTGATGGATGGCACGGTCTGGGATGGCAAGAACCCGCAAGCCTACGCGGCTTCCTTCAAGATCAAAGCCTGAGGAAATCACCATGAGTGCCGTCATCGACACCCTGAACCACGCACCGGACGAACCGGCCCATCCAGCGACTGCCAATGCATTACCGGTTACGGCCGAAAGCCAGCGCCGTCGTGCCGTCGGTGCCGACGTGCCGCGCACCGCCCGGCACAAATCGCCGCTCACGCCGTATGTGATGGCCGGCTTGCCACCGCTGGTCGGATTGGCCTTGCTGGTGCTGCTGTGGCAGATCGTGGCTGCGCGCAACAGCGGTTTTCCGACGCCGATGGTCACGCTGACCGAAGCGATCAAGCTGTTTTCCGATCCGTTCTATCGCAATGGTCCGAACGACCAGGGCATAGGCTGGAATATCCTGGCGTCGCTGAAGCGGGTTGGTATGGGTTTCGGCCTGGCTGCCGTGGTCGGCATTCCGCTGGGCTTTGCGATTGGTCGCTTCAAGTTCATGTCGGGCATGTTCGGCCCCATCATCAGCCTGCTCAAACCGGTGTCGCCGCTGGCCTGGTTGCCGATCGGCCTGCTGGTCTTCAAGGCGGCTGATCCGGCGGCGATCTGGTCGATCTTCATTTGCTCGATCTGGCCGATGATCATCAACACCGCCGTCGGCGTGCAGCGCGTGCCGCAGGATTACATGAACGTGGCGCGTGTCCTCAATCTGTCGGAATGGAAAGTCCTGACCAAGATCCTGTTTCCGTCGGTGCTGCCCTACATGCTGACCGGCGTGCGGCTGGCTATCGGCACCGCCTGGCTGGTGATTGTCGCGGCCGAAATGCTGACCGGCGGTGTCGGCATCGGCTTCTGGGTCTGGGATGAATGGAACAACCTCAACGTGCCGCACATCATCATCGCCATCGTCGTCATCGGCGTGGTCGGGCTGATCCTCGAACAGGCGCTGGTCGCCCTGGCGCGGGCCTTCACTTACGAAGATGCAGGGAGCTGAACATGAACGACAAATTCATTGAAATCCAGAATGCCAGCATGTCCTTCCCGGTCAAGAAAGGCAGCTTCCAGGCGCTGGTCGACGTCAATCTGAATGTGGCCAAGGGCGAATTCATCACGCTGATCGGGCATTCGGGCTGCGGCAAATCGACGCTGCTCAACATGATCGCCGGCCTGACAATCGCGACCGGCGGCACGCTGCTATGCGCCAACCGCGAAATCGCCGGCCCGTCGCCGGAACGCGGCGTGGTATTCCAGAACCATTCGCTGCTGCCGTGGCTGACTTGTCACGACAATGTCTATCTGGCTGTCGAGCGTGTTTTCGGGGCGCTAGAACCGAAGAGCAAATTGCAGGAACGCACCCGCGCTGCGCTCGCCCTGGTTGGCCTGACCCATGCCGAACACAAGCGGCCGAACGAGATTTCCGGCGGCATGAAGCAGCGCGTCGGTATTGCCCGCGCGCTCTCGATGGAGCCGAAGGTCTTGCTGATGGATGAACCGTTTGGTGCACTCGATGCGCTCACGCGCGCGCATCTGCAGGATGAATTGCTGAAGATCGTTGCTACCACCGGATCGACGGTCGTGATGGTCACGCATGATGTCGATGAAGCGGTGCTGCTGTCGGACCGTATCGTGATGATGACGAATGGACCGTCTGCCACCATCGGCGACATCCTCGCCGTGCGCCTGCCGCGCCCGCGCGAACGGGTCGCGCTGGCGGCGGATCCGCTGTACATGGAATACCGGACGTCGGTGCTGGAGTTTTTGTATCACCGGCAGGCGCGGCCGGTGGCAAAAGAAGCGGCGTAAGAACATCGCTTGCCGTCGACGCCGGTCAATATGCTACGGGCCGTTCGTCCTGAGCTTGTCGAAGGAAGCTTGCCGAAGGCGCACAGTCCGGCGCGCCTTCGAGGTAGCCAGACTTGCCGTCACGAAAACCCCGACACTTCCGCGTAAGGTGCAATATCCGCGGGGTATTGCACCGAATGCACTATTGGCGAACGAGGGGGCTTCCTGTCATCGCCATGCTGGCTTCGGATTTGATTTGCGCATGCTGTTGAGCGTGGCGTATTCCCTGAGCGCCAGTTCTGGTTTTCTTGCCATTTTCTTTAAGCGCGCCGGTTTGCTTTCGAGTTCCAGCTTTCGGGCGAACATAGTTGTTCCAACGTTATATTTGCGTGGCTGACGAGCGTCGTCCGGCTCTGGTAGCATGCCGCTGTCCGATTTTTCAAGCTCAGCGACCAGGAGTTCGATGCGGTGCAATGCAGCACCGGCCTTGTCGTTTATTACACCGGGGTGTGATTTTTTTGCATGATGGGCGAGTCCATCCGTAAGAACGCTACTGGCCACGGCATGCAAGCGTATTCTGTTATCTCTCGCTATCGATCTCGGCGAACATACCCATTGTTTGACGTCAAAATCCTTCTTCGCTTCAGCGGACAGCTTACTCTCCAGTATGTCGGTTTTCTTGATCAGTACTTCGATTTTCGGCTTTGCTGCCTCACGGCCGGAATGTGTCGAGTCGTATTTTTTCTCGCGAAAAAGTTCTATCTCATCGAGCAAGAAGGTCATTGGCGTGAGCAGGTTTTTCACTGCTTGTGGCAGGTGCTTGACCGTGTTGACTGGTGTGAATTCGCGCATCAGTTGCTTCTTGACCAGCGATGAAAGGTTTCGTTCTTTTTCCCTTAATTGGGCTGACATCCCCCAGTATTGTTTATCTTCCTCGGGTTCATACATGGAGTAACAATTTTCGCTGGAGATTGACTCCGTACTCTTCGGTCGTTCCTTGATCCCGGGTTTCCGTCCCGTCGGTAACTTAGGCAACGCCGATGCCCCTAATATGCCCGCAGCTGCGGGTTCCGGTTGCGTGACAAACGGTGATGCAAAATGCTGCGTGCCAGGCAGACCGCCCTGAACTGCACGTACGGCAACGTCCCGAGACGCTTCGGTGCCGTGTGGGGCAGCAACGGCGGCCAGCGACTGTCCGGCCTGCCATGGATCATCAAACGCTGACGTCTGCGGCTGTGTTGCCGAAGCATCGAATGGTCTTTTCTCGGATGACGCTGCTTGCGGGATGCGGGTTCCAGCCGCGTCGCCGTGCGCGGCGGATGCATGTTTATCCACCCAATCTTGTACATCAGTAGCCTGGGAAGCCGGCGAGCCAAGCGGCTGCAATTGCCATGCCGTTGGTCTCGTTGTAACGGTTGGTCGAGTTGCAGGCTCCGGCTCCGACGCCTGCTCCGACGCTGCATTCAGTAGCGCGATGACTTCCTCTTTACGGTCTTGTGCTTTTACCAAAGCCGCATCCACGTATTGCAGAATTTGCGTCAATTCTGCCTGAATCTCTATTGGCGACATGCCCTGCGAGGACGAATTATTGCGCTGTTCGAGAACCTGCAAGTCAGCTTGCAGGTTCTCCAGATACTGATCGAGGGTGTCCCTGTGATTGTTGAACGTGTGAATTTCAGCGAAGACGCCCGGCGCCTGACGCGAGCTTTGTGAACTCACGATCTGTCTGGTCGAAGGCAACTGCAATGTATCTCTGACGCGGCCTTTGCAATCGGCAACATACGCTATCGCTGCAGTGATCCGCTCTCCTAACGTCGGGGAATTGGTATCGTCGCTGGCGGGTTGTGTGCCATGGCTAATCGGTATTGGCAGGGCGCGCGAGGCGGTGTCGCCAGTTCCCTTGTCCGGCCTGGAGCTGGATGCACTTTGTTCCGGTTCGGACTGTTCGGCGATGACTGACAACCTGGACCGGGGGGCTTCTGGTGTCTCAGGTT
This sequence comes from Actimicrobium sp. CCC2.4, assembly GCF_034347385.1. Classification (NCBI taxonomy): domain Bacteria; kingdom Pseudomonadati; phylum Pseudomonadota; class Betaproteobacteria; order Burkholderiales; family Oxalobacteraceae; genus Actimicrobium; species Actimicrobium sp. CCC2.4. The sequence goes on along the minus strand of NZ_CP133777.1, from coordinate 4,083,377 downwards.
CGGGGGGCAGTTTAGGAATGAGATCCCAGTCATCCCCGCGTTCCCGGTCTATCTCGTCAAGTTTTTCTTTTTTATCGCTGCCACTCGAGATCGGGCCAGCGACATCTCCGCTAGTCTTCAGGATTGGCTGCGTGTGAATCTCCTCAGTAGATGCCGTACTAATGGGGGGAGTGAGCGAGTCGGCTGTTTCTGTGCTCAGGCTTTCGGTATTAGCGGTGGACGGCAGCGGCGAGTTGATACGTTCGAAATTATCCCCGTCATTGCTGGATTGTTGCGGCAAAAAATGGGATGTTAGTAAATGTGGCCCCTCAGAACGAAGGCTAAATGGACTGTGGTTAGCGCCGGTTGGCGTGCCGGTACTGGATGAGAATATTGATTGACCGTCCATCGAAACGCGTTCCGGGTTCACTGGTGAATCCCTACTCGGCGATCCTTCATCTGCTTCGGCGGCCGGACCGGACTTGCCCTTGTTTGACGTGGTCATTCCGGTAACCAGTGTTCTCATTCGGGCTCCGGCTCCTTCGACCCTGGCGAACAGGCCGGCTATCCGGTTGGGCTCCCGCACCGGGATGCAGGTTCGTGGTGATGCCGGTTGGGCAGCCGGCGGCTGATTGCTACCCGCAGTAAAACAGTTAAAAAATAATTGTCGGATTTTAGAAGTCATGGAAATTTCTCAACGAATGTGAATACACAGCGCAAACCGCACCGAATATTTGGCATGGATAAAGTGAACTGCACGTGAGTGGCCCCTCTCCTGCGCTGGTTCCGTTGTCTGCTCACATCGCCATTGCCGTGAGCGCGCCGGCATCGCCCATAAAAAAAGCCACCGCGATAAGCAGGTGGCTTTTTGACGGGACTGCGTGAACGCGTCACGCAGTCAGGACGGACTTACTCCACCCGAATCAGCTTCTTGTTGACGAATTCCTGTATCCCGGCGCGCGACAGCTCGCGTCCGTAACCGGAATTCTTGACGCCGCCAAATGGCAAATCCGGCGTTGTGATGTTCGGCTTGTTGATGAACACCATGCCGGTATCGATCTGGCTGGCGACCCGCTTGCCGCGTTCGATATCTTTCGTGAACACCGATCCGCCCAGACCGTACGGCGAATCATTGGCTAGCGCAATCGCGGCGGCTTCATCGGCGACCCGGAAGAACAGTGCGACCGGACCAAAGAACTCTTCCTTGTAGGCCGGGTTGGTCTTGTCAATGTCGGTCAGGATGGTCGGTTGCATGAAGGCACCCGGCACATCGGCGCGCTCGCCACCGACCACGGCTTTGGCACCGGCAGCGACGGCGCGCTTGACCTGATCGAGCAGCTTGTCTAGCGCTTCTTGCGATGACAGCGGTCCCAGGTTGGTTTTCGGATCAATCGGATCACCCGGCTTGAAGGCGGCCAGCGCGGCCATGAATTGCGCCAGAAAACGGTCGGCCAGCGACTCGACAACAATGAAGCGTTTTGATGCCGTGCAGGCCTGGCCGGCATTGCCCATGCGGCCGATCACACCTTGCTTGACGGCCTCGTCGAGGTCGGCATCTTCGAGCACGATGAAGGCATCGCTACCGCCAAGTTCCATCGTGGTTTTTTTCAGGTTCTGTCCGGCGCGTGCCGCGACGATCGCACCGGCTCCTTCGCTGCCGGTCAGTGCCACGCCCTTGATGCGCGGATCGTCGATGACCTGGCTGACCTGGTCTTTGGAGATGTACAGGTTGGTGTAAGCACCGGCCGGGGCACCGGCTTCTGCCATCAGTTGTTCGAATGCGCGGGCGCATTGCGGCACGTTCGACGCGTGCTTGACCATCACGACGTTACCGGCCATCAGGTTAGGCGCAGCAAAACGGACGATCTGGTAGTAAGGATAATTCCATGGCTCGACGCCGAACAGCACGCCGACCGGCGCGCTTTCGACGATGGCTTCGCCAGTCTTGACGGGTAGTTTTTCCGTGGCCAGGAATTCTTCGGCGTTGTTGGCGTAGTAGTCAAGGATCGCGGCACTGAGCTCGACTTCGCCGCGGCTCTGGTCGATCAACTTGCCCATTTCGAGGGTGATCAGGGTCGCGAATTCATCGCGGCGTTCGCGCATCAGCGTGGCGGCACGGGCCAGCACGGTGCGGCGTTCGGCAAAGCTGGTGGTGCGCCAGGTCGTGAAGCAGCTGGCGGCTAGTGCCAGCCGGGCTTCGAGTTGTGCGCCATCGAGTTCGGTAAAACGTTCCAGTACTTTTCCGTCATAGGGATTGGTGCTTTGATAGGCCATAGGTCCTCTTCACATTGCAGTAATTGGACCATCATCATCTGCGCATTGATCGGGGATTGTCGTGCGGTGGCGCACTTAGTCGACCCGTCTGAGCATGGAGAGCATGTCAGCGCAGCACCAGCAAATACAGCAACAACACATTAAGCACCACCGAAATCACCGCCACGCTGCGCCAGATCGATAGCGGATCGCGCTGCAGCAGCGGCAGCGCCGGGGCCTTGTCGAGCGCGCGGGTGGCGCCGCGCTCCAGCGCCAGCAGGAATTCTTCAGCGGTTTCAAAGCGGGCGCCGGCGTCGCGCGCGACGGCTTTCAGGATGACGTTTTCGAGCCAGTGCGGGATCTCGGGACGGGTCCGCGTCGGTGGTACCGGTTCATTAAAACGCGGGCGCTGGAATGCTTCGATTTCGCCGTACGGATAGCGTCGCGTCAGCAGCTGGTACAGCGTGACGCCGATCGCATACAGGTCGGTCTGGCGCGACGCCGGTGCCTGGTCGAACTGTTCCGGCGCGAGATACGACGGCGTGCCGGCTTGCGAGGTGGCTTGCTGCGCGCCATCGAGGCCGGATTGCGCGACACCAAAATCAAGCAGGCGCAATTCGCCATCGCTACCGATGTGCACGTTGGCCGGCTTGATGTCGCGATGCAGGATGCTGCGCCGGTGCAGCGCGCCGGCCGCACGGACCAGCCGCGTGCCATGCGCAATCACATCCGGAATCGTGAAATGGGTGGCACCGTCAAGCTGCTGCTGCAGCGTGCTGCCATCGTGCCAGGTGGTCAGGAAATACAGCGCGCTGCGTTGTTCGGGCGTGATCACCTGCGCAAAAAAACGCGCCACCGCGCGCCGCGCCAGCCACTCTTCGTGGGCAAAGGCGGCGCGTTCCTGCGGGTCGCTGCCGCAGCTCGGTTGCAGGGTTTTCAGGACCAGCGCGCGTTGCGTGCGCAGGTCGGTGACGCGATACAGCAGCGTGCTGCGCGAGTCGTGCAATACGCTGTCGATCCGGTAGCCGTCGATGGTCTGGCCGGGTTTGAAGCGCGGCGGTACCGGCAGCGCGTGCAGGCTCGACAGCGCATCGCGCAAATTCTGTTCCGGCAACGCGTCAATCCGCAGCACCATGGCGCTGGCATTGTCGCCGCCGCCTGCGTCAAGTGCGGCCCGGACCAGTGCTGTCGCGCAGGTATCCGCATCGGCTTGGTCGAGCGCCAGCGCGCACAAATGGTCGCGGAGATCCTGATCGCGCAGCGCGCCCCAGACGCCGTCGGTGACCAGCAGCAGCACATCGCGCAGCTGCAGCTCGCCCATGCCGTGATCGACCGCCAGCCGCGAATCGAGACCGATCGCGCGGGTTAGCACATGCTGCATTTCGGGCTTGTCCCAGACATGGTCGGTGGTCAGCCGGGTCAGGACACCGGCGCGCAGCAGATACAAGCGGCTGTCGCCGACATGCGCAAAATAATAGAAGCCACCGCGTAGCACCACGCAGGTTAGCGTGGTGGCCATGCCGCTCAGTTCGGCACGCACCGAACCCTGGTGCTGGACCCAGCTGTTGGTCGCGGTCAGGACCCGGTCCAGCGCTTGCGATACCGGCCAGGTGTCCGGCGTGGCGTAGTAATCCGACAGCAGGCCGCGCACCGTGTACTCGGCCGCTTCGCGCCCGCCGTCGTGACCGGAAACCCCGTCGGCAATCGCCGCCAGCACGCCCTTGGTCAGCAGGTCCGGTTCGCGCGGCGTGACAACGCCGACAAAATCCTCATTGCGCGCGCGCGGGCCGGCTTGCGTCGCATGACCGATGGCGAGGCGTAGTCCCATTTCAGATCCTGGCAGTCGTCATCGCGGCGCTGCCCCACGTCGTGCGCCAGCGGCCTTTTACCGACGACAGGCCGATCAGCGCGATGACGGCCAGCGCGGCAAAGATCGTCAGGCCGATCTGATAGCTGCCGGTCATCTGCTTCGAAAAGCCGAGGCTGGACGCCAGATAAAAACCGCCGATGCCGCCGGCCATCCCGACCAGTCCGGTCATCACGCCGATTTCCTTGCGAAAGCGCTGCGGCACCAGCTGGAACACCGCGCCATTACCGGTGCCCAGCGCCAGCATCGCACCGACGAACACGATCACCGCCGGCACCGCCGAGTCCAGCCCGAGGCTGGCGATGAACAGGAAGATCGCCGCCAGTACATACATGATCGACAGCGTCTTGATGCCGCCGATGCGATCCGACAGCCGACCACCCATCGGCCGCACCATCGACCCGGCGAACACGCAGGCCGCCGTGAAGTAGCCGGCGGTCACCGGCGACAGCCCGTACTGGCTATTGAAGTAAATCGTCAGCGACGAGGCCAGTCCCGAAAAGCCGCCAAAGGTCACGCTGTAAAAAAACATGAACCACCACGCATCCTTGTCTTTCAGGACCTGCAGGTATTCGAGCATCGATTTCGGCGGCGGTGCCGACGGCGCATCCTTGGCAAACACCATGTACACCACCAGTGCGATGCCGAGCGGGATCAGGCACAGGCCGAACACGTTTTGCCAGCCGAAGGCCAGCGCCAGCGTCGGCGCAAACAGCGCGGCGAAGGCGGTACCCGAATTGCCGGCACCGGCAATCCCGAGTGCGGTGCCCTGATGCTCGGGCGGATACCAGCGCGAGGCCAGCGGCAAGGCCACCGCAAAGGCGGCACCGGCGACGCCGAGGATCACGCCTAGCGCCAGGATGCTGTGGTAGCTGTCGAGCTGGCCCTGCCAGGCCCAGACCATACCGGCAATCACGATGACCTGGCCGATGGCGCCGGCGCGTTTGGGTTTCAGGTGATCGACCAGCACGCCCATGACAATGCGCAGCAGCGCGCCGGCCAGCAGCGGGGTGGCGACGATCAAGCCTTTCTGGGCGGCAGTCAGGCCAAGGTCTTTGGCGATCTGCACGCCGAGCGGCCCGAGGATGACCCAGACCATGAAGCTGAGGTCAAAGTAGAAAAAAGCAGCCAGCAGCGTGGGCGTGTGCCCGGCTTTCCAGAATGAAGTTTTTTGCATGATGGCGGGACCGCGGTGAGTGGAGATGGACCTGCTAACGCAAGCCCTGTGCCATCTAAAATTTGCTGTCAGGCCAGTTTGCATGGACTTCACGGTGCATTCATCGCGCTTGCACCAAACAGTGCGGCGGTGCGCCTGATTCGGGTGCGTTTTCCAGAGGTGCCTGGTGCGACGACGCCAATCTCGTCTGGCACCGCTTTTGCTTAAAGAGGATTACGCACGTCGCGAGGCGACGACAAGATTTTTTTCGAGGACAAGTATGAAGAAGCTCAAGCTGGTCATGGTCGGGAACGGAATGGCAGGTGTGCGTACGCTCGAAGAGCTACGCAAGATTGCCCCGGATATTTACGACATCACGGTGTTCGGTGCCGAGCCGTATGCCAACTACAACCGCATCCTGCTCTCGCCGGTGCTGGCCGGCGAGCAGACCATCAAGGACATCATGTTGAATGATGTCGACTGGTACGAAGACAACGACATCACGCTGCACCTCGGCAAGAAGGTCGTCAAGATCGATCGCGTCAAGCGCCTCGTGATTGCCGACGATGGCACGACGGCCGAATACGACCGCCTGCTGATGGCCACCGGCTCGAACCCGTTCATGTTGCCGGTACCGGGCAAGGACCTGGCCGGCGTGATTTCTTACCGCGACATCCACGACACCAACGCGATGATCGCCGCCTCCGAAACGCATACCGATGCGATCGTCATCGGCGGCGGCCTGCTCGGCCTTGAAGCAGCCAACGGCCTGAAGTTGCGCGGCATGAATGTCACCGTCGTGCATCTGCCCGAATGGCTGATGGAACGCCAGCTCGATCCGGTCGCCGGCAAGATGCTGCAAAAATCCCTCGAAGACCGCGGCCTGCATTTCCTGCTCGGTAAAAATACCAAGGAGCTGATCGGTATCGATGGCCATGTCACCGTCATCCGTTTCACCGATGGCTCTGAAGTGCCGGCGCAGCTGGTCGTGATGGCGGTGGGCATCCGCCCGAATACCACGCTGGCCGAAGCCACCGGCCTGTACTGCAATCGCGGCATCGTCGTCAGTGACACGATGCAGACCTACGATCCGCGTGTCTATGCGGTCGGCGAATGCGTCAACCATCGCGGTACTGCGTATGGCCTGGTCGCACCGTTGTTCGAGATGGCCAAGGTCTGCGCCAACCACCTCGGCAATTTCGGCATCGGCCGCTATCAGGGCTCGGTCACCTCGACCAAATTGAAAGTCACCGGCATCGACCTGTTCTCGGCCGGCGAATTCATGGGCGGCGAGGGCACCGAAGAAATCATCCTGTCGGACCCGATAGGCGGCGTCTACAAGAAGCTGGTGGTGCGCGGCGACAAGCTGATCGGTGCCTGCCTGTATGGCGATACCGCCGACGGCGGCTGGTACTTCAGTCTGGTGCGCGAAGGCAAGGACATCACCGAAATCCGCGACACGCTGATGTTCGGCGAATCCAATCCGGGCCGTCCAGGCGATGTCGGCCATGAGGGTTTCACGAAGGCCGCGGCGATGCCGGACAGCGCCGAAGTCTGCGGTTGCAACGGCGTCTGCAAAGGCACCATCGTCAAGGCGATCAAGGAAAAAGGCCTGTTCACGCTCGATGATGTGCGCAAGCACACCAAGGCCTCGGCCTCGTGCGGATCGTGCACCGGCCTGGTCGAACAGATCCTGATGTTCACCGCCGGCGGCGATTATTCGCAAGCCACCAAGAACAAGCCGATGTGTTCGTGCACCGACCACACCCATCAGGAAGCACGCGACGCAATCCGTACCGAAAAGCTGCTGACGATCGCCGGCACGATGGCCTTCATGAACTGGCGCACGCCGAACGGTTGCGCGAGCTGCCGGCCGGCACTGAACTATTACCTGTTGTCGACCTGGCCGCATGAAGCCAAGGACGATCCACAATCGCGCTACATCAACGAGCGCGCGCACGCCAACATCCAGAAAGACGGCACGTTCTCGGTGATCCCGCGCATGTGGGGCGGCGAAACCAATGCGTCCGAACTGCGCCGTATTGCCGACGTGGTCGACAAGTTCAAGATCCCGACTGTGAAGGTCACCGGTGGTCAGCGTATCGATTTGCTCGGCGTAAAAAAAGAAGATTTGCGTGAAGTCTGGAGCGATCTCGGCATGCCGTCCGGTCTCGCCTATGCGAAAGGTTTGCGTACCGTGAAGACCTGCGTCGGTTCCGAATGGTGCCGCTTCGGCACACAGAATTCGACGCTGATGGGCCAGCAGCTGGAACGCCAGCTGGCACTGATGTATGCGCCGCACAAGGTCAAGCTGGCGGTCTCCGGTTGCCCGCGCAATTGCGCCGAATCCGGCATCAAGGACGTTGGCGTGATCGGGGTCGATTCGGGCTGGGAGATTTATGTCGGCGGCAACGGCGGCATCAAGACCGAAGTCGCGCAGTTCCTGGTCAAGCTGAAAACGCATGACGAAGTACTCGAATATACCGGTGCGTTCCTGCAGCTGTATCGCGAAGAAGGCTGGTACCTCGAGCGCACCGTGCACTATCTGGCGCGGGTCGGCCTGGACTACGTCAAGCAGCGCATGATCGAGGACCACGTCAATCGCAAGGAGCTCTACGAGCGCCTGCTCTTCTCGCTCGACGGCCAGCCCGATCCGTGGCACCAACCCGAACAAGCCCAGGTCGATGTGCGCCAGTTTGCGCCGCTGACCGTCTGAACCCGAACAGGAACCCTCTCATGAATCAATGGAAAGTCATTTGCCGGGTCGACGATATTCCGGTCCTCGGTTCGCGCATCGTGCAGCGCGGCGGCAAGGTGCCGGTCGCGATTTTTCGCAATACCGAAGACAAGATTTTTGCGCTGCTCGACAAGTGTCCGCACAAGGGCGGGCCGCTGTCACAAGGCATCGTGTTCGGCGAAAAGGTCGCTTGTCCGCTGCATAACTGGAACATCGAACTGGCTTCCGGCTGCGCGCTGGCGCCCGACGAAGGCTGCACGCAAACCTTCAGCGTGCGCATCGACAATGGCGACGTGGCGCTCGACTTGCAGGAGCTGGCTGCTGCATGAGTGAACCCCTCATCGCCGGCGAGCGCCGCGAGATCAAGTCAACCTGCTGCTATTGCGGCGTCGGTTGCGGCGTCCTGATCGAGACCACCGGCACGCAAATTACCGGCGTGCGCGGCGACCCCGATCACCCGGCCAACTTCGGCCGCTTGTGCACCAAGGGCAGCACGCTAGCGCTCAGTGCGCAACCGCTGCTGCAGCAACAGGCGCGCGCGCTGGTGCCCGAAATGCGCAGCGACCGCAGCCTGCCGCGCACCGCTGCCAGCTGGGATGCGACGCTCGATGCGATGGCGCAAAAATTTGCTGACACGATCCGCACGCATGGTCCCGACAGCGTCGGTTTCTACATCTCCGGCCAGTTGCTGACCGAGGATTACTACGTCTTCAACAAGCTCGCCAAGGGCCTGATCGGCACCAACAACGTCGACACCAATTCACGGCTGTGCATGTCCAGCGCGGTGGCCGGCTACAAGCAAACGCTGGGTGCCGATGCGCCGCCGGCCTGCTACGAAGACATCGAGCAGGCCGAACTGGTCTTCATCGTCGGCTCGAACATGGCGTATGCCCATCCGATCCTGTATCGCCGGCTTGAAGAAGCGCGCAAGAACAATCCGCAGATGAAGGTCATCGTCGCCGACCCGCGTCGCACCGACACCGCGCGCGATGCCGACCTGTTCCTGCAAATTTTGCCGGGTACCGATGTCGCGCTGTTCAACGGCATGCTGCATTTGTGCCTGTGGGAAGAGCTGACCGATACTGCCTTCATCGAGGCGCATACCGATGGCTTTGCCGAACTCAAGCGCACGGTGCGCGATTACACGCCGAAGTTCGTCGCCGACATCTGCGGCATCAGTGAAGCCGATCTGGTCACGGCGGCGCGCTGGTTCGGCGAATCGAAAGCGGCCTTGTCGCTGTATTGCCAGGGCCTCAATCAATCGGCATCGGGCACCGCAAAGAATGCCGCGCTGATCAACCTGCACCTGGCCACGCATCAGATCGGCAAGCCCGGTGCCGGACCGTTTTCACTGACCGGTCAGCCCAATGCAATGGGTGGCCGCGAAGTCGGCGGCATGGCTAATTTGCTGTCGGCGCATCGTGACCTGGGCAACCCTGTGCACCGTGCCGAAGTCGCGTCACTGTGGGGTGTCGACGACGTGCCCGCCACGCCCGGCAAGACCGCCATCGACCTGTTCGAGGCAGTGCGCACAGGCCAGATCAAGCTGTTGTGGATTGCCTGTACCAACCCGGCGCAGTCGATGCCGGACCAGAAGCTGGTGCGCGAAGCGCTGGTCAATGCCGAGCTAGTGATCCTGCAGGAAGCCTATGCGACGACTGCCACCGCACCCTATGCCGACGTGCTGTTGCCGGCGACTTCATGGGGAGAAAAAGAAGGTACGGTGACCAATTCCGAGCGCCGGATTTCGCGCCTTAATGCGGCCATCGCCGGTCCCGGTGAAGCCCGCCATGACTGGCAGATCGTCGTCGATTTTGCGCAGCGGCTGGAAAAATTACTGGGGCGCGAACGCTCGCTGTTTGCCTACGACAGCGCCGAATCGATCTGGAACGAACACCGCGAATCGACCCGCGGCCGCGACCTCGACATCACCGGTTTGTCGTACGCAATCCTGGCCGAACAGGGGCCGCAGCAGTGGCCCTATCCGACCGGTGCCACGACCGGCAAGCAGCGCCTGTACGAAGACGGGATTTTCCCGACCGCGACCGGCCGCGCGCATTTTGTCGACACGCCGTACAAGCCGGTGGCCGAGGCGATCGATGCGCGTTTTCCGTTCAGGCTCAATACCGGCCGCCTGCGCGACCAGTGGCACGGCATGAGCCGCACCGGCACCGTCGCGCAACTGTTCGCGCATGCGGCCGAACCGGCCATCGTGATGGCGCAGGCCGACATGGACAGGCGCATGATCGCCGGCGGCGACATGGTGCACGTAACCAGCCGGCGCGGTTCGCAAATTTTTCCGGTGCACGCCGGCGATGACATGCGTGCCGGCCAGGCTTTCATCGGCATGCACTGGGGCGAAGAATATGTCTCCGGTCGTGGCCATGCCGGCGACGGCTCGCACGGCGTCAATGCACTGACCTCGCCGGCACTGGACCCGAGCTCGAAACAGCCTGAACTCAAGCATGCGGCAATCAAGATTTTGAAGGCTGAACTGCCGTGGCGCTTCGTTGTCTTCGGCTGGATCGCGCCGCAGCAGGTGCTGCGCTTGCAGTCGGCGCTAAAACCTTACTTGCGCCAGTTTGCGTATGCGTCCTGCACGCTGTTTGGCCGTGAGCGCACGGGGGTATTTTTCCGTGCCGCCGACGACTATCCGGCCACGCCCGAACTGATCGCCGAAATCGAAGCGCTGTTCGGCATCACCGGACCGATGGTCTTGCGCTACGACGACAAGCGGCGCGGCAATGCGCGTCACATCGTCGTTAGCGACGGCACTTTGCAGGCCCTGTCGCTGGCCGGTGATGTCGCGGCCGAACGCTGGTTGCGCGAGTATCTCGAAACCGAACAGCCGGTCGCCGCACTCGGGCGCTTGCTGCTGCAACCGTCGGCGGTGGCACCGCAGGGATTCAAGTCGCGTGGTCGCATCGTTTGCAATTGCTTCAATGTCGCCGAGACTGAAATCAACGAGCTGCTGGGCGAGCTCGACGGCCCGCCCGATGCCCGGTTGGCGGCTTTGCAGGGGCGCCTGAAGTGCGGCACCAATTGCGGTTCCTGTCTGCCGGAACTGAAAAAAATCATCGCCATCCTGCCGGTCGGGGCCATCGCTTCGGTGTAATCTTCGGCGATGGAAAACAGTCAATCGCAGAGTCAACCACCGGAGCCGCTGGCCGCGGCCAAATTCATCAAGGTCATCGGCCGCGGCAAGGACGGCGCACGCAGCATGAATCGCGAGGATGCCTGCCTGCTGTATGGCGCGATGCTCGACGGGCGGGTGTCGGATCTGGAGCTGGGCGCGATCCTGTTGTCGATGCGGATCAAAGGCGAATCGATCGCCGAAATCGCCGGCTTTCTCGATGCCTCCGAAGCATCGTTCGCGCCCTTGTCGGTACCTGCCGATGCGCACTACGCACCTATCGTCATCCCCAGCTACAACGGCGCGCGCCACATGGCCAACCTGACGCCGCTGCTGGCGATCCTGCTGGCGCGGGCCGGTGCACCGGTGCTGATGCATGGCGTACTGACCGATCCGGGACGCGTCACCAGTGCCGAGATTTTTGTGGCCCTCGGCATGCCACTGGCGAGCTCGGTCGCACAGGCCGAAGCCCAATTCGCGCGGCAGGAACCGGTCTTCATGGCCATCGACGTGCTGGCTCCAAAAATGGCGCGCTTGCTGGCGATGCGACGCATCCTTGGTGTACGCAACTCGACCCACACGCTGGTCAAGATCATGCAACCGTTTCTCCAGCCGGCACTACGAATGTCGTCATACACCCACCCCGAATACCTGGAAATGCTCAGCACCTACTTCACGACCGCCGCGCCGGTCGAACGCGGCGACATCTTCCTGATGCGCGGCACCGAAGGCGAAACCGTCGCCAACGCCCGCCGTCCGCAGCAGATCGACTGGTTGCATCAAGGCCGGCGCAGCACGCTAGTCGAAAAACAGCTCGCCGCAGACGTCACACCGGAGCTACCGGCCGAGCGTGATGCCGATACAACCGCCCACTGGATCAAGCGCGTACTGGCCGGTGAAGTGGCCGTGCCGGAACCGATTGCGGAGCAACTTGCCCATTGCCTGCAGGTAGCCCGGGCAGTCCGGCAGCGCCCAACTTGACTGCCCACAGCGAAAAAATAATTAGGGTCAGAGTCAATTAAAAATTCAAATAATCAGGGTCAGAGTCAATTAAATTAATTGACTCTGACCCTGATTTTTTAATTGACTCTGACCCTGATTTTGTATTTTTGCCACGTTAGGGAGCTTGGGGGCTTGGGTTACTGTCGCTTCCGGAACTTTTGCTGTCCGCTACGGATCAAAGCGGGCGCTTGCCAAAACGCTTGCGAGGCTGGAGTATGCTCTTCGACATTACCGGAATTCCACTCCGGTTCTCCCGACCAACACCCGATATTTTTCTCTCCAGGAGCATCCATGCTGTCATGGTCTCTCCCTTCTTTTTCGTTGTCGCAGCCGCTGCAATGGAATGCGCTGCTGCTGTTCGGCACGCTGCTGCTGTTTGGCTTGATCGCCGGCCATGTCGTCCAGAAAAGCAAGTGGATTCCCCGCCTGACCGGATACCTGCTGGTCGGGTTTGCGCTCGGTGGCGGTGGGCTGAACTGGCTGTCGGGCGATGTGCTGCAGGTGGCGAGCATCTTTGCCGACATGGCCATGGCGCTCGTGGTCTATCAGCTGGGCCGGTATGTTGACGTGCGCTGGCTGATGCGCGAAAAATGGTTGCTGGCCACCGTGCTCGCGTGTGCGGCACTGTGCTTTGGATTCGTGTCGCTGGCCTTGCTGTGGTACGGCACGTCGACCACGCTGGCCTTGCTGGGAGGCGTGCTGGCGATTGCGACCGGCCCGGCCGTGGTGCTCGTCGTGCTGCGCGACCTGAAGGCCGAGGGCCAGATCACGCGGCGATTGGCCGCGATGACGGCGCTCAACAATATTGTCGCCTTGCTGGTGGCGTATGCGCTGCTGCCGGTGGTGGCTGCCGAGAGTGGCACGCCGTTGACGATGCTGGTGACGCATACGCTGTATTCGCTATTCGGCTCGGTCTTGCTGGCCACGTTGACGTACTGGCTGATGATGCCGCTGGCGCGCTGGCTGGGACGTCGCCGCAGCAGCCAGTTCGTGCTGGTGATCGCGGTGATCACGCTGACCATCGGTGCGGCCCATGCGTTGCAGTTGCCGGTCTTGCTGACGATGCTGATTTTTGCCGTGCTGTCGAAAAACCTCGACCGCCAATACGATTTGATGGAGCTTGAATTCGGCATCGCCAACGAGCTGTTCATTGTGATGCTGTTCATCAGTATTGGTGCCGGCATGCGCCTGTCGAGTCTGGCCACGATAGGCGGTGTCGTGACGGTGCTGATCGTCGCGCGCTTTATCGCCAACGCGTGCGGGATTTTCCTGTTCTCAAAACCGGCCAGGCTGAGCCTGCGACATTCGGCCTTGCTGACACTGGCGACTCTGCCGATGGCCGAAGCCGGCTTGGGGCTGGCGCAAATCAGCTACCTGTATCCGCACACCGCCGCCGAAATTGCCCCCTTGCTGGCTGGTTGCCTGATCGCGCTGGAATTTGTCGGGCCTGTGGCGACACAGCTGGCCCTGAAATTGTCCGGCGAGAGCGGCCGCACCTGATGGAGAACCCGATGAACGCACCCGACCCGCACTTGCCCGCCGCCATCCTGCCTTTCACGCCATCGGCCCCGTTCACGATGGGCATCGAGCTTGAGCTGCAATTGGTGAACCGGCGCAATTACAACCTGGCCACCGATGCCGTCGATCTGTGGGGCCTGATCGAGCCACGGCGCTTGCAGGACCAGATCAAGCTCGAAATCACGCAGGGCATGATCGAGCTCAATTCGAAAGTCCACACCCGCGTCGACGAGCTCGACGAGGAGCTCAAGCAGTTACGTCAGGCACTGGTCGACGGCGCGCAGCGGCTCAATATCGACGTCGCCGGTGGCGGCGCACATCCGTTCCAGCGCTGGAACGAGCAGCGCATCTCGCCGGACGAGCGCTTTCATTATCTGCACAAGAAATACGGCTACCTGGCGAAGAGCTTCACCGTCTTCGGACAGCACATCCATGTCGGCGTGCCCAACGGCGATGACGCGATGTACCTCACGCATGGCTTTGCGCGCTTCGTGCCGCACTTCATTGCGCTGTCGGCCGCGTCGCCGTTTTATCAGGGCGTCGATACCGAATTCGATTCGTCACGCAGCACCGTGGTGCGGGCCTTTCCGATGTCCGGCACGATGCCGGTGATGGCGACCTGGGCCGAGTTCGAGCGCTATTACGACAATCTGCGCGCGATCGGGGTGGTCAACAGCATCAAGGATTTTTACTGGGACATCCGGCCCAAGCCCGAATTCGGCACCGTCGAAATCCGTGTCTGCGATACGCCGCTGACCACCGGTCATGCCGCTTTGCTCGGCTGTTACGCGCAACTACTGGCACGCTGGTTACTGACCGAGCGGCCGCTGGTGATCAATGAGGATTTTTATCTGCTGTACCAATACAACCGCTTCGAAGCCAGTCGCTACGGGCTCGAGGGTTGTATGGCCGTGCTCGATGAAAACGGCCGCCCGATGGCCAAGACCGCCATCGCGACGGATTTGCTGGACCGCCTGCAAGACCTGGCGCGTTTCACGCAAAATGACGCCGAAGTCGATGCCTTGCGCCGCTTGCGCAAGCTGGCCTATGAAAGAGTCAACGATGCCGGCTGGTTGCGCAGCACCTTCCGTCAGCGCGGATCGCATAGCGACCTGATGCGCTTGTCATCGCAGTTGTGGATGACCGACGTGATGCCGGTGGTCTAGCGCGTAGCTGGCTTACAATCACGGTTTTTCCGGATCTGGGCAAGTTGATGGCAGAGCATGTTGACGTGGCAGTAATTGGCGCAGGCGCGGCCGGCATGATGACCGCAGCCGTGGCTGGCCAGCGCGGACGCAAGGTCGTGCTGATCGATCACGCCGAAAAGCTGGCCGAAAAAATCCGTATCTCCGGCGGTGGTCGCTGCAACTTCACCAACCTGCAAGCCAGCCCTGCCAATTTCCTGTCGCAGAACCCGCATTTTTGCAAAAGCGCGCTGTCGCGCTATACGCCGCAGGATTTTCTGAACCTGATCAAGCGCTACCGGATCGGTTATCACGAAAAGCACAAGGGCCAGCTGTTCTGCGATAACTCGGCCGAAGACATCATTGCGATGCTCAAGGCCGAATGTGAGGTCGGCCACGTCAGTTGGCGCATGCCGTGCAAGGTCCATGGCATCAGCAAGGGCGAGGGCGGTTTTGTCATCGATACCGGTGCCGGCACGATAGCGGCTGCCAGCGTCGTGATCGCTACCGGCGGGCTGTCGATTCCCAAGATAGGCGCGACCGATTTTGCGTATCGCATCGCCACGCAGTTCGGGCTCAAGATGGTTCCGACACGTCCGGCGCTGGTGCCGCTGACCTTCGATCCGCAATCCTGGCTGCCCTTTGTCGAGCTCGCCGGGATTGCGCTGGAAGTCGATGTCAGCACCGGCGCCAAAAAAACCCGCGCGGCGTTTCTCGAAGACCTGCTGTTCACGCATCGCGGCTTGTCCGGTCCGGCGGTGCTGCAGATTTCCAGTTTCTGGCAGCCGGGCACGCCGCTGATGCTCAATTTCCTGCCGCAAACCGATCTCGGCACCGAGCTGATCAACAGCAAGAGCAGCGTCAAAAAAAATCTGGGCAACGTACTCGCACAACTGCTGCCCGCACGCTTGTCGGCCGGCTGGCTGACCGCCAACGGCTTCGATCCGGAAGCCAAGCTGGCCGACATGCAAGACAAGCAATTGCGCCGGCTCGGCGATTCGCTCAATGCCTGGAGCGTGACGCCGAGCGGCTCGGAAGGCTACCGCAAGGCAGAAGTCACTGTCGGCGGTGTCGATACCCGCGAGCTGTCGCAGCAGAGCATGATGGTCACCAGCGTTCCCGGCTTGCACTTCGTGGGCGAAGCCGTTGACGTCACCGGCTGGCTGGGGGGCTACAACTTCCAGTGGGCCTGGGCGTCGGGTTTCGCGGCTGGCTCGGCGGCGTGAATAATTTCGGCTTGAATAGTTTAGATAATTCGGTTAACAGGGTTTCTTTCGGCGAAGGGATCTGATAGACTCGCCGTCTTCCCTTGAATCGTCGGCTTAAAACCCTAACACATGACAACTATTCGCCTAAAAGAAAACGAGCCTTTCGAAGTCGCCATGCGCCGCTTCAAACGCACCATTGAAAAAACCGGTCTGTTGACCGAACTGCGTGCGCGGGAGTTCTACGAAAAGCCGACTGCAGAGCGCAAGCGCAAGCTCGCCGCCGCGGTCAAGCGCCATTACAAGCGCATTCGCAGCCAGCAATTGCCTAAAAAACTGTTCTGATTCATTTGGTCGCAAGTACGGAAGTCCAGTACTGCGACTAATACGCAAGCCCGCTCCGGTGCAAGTCCGCAGCGGGTTTTCGCTTTTTCACTGACCGGAGCCAGCATGAGCCTGAAAGCACAGATCACCGATGACATGAAGGCAGCCATGCGCGCCAAGGAAGCCGTCAAGCTTGGCACCATTCGCCTGATTACCGCGGCAATGAAGCAGAAGGAAGTCGACGAGCGGGTTGAGCTGAACGACACCATGATCCTCGCCATCATTGAAAAAATGATCAAGCAGCGCAAGGATTCGATCGGTCAGTTTGAAGCAGGCGCACGCCAGGACCTGGCTGATATCGAGAAGGCCGAACTGGCCATTCTCGTGGCTTACATGCCAGCCTCGTTGTCGGACGCCGAAGTGCAGGCCGAAGTCGCTGCCGCAGTCACCGAAAGCGGTGCTGCCGGACCGCAGGACATGGGCAAGGTCATGGCCATCCTGAAGCCGAAACTGGCCGGTCGCGCCGACATGACGGCCGTCTCGGGACTGGTGAAAGCCGCGCTGACCAAGGCGTAATCACTCACCTTGATCCCGCAATCGTTCATCCAGGATTTGCTCAACCGCGTCGATATCGTCGACGTGGTGGGTCGCTACGTGCCCCTGAAAAAAGGTGGCGCGAATTTCATGGGCCTGTGCCCGTTTCACAATGAAAAGTCGCCCAGCTTTACGGTCAGCCCGACCAAGCAGTTTTATCACTGCTTCGGTTGCGGCGCGCACGGGACCGCGATCGGTTTCCTGATCGAGTACTCGGGCATGGGCTTTGTCGACGCGGTCAAGGATCTGGCGCAAAACGTCGGCATGGTGGTGCCCGAGAGCGACGACAAGATGCCGCCGGCCCAACGCGCCGAATACCAGGCCAAGAGCCTGGCGCTGTCGGAGGCGATGACGCAGGCCTGTGATCACTACCGGTTGCAGTTGCGTACTGCCGAGCGCGCCAAGAGCTATCTGATCGGGCGCGGGCTGACAGGCGAAATTGCTGCCCGCTTCGGTATCGGGTATGCGCCGGAAGGCTGGGACAGCTTGCGGTCGGTGTTTCCGGACTACGAATTGACGGCGTTGGTCGAAGCAGGGCTGGTGATCGACCGGACCGATGAAGAAGGTGGCAACCGGAAGCGCTATGACCGGTTTCGTGACCGGATAATGTTCCCGATACGCAATACCAAGGGGCAGGTAATTGGTTTCGGTGGCCGTATTCTGGATAGTGGTGAACCGAAATACTTGAATTCTCCGGAGACGCCCTTATTTCAAAAGGGTAGTGAATTGTACGGCCTGTTCGAAGCGCGCCAGGCGATTCGCGATGCGGGATATGTGCTGGTGACCGAAGGCTACATGGATGTGGTGGCGCTGGCCCAGCTGGGATTTCCGCAAGTGGTGGCAACCTTGGGTACGGCCTGTACAGCGGTTCACGTGCAAAAGCTGTCGCGCCAGACTGATCATGTGATCTTCAGTTTCGATGGCGACGGTGCCGGCCGGCGTGCGGCGCGGCGTGCGCTGGAAGCAAGCCTGCCGTATGCAGCCGATAACAAGACGATCAAGTTTTTGTTCCTGCCGTCGGAACACGATCCCGACAGTTACGTGCGCGAGCACGGCACGGCGGGTTTCGAGCAGCAGGTGCGGGATGCGATGCCGCTGTCGCAATTCCTGCTGAAAGTAGTCACCGATGACAACGACCTGACGACATCGGAAGGGCGGGCCAAGGTGCAGTTCGATGCCAAGCCGCTGTTGCAGGCGATGCCGGCATCGTCGTTGCGATTGCAAATCGTACGTGAGTTGGCGCAACTGACCCGGACCACGCCGACCGAGATCGAAACGCTGTTTGAACTGGCCAGTCCGGCCGCACGTGTTCGCGCCGCACCACCGCGCGGAAAACGCACTGCACCGGTCGGGCTGGAATTGCAGGTGATGCGCCTGCTGGTTGCGCATCCGGTGCTGGCCTCCGAGCTGGATCAGGACGCGCTCGATGCGATGCTGCATTTTGTGCCCGACAGCGCCGTGATGTTGATGCAGTTGGTGGTTGCCGGACAGGAGATGGGCGCGCAAGCCAGTTTCGCGATGTTGTCCGAAAACCTGCGGGCCGGTGGTCCGGAATTCGACGGCATGATCGCCGAGGTCGCCGCTGAGCCGGAATCGGATCGGGATGCTGCCCGTCTGGAACTGGCTGGTGCGGTCAGGCAGACAAAAATGAAGGTGCTCAAGGCCGAGCTTGATCAGCTGGCCGCGGGTGGAATGGGACATGATGAAGCACGCACACGTTACCGTGAGCTGACCCTGAAACAAGAGCAATTACGACGCGATGCCGAGGCAGAAATCAGCCGGCGATAAGCAAAAGCGCCCGTCCGTCGAACGCGGCAAGGTGTAGTGGCGAGGTGTTTTCCATGGTGCGAATTGGTCACTTTGGGCAGAAAAAACACTGTCATATGGTATTCTGTCGGGCTTTTGATTCAAGGCCACAGAGCAGCTGTCCGGCGTCGCGGCATTCGCAGCGCAGGGCGAAAAACAAGAACAGTGCGTAGTTGCGATTCCGGTGATGATGTGCGTGAAGCCACGTACGACCCGACCCTGTATCCAGAACCTTTTGGTAGTTGACCCATGGCAAACGCAATGAAGAAAACCTCGAAAACTGCGACGCTCCCTGTCGATGACGCCAATCCGGCCAAGCCGGTCAAGCCGGTCAAGCCCGCTAAGGCGACCCCCGTTGCAGCAGGAAAAACACCGTCCGGCAGGTCAGCGACACCACCGACTAACGCAGCCCCGAAGGCCGGCTCCAAAGCAACGACCAACGCTGCAACCGTATTGGCTGCAAGCCCGGTATCAGCGCAATTGAAAGCTCCTGTGACAACCAAGAAATCCGAAACCAAAACCGCCGCCAAGCCATCCGCCAAGGCAGCCACTGCCAGGACTGACCCCAAAGCGGAAGTCAAGGTCGAGAACAAGCCCGGTGTGAACGTGATGATCACGGCCACGGTGAGCCAGACGACTGATGCCGCCACGCTGGCCGCGATCGATACCTCCGGCTACATCCTGCCATCGATCAAGGTGCCGGGCCGTCGCGGTCGCAAGCCAAAAGAATTCCAGCCGGAAAACGACGAAGTCGCCGCACTCAATGCGGTCGAACGGGCCGAACTGAAGGCGGTCGACAAGGCCAAGGCCAAGGACCGCAAAGCCAAGGAAAAGGCGCTGCTCAAGGATGCCTTTTCGTCCGACACCGAAGCCACCGAAGAAGAACTCGAACGTCGTCGCCAGAAGCTCAAGACCCTCATCAAGCTCGGTAAAGACCGCGGCTTCCTGACCTACGCCGAAATCAACGATCACCTGCCCGAAAACATTGTCGATCCCGAAGCCATCGAAGGCATCATCGGGACCTTCAACGACATGGGTATCGCCGTCTACGAGCACGCGCCGGATGCCGAGAGCATGCTGCTCACTGACAACGTTGCTACGGTTGCCAGCGACGATGAAGCCGAAGCGGCTGCCGAAGCAGCGCTGTCGACGGTCGATTCCGATTTTGGTCGCACCACCGATCCTGTGCGCATGTACATGCGCGAAATGGGTTCGGTCGAGCTGCTGACCCGCGAAGGCGAAATCGAAATCGCCAAGCGTATCGAAGACGGCCTCAAAGACATGATCCAGGCCATCTCGGCCTGCCCGACCACGATCTCCGAAATCCTCGCGGCGGCCGAGCGCATCACCAACGGCGAAACCAAGATCGATGAAATCGTCGATGGTCTGGTGGACATGCTGGTGATTGAAGTTGTCGTGCCGCCACCGCCAAAAGTGGTCAGCGAAGACGATGACGAGGAAGAGGAAGAAGAAGCCGAAGAAGAAGAATCCGGCGGAGAAGAAGAAACCAACGCCTCCGGTGCAGCCGGCTTCACAGCCGAGCAGATCGAACAGCTCAAGCGCGAATCGCTGGTGAAGTTCCAGGCGATTTCGACTCAGTTCGACAAGATGCGCAAGGCCTACGAAAAAGAAGGCTATAACTCCAAGGCCTACGTCAAGGCCCAGGAACTGATTTCCAGTGAATTACTGGCAATCCGCTTTACGGCCAAGGTGGTCGAAAAGCTCTGCGATACCTTGCGCGGCCAGGTCGAAGAAGTACGTCATATCGAACGGCAGATCCTCGATGTCGCGGTCAACAAATGCCGCATGCCGCGCAGCCATTTCATCAAGGTTTTCCCGGGCAATGAAACTAATCTGGACTGGGTCGATGGCGAAGTCAGCGGCAATCATCCGTACAGCGTGATCCTCGGTCGCAACGTGCCGACGGTCAAGGAACTGCAACAGAAGCTGCTGGATTTGCAATCGCGCGTCGTGCTGCCATTGCCGGATTTGCGTGCCATCAACCGGCGCATGGCGGCCGGCGAAATGAAGGCCCGCAAGGCCAAGCGCGAAATGACCGAAGCCAACTTGCGGCTGGTGATTTCGATTGCAAAGAAGTACACCAACCGTGGCCTGCAATTCCTGGACTTGATCCAGGAAGGCAACATCGGTTTGATGAAGGCGGTTGACAAGTTTGAATACCGGCGCGGCTACAAGTTTTCGACGTATGCCACCTGGTGGATTCGCCAGGCGATCACGCGTTCGATTGCCGACCAGGCCCGCACGATCCGGATTCCGGTGCACATGATCGAAACGATCAACAAGATGAACCGCATCTCGCGGCAGATCTTGCAGGAAACCGGTGCCGAGCCGGATCCGGCCACGCTGGCGATCAAGATGGAAATGCCGGAAGAAAAAATCCGCAAGATCATGAAGATCGCCAAAGAACCGATCTCGATGGAAACGCCGATCGGTGATGACGACGATTCGCATCTGGGCGACTTCATCGAAGACAACAACACGCTGGCCCCGGCCGATGCGGCCTTGCATGCGTCGATGCGTGGCGTGGTCAAGGACGTGCTCGATTCACTGACGCCGCGCGAAGCCAAGGTGCTGCGGATGCGTTTCGGCATCGAGATGTCGACCGACCACACCCTCGAAGAAGTCGGCAAGCAATTCGACGTCACGCGCGAGCGGATCCGGCAGATCGAAGCGAAGGCGTTGCGCAAGCTGCGTCATCCATCGCGTTCCGATCGCCTGAAAAGCTTCCTCGAAGGAAATTAATGACGGCACTGCGGGACGGCCGGTTAAAATCACGGTACAGTTCGCCCCGCAGTAGCTGACCCGAACATTTGTCTGGTTCGCTGAGCCAGACGCAACCCGCGGATGCAAATCCGCACGAAAGAAAATGGGCCTCTAGCTCATGCTTGGTTAGAGCAGCGGACTCATAATCCGTTGGTGCCGTGTTCGACTCACGGGAGGCCCACCATATATCATGACTGACATCCAGACCGACGCTGTTCCTGACAGGGAACCCGCCCTCCGCTTTGAAGATTTCGGACTATCCGCTGAAATCCTGCGCGCCCTCGCTGATCAGGGCTACGAGCATCCCACCCCTATCCAGGCGGCGGCAATTCCCGTGGTCCTGCAAGGCCGCGACGTCATGGGTGCAGCGCAAACCGGAACCGGCAAGACTGCCGGTTTTTCATTGCCGATCATCCAGTTGTTGCTGGCCAATGCCAGTAACAGTGCCTCGCCGGCGCGCCATCCGGTGCGCGCCTTGATCCTGACTCCAACCCGCGAACTGGCCGACCAGGTCGCTGAAAACGTCAAGGCTTATTGCCGTCATACGCCATTGCGCTCGACCGTCGTTTTCGGTGGCATGGACATGGCACCACAGACCGCCGCCTTGCGCGCGGGTGTCGAGATCGTCATCGCCACGCCGGGTCGCTTGCTCGATCACGTCCAGCAAAAAACGCTGAACCTGTCGCAAACCCAGATCCTGGTCATGGACGAAGCCGACCGCATGCTTGACATGGGCTTCCTGCCGGACCTGCAACGCATCATCAACTTGCTGCCGAAGAAGCGCCAGAACCTGATGTTCTCGGCCACGTTCTCCGGCGAGATCAAAAAGCTCGCCAGCAGTTTTCTGGATAATCCCGTCACTATCGAAGTCGCCCGCAGCAACCAGACCGCCGACCGTGTCACGCAAGTGGTCTACAAGGTCGACAGCGACGATGCCAAGCGCGACATCGTCGCGCACCTGATCCGCGGTCGCCAGCTCAAGCAGGTGCTGGTGTTTTCGAACACCAAGATAGGCGCATCACGCCTCGCGCGCGAACTGGAAAAAGGCGGCGTCAAAGCGTCGGCAATTCATGGCGACAAGACCCAGTCCGAACGCATGGCCGCGCTCGAAGCGTTCAAGGGGGGCGAGATTGACGTGCTGGTGGCGACTGATGTGGCGGCGCGCGGCCTCGACATCTCTGACCTGCCGTGCGTGATCAATTACGACTTGCCGTACAACGCCGAAGACTACGTTCACCGCATCGGCCGCACTGGTCGTGCGGGTGCGTCGGGGGATGCGATTTCGCTGTTCACGACCAAGGATGAGCGGCTGCTGCTTGATATCGAAAAGTTGATCAACCACAAGTTCGTGCCGGCAGAGCTGGTCGGCTACACGCCGCCGGTGGAGCGCGCCGAGCGACGGCCGCGGCGTGATGCGGAAGCTGCCGCTGCGCCGCTCGCGGCAGGTGCTGTTTCAGCGCAGGCGCCGACGGAGCGTCCGGTGCGTCCGCCGCGTCCTTTCCGCGAAGATTCCAGTCATTCGGAGTCGTCCCGAACCGATACCTCCCGTCCGCCATTTCAGCGGCGCGAAAAAGTCGACCCATGGTTTTCCAAACCGTACGAGCCGAACGTTGCCGCACCGGTCGAACCGGTTAGTGCCACCGCAGCAGCAAACAAGAACAAGCCGCGCAGGGCGGTGTTGTTGGGTGGGGTGCCGAAGGGGTAAGACGTTTTGTAGGTCAAATTAACGGGAGCACAGGAATTTGCGCAGAATAAATGTGCGGATCTTTGTGCTCCCGTTGTTCGTAGTGCTCTGGTTGCGGGCACCGTATGCACCACCGCTCGTTCGTCCTGAGCTTGGCGAAGGCGCACAGTCCAGCGACAACACCTCCCGTTCGTCCTGAGCCTGTCGAAGGAAGCTTGTCGAAGGCGAACCGTCCGTAACGCCTTCGACAAGATCAGAACGAACGGTTTCCGAGTACAACGGTGCCGGCGAACAAGAACAAGTCACGTATGGCGGTGTTGTTGGGTGGGGGACCGAAGAGACAACGCAAATAAAAAATATCTGTAGAGCGCTTAAGGACGTCAGGCCAGCGTCGATAATGACAGCTTCCGTGTTGTGATCGCCACATCCGGCAGGTCTCGAATGTCACTCGCGGCATTGATCAAGGTCTTTTTTTCATCTCGTAAAGAACCAGCCCGAACGCTTGCGTCGGTTGCAATTGGCCCCACAATTGTCGTTGTGCTTCGGGAAGAATATCCATCCACGGTTTGAAGCAGCCCATTATTCAAGCCTCCGTTTCAGCATCGCCGGCATCACCTCAATCGCCGATGTCAGCCCAAGTCGATAATGCCAGTAAGCCCAGGATCGTTCGGAAAATTGACCAATCGCGACATGCTGCAGGACATAGCGCAAATACGTGTCGCCAATGCGGTTGGCAACGGTCTGCACATCACTGTAATCGCCAATATTCATCACTTGCGCGACCACGCGCTCGGGCAGGAGCATTGCCTCGTCTGGCGTCTTCCACCAGATATACTTGCTGGCATAGGGACGCAGTGCTATCAAGTCAGATTCGGTCGTGGA
Source organism: Actimicrobium sp. CCC2.4 (assembly GCF_034347385.1). Lineage (NCBI taxonomy): Bacteria > Pseudomonadati > Pseudomonadota > Betaproteobacteria > Burkholderiales > Oxalobacteraceae > Actimicrobium > Actimicrobium sp. CCC2.4. Next base: position 4,059,269 of record NZ_CP133777.1, on the reverse strand, counting down.
AAGTCGGAGGTCCAGGAAATTAAATTATCCATACGTTTAGAGCGGCATAGCTGCTCACGCTGTAGAAGATAACGCGCTGTTGATACACGCTTCGTCTAATGATGTTTCTGGCGCAAACAGCCACTCATTGAATCTGCAGGAAACAAGCTGCCCGGACAAGCCTATCACTCCAACAAGTTACTACATCCAAGCAGTTCGATACCCGATCCAAACCCACAACCACACCAGCAAACCTGTATTGCGATCGCTCGTGTTCGTGTCTGGCATGACGATAGGACCCGCAACCGACAGCTGCATCGATCAGGCCGGCGGTTGCACGCCAGATCCCGGAGCACGAATGTGCGCATGATGCGCGACACCTACTCACAAGCGCATAGCGCAGACAAGATGCTCCTCTTCACAGAAAAATACAAATATCCGACAAATTATTCAAATAAAATACACTATTCAGACATATCGCCTGCCCAACAAGCACCAATTCACAAAAATTCCGACAAACTCCTTGCGGCAGAACAGCACACTTTTCAGACGAAGCGACCCATAATTAAACACTTTTCAGACATGCGAAGAGGATTAGCGGTGACTATCAAACAGAAAACCGACATCTTGATGCCCGAGGTGCTCTTCACCGGAGGTGACGATGCAGCAGTAGATCGCCGCATCCTGCGTATGGCAGAGGAAGGGCAGCTGCGCAAGCTGTACCAGGGCGTCTACACGAGCAACCTTGCCAGTCCGCCAGAGGCGGTGGTCACGCGGAACTGGCTCAATATCGTCGGCCATTTACTCCCCGGCGGTGTAATCAGCTATCGGAGCGCCCACGACGCCAAGCCTTTCGCTGGTCGTCTGTACATGACCCGTGGACAGCGCCCGCGAACCATCGAGTTGCCCGGGCTGACCGTTCGAGTCCTTCCAGGTCCCGTCGCTGTCACTGGCGACGTGGTCTACAAGAAACTATTTCTGGCCAGTCAAGCCTGGTGGTTGCTGGAGAACATGGCTACCGGCCGTGGGGTCAGCGAGCGCGTGTTGAGTGCAGAGGACCTTGAGGCCCAACTGGACAAAATGCTGTTAATTCGCGGGGAGTATCGGTTCAATGAGCTCCGCGATAACTGCCGCGCACTGGCTGCTGTCCTTGGGCGAGACAAGGAATTCAAGCGGCTGGACGGCATCATGGGTGCGTTGCTGGGGACGCACGAGAGTAAAAAGCTCCGGAGCAAGCAAGCGCTCGCTCGGGCGGGTGGCTTACCCTACGACCCCGCTCGATTGGAATTGTTCGACACCCTGTTCGGCCGCTTGCGTGTGGAGGCCTTGCCTGAATTGCCCGCAGCAGCAGACTCCGGCAGCGCGCGAGAAACGTTCGCGTTCTTCGAGGCCTACTTCTCGAACACCATCGAAGGCACGACCTTCCTGGTGCGCGAAGCCGAAGAAATCGTTTTTGAGGGCAAACTTATCCCGAACAGAGCAGAAGACTCGCATGACGTGCTCGGCACATTCCAGGCGGCGATGCAGCCTCCTTGGCGAGACCAACCGCCAGGCACAGCCGACGAGTTCTTGCACTGGCTCAAGAGCGTCAACGCGCTGGTGATGCGCTCGCGCCTGGACAAGAACCCCGGCGAATGGAAAGACCAAAACAACCAGGCCGGTGCCACGGTGTTCGTCGACCCTACACTCGTCCAGGGCACGTTGCGCGAAGGCTTCGCACGGATTGTTGCACTAGAAGACCCGCTTGCCCGGGCGTTGATGACGATGTTCGTCATCTCGGAGGTGCACCCGTTCAAGGACGGCAATGGCCGAACCGCGCGCCTGGCCATGAACTGTGTACTCAGTGCCGCCGGCCGGTCGCGCATCATCGTGCCAACGGTCTACCGGGAAGATTACTTGTTGCCGTTGAAGGCAATGTCAAACAACAGCGATGCGACGCCGTACCTTCGTGCCATGACCCGTATTCAATCCTGGACTGTCGCGTTTGATTACAGTCTGACCCGAAACGATGTCTACGAGGCGCTCCTGCGATGCAATGCCTTCGAGGAAGACCTCAAGAATTACAAACTACTATTCCCCGATTCAAACCCATTACCGCACTAGCAAACCTCTATTGCGATCGCTAATGTCGATGATGCCAAGTCCGTCCAGAATTGACTCCCCAACCCATTCCCGCCCAGCGCCTATAGTGCAGGGACTAAATCATTCCACTAACGCCAATAAAAGGACCCCACCATGCTGCAAATTCGCAAAAGCAACGACCGCGGCCACGCCAACCATGGCTGGCTGGATTCCCACCACAGCTTCTCGTTCGGCAGTTATCACGACCCGGCCCACATGGGCTTCGGCCCGCTACGCGTCATCAACGAAGATCGCGTCGATGCCGCCGCCGGCTTCGGTACGCATGGCCATCGCGACATGGAAATCATCAGCTACGTGCTCGATGGCGAACTGGCGCACAAGGACAATATCGGCAACGGCAGCGTGATCCGTCCCGGCGACGTGCAAAGGATGAGTGCCGGCACCGGCGTAATGCATTCCGAATTCAACCACGCCAAGGATCGCCAGACCCATTTCCTGCAGATCTGGATCGAGCCTAACGTGCAAGGCATCCCGCCCGGCTACGAAGAAAAGCATTTTGACGATGCAGAAAAGCGCGGCCTTCTGCGCCTGATCGCCAGTCCGGATGGCCGCGATGGCTCGGTCGTCGTGCACCAAGACGCCCACGTGTATGCGGGCTTGTTCGATGGCACCGAAAGCGCCAGCCTGTCGCTCGATCCGGAACGCCTTGCCTATGTGCATGTAGCCACCGGTGCGGTTGTCGTCAACGGCGTGCAGCTCGAAGCGGGTGATGCTGTGCGTGTAACGGCAGAAACGCAGCTCAGCCTTGGTGATGCCAAACAGGCGCATGTGCTGGTGTTCGATTTGCCGACATCTTGATCTCGACTTGACGTCAGTGTGAGCCGGCAGGCCCGCTTATCTGGGCCGTCCGGCGTCAATCCATCGCTGCGTCATGCCTCGCGCAAGGTTGTACCGGGCACCATTGTATTGTTCAAGCTGGTCGAGTTCAGTATTGGCGATGGCGCGCAATGCCGCCAGGTCTGCAGTATCGACGGGTACCTCCGAGAGTGCGTCGTATAACGTTTTGCCGTAGAAGACGACAAACTGCATGAGCTCATTCAAGGTTTTCCGGTAGCGCGCTCGAAGCGGGTCAGGTACGGACAGCGAGGCGCGCAGTACGCTGTACTTTTGAATCGAGCGACGATAGATAAATTCAAACAGTTCTACTGCTGCAGAAACGTTGCGCTGTTCGTAGACACCCATCATCGCTGTTGCATAGTCTGTGCGCTCCACGTCCAGGAAGGACAACGGGGCGCAGTTGTACAGCAGGAGCGGCATGTTAGCGCTCAGGCGGCTTGTGCGCTTGTTGCCGTCAGCAAATGGCTGGAGATACGCCACGTTGACCCATAAAAAGAAGGCGGCCTCCACGGGGTTTCGAATTTGACGGGCCTTGTCGATGATGTCCTGCAGCGTATCTTCCAGGAGCGTCGGGATGTTGCTCGGAGAGTAGACAGATCCATCGATGTTCACAATACGCCGGCGGATGCTACCAATGTCCCGCGCGTCCTTCAAAAGGTCCCGCATCAGCTTGGCCTGCAGGTCAACGAGGACGGGCATGGTAATACCTTCTGTCGGGACGGCCTCGACCATGAATTCGATGGCGTTCTTGTGGTTGAGCAGCATCAAGGTGTCTTCGTCCATGGCATCGGTGCCTTCCCCCAGTTCAAACAACGCCTTGGTATCGAGCAAGCTCTTATTGTTGCCCTCCAGGCGCGACGACGACCAGGACAAATCGATGAGTAACTGCTCCAGAACCTCTCGTGCATAGGTCCCCGCAGGGTGCTGGTCCTGACTACGGCCGGCGCTGTACAGTTCTGTGGCCAGCTGCAAGGGAAGTAAGCTGGATTGGTTTGGGATGTAGTCGGAGACGAAGGCTCGGTCATAGCCTACTGGAGTGCGAGTTCCAAGCGGCGCACGAAGTGATTCAACCAACAGCAGGGCAGCCTGTGACCACCAGAGCAGATTTGAGCCTGTCGGAGTAGGTGGGTAAGGAGTAGAGGCTGCCAGCGCATCACGCGCTGCTTCGGAAGCCACGTAACGAGTCGACCGCCCATCTCCCTGTTTGTCCAAAAAGCCAGCGGCTACAAGGTCTCGCACTGTCCGATTGAGGGTGGGCCGGGAAACGTTGAGAACTTGTTCTAATGAACCAGGGCTTGTGGGTGCGCCGGCGGCAAGGACATAACGTAGCAGTGCTTCATCGCGAGCTGAAAAGGGAGAAATAGTCATCGAATAACAATCCTATCAATCACATCATTTGACGAGATTATAGAGCGAATCTCATCATCATGACGAGATTTCAGGCTAATCTCGTCATGATGAGCGAGTTCTTGACAAGATTTGTGAGGGGATTGCGCGACATCAAGTCTCGCGAAACATCACCCAAAAATCGCAATCTTGATTTGCTCGCAGTCCTTGCCCCAGCTATTTGTAATAATTAGTAGGCAAAACATCAGGGCTAGAGCGCTGCTAAGGTAAAATCACTCGGTTTTAGAGACACAAAACGCTGGCTGTCCACTCGCCGCCTGTCCCGAAAACGACAATCCAGTCCACCGGAAGAGGCGAAATACCGCAGCCCACGCTGCCATAACTGTCCCGGATAATCAGGATTTGAAAGGCAACAAATGATTTTAGTAACAGGTGGTGCCGGCTTCATCGGCGCGAATTTCGTCAATGACTGGCTGGCACAATCCGACGAGCCGGTCATCAACCTTGACCTGCTAACCTACGCCGGCAACCGCGAGAACCTCGCTGCCCTCGCCAACGACCCGCGCCACATCTTCATCCACGGCGACATCGGCAATAGCACGCTACTCACCCGCCTGCTAACCGAACATCAACCCCGCGCCATCCTCAACTTCGCCGCCGAAAGCCACGTCGACCGCTCGATCCATGCCCCGGAAGATTTTGTCCAGACCAACGTCGTCGGCACCTTCCGCCTGCTCGAAGCCGCCCGTAACTACTGGTCACTATTGCCTGCGGATAAGAAATCCACCTTCCGCTTCCTGCATGTCTCCACCGATGAAGTCTACGGTTCCCTGTCAAAGGACGAGCCGGCCTTCACCGAGACGCACCGCTACGAACCCAACAGCCCGTACTCCGCCAGCAAAGCCGCCAGCGATCACCTGGTGCGTGCCTACCATCACACCTACGGCATGCCGGTGCTGACCACTAATTGCTCGAACAACTACGGCCCGTTCCATTTCCCCGAAAAGCTGATCCCGCTGATGATCGTCAACGCGCTCGCTGGCAAAGCACTGCCGGTCTACGGCGACGGCCAGCAAATCCGTGACTGGCTCTACGTCAAGGACCATTGCAGCGCGATCCGCCGCGTGCTTGAAGCCGGCCAGGTCGGTGAGGTCTACAACGTCGGCGGCTGGAACGAAAAACCCAACCTCGACATCGTCCACACCGTCTGCGCCTTGCTCGACGAACTGCGCGGTCGTCCCGACGGCAAGCGCTACGCCGAACAAATCACCTACGTCACCGATCGCCCCGGCCACGACCGCCGCTACGCCATCGATGCCAGCAAGATCGAACGTGAACTCGGCTGGAAGCCCGCCGAGACCTTCGACACCGGCATCCGCAAGACCGTCGCCTGGTACCTCGACAACCAGGACTGGGTCGCCCACGTCCAGTCCGGCAGTTACCGCGAATGGGTAGAAAAGAATTACGCCGAGCGCGCCGCATGAAGATCCTGCTCCTCGGCAAAGGTGGGCAAGTCGGCTGGGAACTGCAGCGCAGCCTGGCACCATTGGGCGAGTTGGTCGCGGTAGATTTTGACAGCACCGATTACTGCGGCGACTTCACCAATCTCGCCGGCCTGGCCGACACCATCCGTGCGGTGGCTCCCGACATCATCGTCAATGCCGCCGCCCACACCGCGGTCGACAAGGCCGAAAGCGAACCTGAACTGGCACGCACCATCAATGCCTTAGCCCCGGCGGTACTCGCGCAGGAAGCGCAGCGACTCGGTGCCTGGCTCGTCCACTATTCGACCGACTACGTGTTCGACGGCAGTGGCACCGCACCATGGACAGAGACCAGCCCGACGGGACCGTTAAGCGTCTACGGCCAGACCAAGCTCGACGGCGAAGACGCTATCCGCGCCTCCGGCTGCAAGCATCTGATCTTCCGCACCAGCTGGGTGTATGCGGCGCGCGGCGGTAACTTCGCCAGGACCATGCTGCGCCTGGCCAAAGAGCGCGATCGCCTCACCGTCATCGATGACCAGATCGGCGCGCCGACCGGTGCCGACTTGCTCGCCGACGTCACCGCACATGCCATCCGCACTGCCTTGCAGCGCCCCGATGTCAGCGGCTTGTACCATCTGGTTGCCGGTGGTCAGACCAGCTGGCACGGGTACGCCAGTTTTGTCGTCGACTTCGCGCGGCAAGCGGGTGTCGATATCAAGGTGGCGCAGGAAGCGATCCTGCCCGTGGCAACTAGTGCGTTTCCAACGCCTGCCACGCGCCCCAATAACTCGCTCCTCAATACCGACAAACTGCAGCAGACCTTCAGCCTGACCTTGCCGCACTGGCAAATGGGTGTCGCCCGCCTGCTTACCGAAATCCTTTAGAAGCCACCATGACCCAACAACGCAAAGGTATCATTCTCGCCGGCGGCTCCGGCACCCGCTTGTATCCGGTGACCAAGGTCGTCTCCAAGCAGCTGCTGCCGATCTACGACAAGCCGATGATTTATTACCCGCTCAGCACCCTGATGCTGGCCGGTATCCGCGACATCCTGATCATCTCGACACCGCAAGACACACCGCGCTTCGAGCAATTGCTCGGCGATGGCAGTGCCTGGGGCCTCAATCTTCAGTATGCGGTGCAGCCTAGTCCAGATGGTCTCGCCCAAGCCTTCATCATCGGCAAGGACTTCATCGGCGATGCGCCTAGTGCGCTGGTCCTCGGCGACAACATTTTTTACGGTCACGACCTGCACAAGCAACTGGAGCAAGCAGATGCCCGCACCAGCGGCGCTACCGTCTTCGCGTATCACGTGCAAGATCCCGAGCGCTATGGCGTTGTCGATTTCGATGCGCAAGGTCATGCCACGAGCCTCGAAGAAAAGCCGGCAGTACCAAAGAGTAACTACGCCGTGACCGGCCTGTATTTCTATGACAACCAGGTCACCGGTATCGCGGCAGATCTGAAGCCGTCGGCGCGTGGTGAGCTGGAAATTACCGACCTCAATCGCGTTTATCTCGAGCGCAAGCAGCTTGATGTCGAAATCATGGGGCGGGGCTATGCGTGGCTCGATACCGGCACCCACGAAAGCCTGATCGAAGCCAGCAACTTCATCCAGACCATCGAGCATCGGCAAGGCTTGAAAGTGTGCTGCCCGGAAGAGATTGCCTTTCATAAGGGATTCATTGACGCGGCGCAGCTGGAAAAGCTGGCGCAGCCGCTGGCAAAAAATGGCTACGGTCAGTACCTGCTGCGCTTGTTGAAAGAAGGGACCATCCGGTGAACATCATCGTAACCAGTATTCCCGATGTCCTGATTATCGAACCGAAGGTGTTCGGTGACGAGCGCGGCTTCTTTTTTGAGAGTTTCAATAGTCGCCAGTTTAACGACGCGGTGGGGCGTGACGTGCAATTCGTCCAGGACAACCATTCCCGCTCTGCGAAGAATGTACTGCGCGGATTGCACTATCAGATCCAGCAGCCACAGGGCAAGCTGGTGCGTGCGGTGCAAGGCACTGTGTTTGATGTCGCGGTCGATATCCGCAAAAGCTCGCCGACTTTCGGCCAGCACGTTGGCGTGGAATTGTCGGCCGAGAACAAACGCATGCTGTGGGTGCCGGAAGGCTTTGCACACGGATTTGTGGTGCTGTCGGAGACGGCGGAGTTTCTTTACAAGACGACCGATTATTGGGCGCCGGAGTTTGAGCGGAGTATTGCTTGGAATGATGCAGAGATTGGGATTGATTGGCCCATGCAAAGTGCGCCGAATTTATCGGCGAAAGACAGTCAAGGAATGACATTGCATGATGCGGAAAAATTTTCATAAAAATATAACGAGTAATTAATAAATATTAATTAATTAAAATTTAGACGCATCTGAAGTTTTAATTTGATCAATTATTGGGATGACATTAAAGGAATTTGCATTGATCGCTTGTCCACTGATAGTTGATCTTGATGGCACCCTGATTCACACGGATATGCTCCATGAATCGACATTGAGAGCAGTACGAGATTTCCCTCTTGATACGTTACGTATTCCATATTGGCTATTACAAGGGAAGGCAGCGCTCAAGCAACAACTCGCTACCCGTACGGAATTTGATCCTGCCAATTTACCTTACAACGTCAGCTTGATCGTGTGGTTGAAGGAGCAACAAGAGCTAGGACGCACGTTGATTCTTTGCACCGCATCCGACCGGGAAATTGCGCTAGCCATTTCAACGCACCTCGGATTCTTTGATGAAGTAATGGCGAGTGACGGTGCAGTAAATTTAGCCGGTAAGCACAAGGCAGACGCGTTAGAACAGCGTTTCGGCAAGGGCGGATTTGATTATGTCGGCAACTCAAGTGCCGACCTTTTGGTGTGGAAAAGCGCTCGTCGAGCCATCGTCGTGAATGCGTCGTCGGAGTTGACCCACTTGGCTGCGCAGAATTGTGAAGTAGAGCGCGTGTTTCCTGCCGCTAAAGCGGGTTTATCCGGATGGCGCCGAGTCCTGCGCGTGCACCAGTGGATGAAGAACTTACTGTTATTTGTCCCGCTGTTCGCAGCTCACAAAGTTGCCGAGATAGACACATGGATGGCCATGATTCTGGCATTTGTTTCGTTCAGTCTTTGTGCCTCGTCGGTCTATATTGCGAATGACTTGCTGGATCTCGAAAGTGACCGTCAACACCCACGCAAGTGCAAACGACCCTTTGCCTCCGGATTAATACCTGCCTGGATGGGCGTAGTACTGGCACCAATATTGTTGCTGATCAGCGTGGTTCTTGGATTCCAGGTCGGGGGTACTTTTCTACCTTGGTTGGCGTTCTATTTTTTGCTGACATGCGCGTATTCCTGGGGACTCAAGCGTCTGGTGCTGCTGGATTGCTTGACCTTGGCAATGCTGTACACCCTGCGTATTGTTGCGGGCGCAGCAGCCGCAGAGATGCCGTTATCATTTTGGCTTCTCGCTTTTTCGGTCTTCCTTTTCTTGTCATTGGCTTTCGTTAAGCGTTATGCAGAATTGCAAGTGCAAGTAGGCAATGGAAAGCAAAAGGTACATGGTCGCGGCTACTACACATCCGATGCACCGCTGGTGCAAACGCTTGGCATCACATCCGGTTATGCGGCAGTAGTCGTTCTTGCGATGTATCTCAATAGCGAAGTCGTTCTGCAGTTATACCGCACGCCGGAATTCATCTGGGGTGCAGTGCCCGTCATTTTGTTCTGGGTGAGCTGGATCTGGATGCAAGCACACCGTGGAAACATGCATGACGATCCTGTTGTGTTTGCGGTCAAGGACAAAGCCAGTCTCTTTGCGGGGGCTGTATTCGTTGTTGTATTAGTGCTCGGTACGGTGGGTTGGCCGTGGTAGCCGTATCTTCCTGGGGCAGGCTCGGTCGGTGGGAACATGAAGTTCGCGCATTAACAGATCCTAGGCATGTGGCGAAGCAGTTGATAACCCCTAGTCCTGGGCTGGCATACGGCATGGGTCGCAGCTACGGAGACAGTTGTCTGAATCCTGATGGTGTCTTGTGGCAGACCACTGGCATGGACCGCTTTATTCAGTTCGATGCGGTGAGCGGTCTACTTATCTGCGAGGCGGGGGTGCTGCTGCGAGATATCCAGCGGATGGCAATTCCAAGAGGATGGATTCTTCCGGTCACTCCCGGTACGCAGATGGTGACTGTCGGCGGTGCAATTGCCAACGATATCCATGGCAAAAACCATCATGTACGTGGTTCATTTGGTGATCACGTGCAATTGCTTCAGATGATACGTACAGATGGGACGTTTATTGAGTGTGGCCCTGAACTGTTATCCGACTGGTTCGCAGCGACAGTCGGAGGCTTGGGATTAACCGGAATAATATTAAACGCCACGATACAACTGCGCCGAGTCGTCGGACCATGGTTGGCAACAGAAACGATTCCTTATGAAAATCTGAATCAGTTTTTCAATCTTGCCGATGAGTCGGAGTCGGAGTGGGAACATACCGTTTCCTGGATTGATTGCCTCTCGGGTAGCGGACGCGGCTTGTTCATGCGCGGCAATCCGCATGACGTCGGAGACCGCCCGGCACCAGTCAATCGCAAGCGTACGATGCCTGTGGTACCCCCAATCTCCTTGGTCAATAGCCTGTCGTTACGACCCTTTAATACGGCCTACTTCCATCTGAAAAAGTGGAAGGCACGTTCGAGCGTATCGCACTATGAGTCCTTTTTTTATCCATTAGATAACTTGCTGGAATGGAATCGTATGTACGGGCCACGGGGGTTCTATCAATATCAAAGTGTCGTGCCACGAGCGGTCGGGCAGGATGCAGTAAAAGAAATGTTGCATGAAATTGCGCGTTCTGGAGATGGCTCCTTTCTTGCTGTTTTAAAAACATTTGGCGACCGTCAACCTATCGGAATGCTCAGTTTTCCGCAACCTGGAGTGACTCTTGCGCTCGATTTCCCGAATCGGGGTGGCCGAACCTTGAAACTGTTTGATCGTCTAGACAGGATTGTGCGTGAGGCAGGTGGACGTATCTATCCAGCCAAGGATGCGCGCATGCCGCGTGACCTGTTCGAAGCCGGGTATCCCCGGCTCCCGGAATTTATAAAATATCGCGATTCGGGCATCAGCTCGGCGCTTTCACGCAGACTATTAGGAAATTAATTCGTGTCAAATACAAAAAAGCGGATCGTTATTATTGGCGCTACTTCGTCCATGGCCGAACATTGTGCGCGGCTGTGGGTCAAGGAGGGGGCTGTTGATCTGGTTCTGGTGGGGCGTAATGCTGACAAAACAGAACGCGTAGCCGCTGATCTGCGGGTGCGCAGCCCTGCATCGCTTATTCGTGTGATTCAAACCAACTTTACCGATCCGAGAACAATTACCGAATTAACTGCCGCGATCGTTGCCGAGAGTGTCATTGACGTTGTCTTGATTGCTCACGGATCTTTGCCAGATCAGGCTAATTGCCAGCAAGACCTTGCCCTCAACTTCGAAGCACTGAACATCAATGGCATATCTCCAGTGTTATTCGCAGAGGCGTTTGCAGGAGCAATGCAAAAGGAAAATCATGGAACACTGGCAATCATTGGTTCGGTAGCCGGCGATCGGGGACGCAAATCCAACTATGTCTATGGTGCCGCCAAAGGACTGGTGACTCGTTATGCCCAAGGTCTGCAACATCGGTTGGCCGCAACGAAGGTCAAGGTGGTGTTAGTGAAGCCGGGTCCAACCGACACGCCAATGACGGCGCAGTTGAAGCAACAGGGGGGGCGCATGGCTAGCGTTGAAGACGTTGCGCAATGCATTGTGACGGGAATTGCGAAAGGCAAGCCTGTTGTGTATGCACCCGCAAAATGGGAAGTTGTGATGATGGTTATTCGGCATTTGCCGAGGTTTATATTTAATAAAATGGATATTTAGAGCATCTCGTTGTGAGGTAGATATAAAAAAATTTACTACCGATTTTTCAAATTAATTAGCATAACATCGCCTAAATGCTTGTTCTTTGATTTTCGTAAGCATAGCATCTAATTGATATAGCTTAGATTTTTGTAGTTTATAAAGCTGTATAGATTTAATGTCCATTAGTTGTGTATGTCACCTTCATTTTGGATTTAATATTTTAAAATAATTATGAGAAATATAAAAATTTATCTTCTGTTTTTTGTATCAATATTTGTAGTGGGGTCATTTTCATATCTGGCTCGTTCCTACCAATTAGATGATGCCTTAATTTATTTGAGATATATTAAAAATTTTCAAGAGGGAATGGGACTTGTTTATAATCCAGGTGAGAAATTTAACGGACTAACATCACCGCTTTTTTCTTACATTATTTTGCTGGCATCATTTGTCTTTAAAGATTTGCAAGCGGCCACAATTTTGGTGTCATCGGTACTATTTTCTTTGTCAGTCATTTTTTCCGCAAAAATATTTAGTAAAGACTTAGGCGCTGAGATTCTAACAGTAGTTGTAATTGGATCATTCTCTTTCTTCTATCTGACATTTGGTATGGAGACGCCTTTATTTTTGATGCTTATTGGTCTATCACTTTACCTTTATAAAATTGAATCCATATATGTATTCATAGCACTCACTCTGTTGGTTATTACCAGAAGTGAAGGGGTTTTCCTTGCTGCAGTAATTTTAATAGATTATATAATTCGAGAAAAAAAACTTCCAAAGATTAATATAATTGTGATCTCAATTATCATTTTTTCACTTCCATTCATGGTGAACTATTATTATTATGGTGATTTACTACCTGCTACTGGTAGCGCGAAAATCGGACAAGGAAAATCTGGATTGTGGGGTGATGGTCGAATTTTTTTGAATGTAAAATATTTAATAGACTGGGCATTTTCAGGTAGTTATTTTTCTTTGCTATTTAATATTTCTTTTTCTTTTTATGGGTTCCTCTTATTAATTAAAGAGAGAATCGCTATTATTTCTGTGATATTTGCAGTTTTATTGTTTTCTTTTTACTTTATTTTAAATATACCTAATTACCATTGGTACTACGCTCCTTTTTTCTATTTGCTGCTAATTTTTTCGTGCAAAGGTATTTGGGAGGCTTTTCTAATTTTGAAAAATATCAAAAATGACTTTACCAGAACGGCAGGTATATTTATTTTAATTTCAATGGTATTAATTTCACTATCAAAAACAGTTTCATTTGACCTTAAAGGTGGTAACGATAATTACCAGAAAATTGGTCTGTGGATTAAAGAAAACACCCCAAAAAATGCGTCTATTGCTATGGTTGAAATTGGCACAGTGGGTTGGTACGCCGACAGAAAAATTGTAGATATTTTAGGATTGGTCAATAAATACAATGCAGATCATATTGGAAATAGAGAGTTTTTTGGGTGGCTTACACATTATCAGCCAGATTACATTCTAAGACACCAACCAGTATGGCCTCATGAGCAAAGTGTGCTGTCACTTGAAGTAAAGAAATATTATGAGTCAGTAGAGAAGTTTAAATTTGCAGGATTTTCTTTGTTGAAAAAAACAACCCAAGGTAGTGATTTAGATATTGAAAAATTTGCAAAAAATGAAAAAAGAACGGTTGGGGTACTTGAACTAATGGAGAAGTCCAGTGAAATAGGCGCACCATATGTGATGATGGAGGGACAAAATTTATTCGCTCATGCCCCAAGTTTGATGAAATATATTATTCCAGATAATTCTGAAAATATTGACGTGACATATGGGCTCAAGGAAGACGCTGAGGGAAAGCATTTTGGTGTTTGTTTTGAAATCATAAAAGCATCGAACGGTCAAACATTGATGAACGATTGTATAAACAAACAGTCGAAAAAAATTGACTTTTTAAAGAGTAAATCTTTGCCATTATCAATCAATAAAGGTGATGCGTTGATTTTTAAAACAACCTGCATGGCATCTTGTGATGCAGCGTGGGCTTTTTGGTCATTAGTAAAGATTTACTAATTACATAAATCATGACTAGGCAAGTATTTCTATTTTTATTGGTTGGTGGAATTTCTGCATTAATAAATTTTTCGTCAAGAATTTTTTATAGCTTATGGATGGGATATTCTGCTGCAATAGTTTTTGCATACATTACCGGAATGGTTTTTGCATATTTTTTATTTCGTATTTTTGTATTTAAAGTACAAAGGCAATATACATTTCGCTCTGGTGCATATTTTATTTTGGTCAACCTTGTGGGGATATTGCAGGCATGGCTGATTAGCGTTGGTCTCGTCAATTATCTGTTTCCTATTTTGGAATTTGACTTTTATAATTTAGAAATAGCCCACTCTATCGGAATTTTAGTACCTGCGTTCACTAGTTATTTTGGTCATAAGTGGTTGTCATTCTCATGATGAAATAAATTATTATTATTATTGTCAGAAAAAAATATAGATATTTTTTTATCGCATGAAGAAGTTAATTTCTAAAAATTTTTGATGAATAAGTCAAGGTAGCATAATAATGAGTATATTAGAAACCAATAGCACTGAAAACAGTGCTAAAAATCTCGCATCACACGACGAAAAAAACGACCTGTTAAGAGGCATCGCCGCCTATCAAGTCTGGGGTACTCTCGGTTGGCACGATATCAAACAACGCTACCGCCGATCCGTATTAGGTCCCTTCTGGTTCACACTCAGTACCGCCATCTTAGTACTTGTGCTGGGAGCACTTTATTCAACGTTGCTCAACCAAGAGATACATAATTATTTGCCTTATCTGGCTGTTGGTTTGGTAGTTTGGCAATATCTTGCAGCGTCGGTAACCGAAGGTTGTACTGCGTTCATTGGCTCTACTTATTTGATCAAGCAAATCCGCTTGCCTTTGACAGTACATGTGTGTCGCATTGCTTGGCGAAACTTTGCCATCCTCCTGCATAGTCTTCCTGTTGTTGTAGTAATGCTGATCATTTTTGGTAAATGGCCAACTATTGAATTTTTGCTACTTCCGTTAGGACTCTTCATCCTCCTTTTACACGGAGTCTGGCTTGGTATAGTTCTTGGAGTGTTATCTGCCAGGTTCCGCGATATTTCGCCGATTGTCACTAACCTGGTTCAAGTAGCCTTCTTTTTCACTCCTGTAATGTGGTCACCGGAAATTTTGAAAGACAGAGCATGGGTTGCCCATTACAACCCGCTGTATCACATGATTGAATTAATCCGCGCACCGATTACCGGACGTCCAATACTTTGGGAGTCGTGGGCATGGTCGATCGGTTTTCTGGTCATTGGCTTCTTCTTCGCTCAGTTTTTGATGCGTCGTTATCGTAATCGTGTTCCTTACTGGTTGTAATGCTATGTCTACTTTTATTGCTGCAAAAGATATTTCAGTCGAATTCCCCATTTATGAGAACTCCCATCGATCGCTCAAAAAGGTAGTACTAAATATTTCCACAGGCGGAAAAATCGGTAAGGATGCTGGCCGGCATTCAATTGTTAGATCGCTTGATAATTTGAGTTTCAACTTCGACGAGGGCGCTCGTGTCGGATTGGTTGGACATAACGGGTCCGGGAAGACAACGCTGCTTCGTGTGCTGGCAGGTGTTTATGCGCCGGTGCGGGGGGAGCTGAAGTTGCAAGGCAGGATAGCGTCCTTGCTCGATGTATCGATGGGTCTGGATCCAGATGCGACCGGTTTTGAAAACATTTATTTGCGTGGCATCCTGGATGGTTTAAAGCCAGCGAAGATCAGAGACAAAATCGATGAGATTGCCGACTTTAGCGAGTTAGGTGAATATCTGAATCTGCCTGTTCGTACCTATTCAAGCGGGATGATGCTGCGATTGGCGTTCGCTATTTCGACCAGCATCGAGGCAGATATCATCATCATGGATGAATGGTTGAGCGTTGGTGATGCGGCATTCAGCGCCAAAGCTGCCGTGCGCCTAGAAAGGTTAGTTGGCAAAGCGGCGATTCTGGTGGTTGCCACGCATGATCCTGCATTAATTAAACGGCTATGTAACCGGAAAATCAGTCTTGAACATGGTCGCATTGTGTCTGATGAAGTCATCATTCCCTCCAAGGCGGCAAATCTTGTGAAGGAATAAAATTCCTTTTCAATTATCTATTTGTAAATAATCTAACTGGTGCCAAGCTGTATTCATGATTCGAGCAGATCATCCTTTATTAAAATTTGGTGAAAGCGTATTCGCCAATCAACCTTTCAAAGCACTGAAAGGGTTAGCCAGCGCCTATATCGCTTATCCGATCGCCGAAAGTCGCGAGAAACGTGTTGTCCGTTCAAAATTGGCGGCACTTCGGCGGCACTATAAATTGCCATTTCAGCAGCGTCTGCAAATAGCACGAGATGAGCTTGTTAATAGCCTGTGTTTCGCGCAACAGTCGGTTCCTTACTATCGGGATTTGTTTGCCGAACTGAATTTTTATCCGGAAATGGTCAGGAAAGATATCGCATACCTCAATGTCTTGCCTTATTTGACCAAAGACATCATCCGGGAGCAAGGCGCGCGAATGTATTCGAAGCCGCTGTCGGAGATTCCTCATCATGCTTGTAAAACCGGCGGATCGACCGGACTTTCCTGCGTTGTTTACTACGACCAAGAAGGTGCTGATTATTCTTCGGCGGTGACGCTCTATGCGCGTGAGCGCGTCGGAAAACTGAAATTCAGGAACGAACTGCATTTTGCTTGCAAGTTCCCTGATGGAACAGTCCAGCAATGGCCTACGCGAGAAGACTTCAAATGTTTTGCGATGAATCGGAGCAATATCTTTTTTGATCGCATAGACGATCAGGGACTTGAAGAAATCTGGTCGACGTTATTGCGTCGTCGTCCGTATATGGCGCATGCTCATCCGTCGACAATTTATGCGCTGGCCTGTTATGTCGAACGACAATACGGCGGTGGCAAAGCATTTGAGGTGTTCGAGTCCAGTGGCGAGTTACTCGAGCCTTACATGCGAGAGACGATTGCGCGTGCATTGCGCTGTCGGGTCGTGGACCGGTATGGCCTTGCCGAATTGGGTGTCATGGCCTACGAGGTCAATGACAGCGATGGTGGATTGCAGGTATTCGAATCCGAGGGTTGGCCAGAGAGTCGGGCACTCGAAGAGGGTGGTCATGAACTGGTTTTTACGGCTTTTCGGAATCGCTTGATGCCGTTAATTCGTTATGCGACCGGCGACCTTGCCGAGGTAGCTCAACGGGATAATGGTTTTTTTCTGGAGAACGTTGTCGGGCGCATTCATGATGTCGTGCCGATTAACGGGGTCGCTCATCCAACTCACCATATTCAGGACATGCTGGATCATCGCGTAGGTGGCATTCAAGAGTTCCAGATTGACCTTCGCGTTTCTCCGCCACTATTGCGGATCGTTCTGGAACCCCATGCAAATTCTGCTGAGATATCGGCAAAAATTAACGCCTTCTGGCCGGACGCGTTTGCGATCGACTATGTGGATCATGATGCATTCATTCGCGTTGGTCACCGATCAAAATTCAGACATGTGGTGACGGCATGATAGGCGTACTTTTTCAGACAAAAGATCTGCTGGCGGGCCAACTTGCGCTTGCCGCCCTCCGGCGTTCGGTGACTTCGACGCAGGCTGTGCGGACCAGTATTGCGTCGCTCGGTACCAACAAAATTGATACCGTGGTCGTGATTAACGCCACGCCCCGTGACTGCGGGAATCTCCGTGACTGGTTGGCAGAGGGTTCGCGCAAGTTGCTCTTGCTTGGTGATATGCCCGAGTCATTCGCCTCGGAGCTTGGATGTGTGCCTGCCCAGTGGCCGGAAGGCTCTGACGGTTGGAGTATCAGCGTTCCTGCTCCGGCTTATGGACTCGCCGAGAGTGCCGCATCGATCAGGTATTCAGCGCTGGCGCATCGTCTGGACGGCAGGGAGTGGAGACGTCCGCTGATGCGATTTGATTTCACGGATGAGTGGAATAATCTCGGATACGGGGCGATACGTGCTGACGGCTCGGCGTGGGGACTGGGAAGTGCCTGGCAAGTTCCAGTTCAAAACGAACTCGCCAGCCTGCAGATCAATGACGTTTCCCACGGCAGTTACGCAGCACTTTTTGATCGTTCGACTACGTCGATTCTCTGGTTTAACCGGGCGGTCGGACCGATCGATTCTTTTGAATGGCGACTTGTGGAAAGCTTTTTGTCGTCCTATCGCCATCAGGAACTGACTTGTCATCCGGTCCTTCGGGAGATTCCCTGGGGATACGATGCAGCCATCACCATGCGGTTGGATTGTGACGAGGATATCGAGTCTGCACGCGCGTTGTGGAATGCCTACCGCGAAATGGACGTGCCTTTTTCGCTGGCTGTTCACACCAGCAATCTTGAAGCAGAAAAAAACCACGGCATTCTGCGCGAGTTAATCGATAGTGGCGGCAGCGTGCTGTCCCACACGAAGACGCATGCGCCTAACTGGGGCGGCAATTACGATGCCGCAATGGTGGAAGGTGCCATGTCGGCGGACGAGATCAAACAAGTTACCGGAATAACCGTGAAATATGCGGT
Source organism: Actimicrobium sp. CCC2.4 (assembly GCF_034347385.1). Lineage (NCBI taxonomy): Bacteria > Pseudomonadati > Pseudomonadota > Betaproteobacteria > Burkholderiales > Oxalobacteraceae > Actimicrobium > Actimicrobium sp. CCC2.4. Next base: position 4,041,000 of record NZ_CP133777.1, on the reverse strand, counting down.
ATCGCCATTCCATCAGAGTCCGGACTACGCACTCGCCGCGCTGGCAGATGCGGGCTATCAGGGATGCATCGGAGGAATTATTCGCAATGATCCGGAATTTAACCTGGCTCGCGGCGGATATCTTGCGAATCTGCCGCAAGGATTTGTGGGGCATAGCCAGCAATGCATGTTGCATGGCGAATCCATGCTGTCGGAAGGTGATTCGCTGCGCATTTTCAAGGAGGCGTTTGATGTTGCCTATGAAACGAATACCTTGTTTGGCTACCTTGATCACCCGTTTTCTGATCGCTACCAGTATGGCTGGCAAGATGAAGACTCACGCATTGATGCCCATCGACGATTCGTTGAGCACATACGCACGCGGGCATCGCAACCCCTCTTCATGAACGAAAACGATGCGCTTGATTTCCTCGGCATGAAGTCTGAAGCGAAAGTCGTTGGCGCTGCCGGTGGATTCAGTATCGACATTCCGTGCAGTCGAAACGGTCGTTCGGACTACGACCTTGCGGTTGAATTCAAGGGCCGTCATATGAAAGCCATTCATGGAGACCAGTTCGCATGAAGGTGATGGTTGCATTAGGTACGCGCCCGGAGGTGATCAAGCTGGCACCTGTCATTGCAGCATTGCGTGGCCGCGTTGACCTGGTTATTTGTTCGACCGGCCAGCACAGGGAAATGCTGCTGCAGGCATTGGAGGCTTTCGGGATTTGCCCGACCATGTCACTCGATACGATGAGTCCGGGGCAGTCGTTGAATATCTTGTCGTCTCGTCTCCTGTTTCAGATGGATGAAGCATTGGTTCGGGAGCGGCCCGACTGGATATTGGTGCAGGGCGATACGACAACCGCCTTTTGCTGTGGCCTTGCCGCCTTTCATCACGGCATTCGGATTGGCCATGTCGAAGCGGGATTGAGAACGGGGGATCTTGCTAATCCGTTTCCTGAAGAAGCGAATCGAACTTTGCTCACAAGGATCGCTACCCGGCATTTCGCACCAACCGGATTGGCACGGGATTGCCTGTTGTCGGAGGGAATACAACGCAAGGATGTTGTCGTCACGGGTAATACCGTCGTCGATGCCATCGTGCAATCTCAAAAGGCGCCGCAGCAACTGGCCGTGACGATACCGGATGTCGTTCGCACGCTATCCGGTGACCGGCCCATCGTCTTGATCACCTGTCACCGCCGGGAAAATTTTGGCGAAATGTTGGACGGCATCTGCCGCATGCTCAAGGGTTTGTGTGCCCGCTATCCCGATCACCAGTGGGTGTTCCCGGTCCACTTGAATCCGGCTGTGCAAGAGCCTGTTTTGCGCTTGCTGGGCAATATTCCTAACCTGATGTTGCTGGCGCCGGTCAGCTACCAGACCAGTCTCTACCTGATCAGTCGCAGTCAATTAATTGTGAGTGACTCTGGCGGGATCCAGGAAGAAGCCCCCTATTTTGGTGTTCCGGTGGTTGTCATGAGAACGCATACCGAGCGCCGGGAAGGCGTCGATGCCGGCTTTGCCACGCTAGCCGGACAGTCTCCTGATCGGATAGCGCAAGCGGTCATACATTGGCTGGATCATCCGGAGCAAGGTGCCAATCTGAAAAACAGGGCAAATCCGTACGGCGATGGTCATGCAGCGCAGCGGATCGTCTCCAGCCTGCTTGATGAGGAATTCGAGGAGTTTCATGGATGATCAGGCGCAAGATTGTGTGCCGCCTGGCGATTGCATCCTGTTTTCAACGGCAGACTGGCACACGCCGTACTGGACCAACAAGCAGCACACTGCCCGCTGGATGGCTGAAAGGGGATGGCGAATACTGTACGTTGAAAGTGTTGGTTTGCGTAATCCCGCTGCGTCCAGTCGTCGGGATTGGAACCGACTGTTTCGCCGCCTGATCAGGGGAGTCAATACCCTGATTGCCGGGCCAGAAGAAGTGGAGCCGAACCTGTGGGTGTTGCCGCCATTAATGTTCCCTGGCAAGCACCATGTTCCCGTGGTTCGCCTGTTTAATCAGGCCTTGCTCAGGTCCACGATTGCGCGGTTCCTGAAAAATAAACATAGCGTGCAACCGCTGGTATGGACCTATCACCCGTTCATGCTTGGTGCGATTGATAGCCTGGAGACCGGGAAATTGGCGTATCACTGCGTCGACGACCTAGCCGCTGTGCCAGGAGTGGATGCGCAGGCATTTAACCGTGAAGAGTTGTTGCTATTGAACCGATGTGATGCCGTTTTCACAACTTCCGAATCGTTAAGATTGAAGTGCGCACCGCATAACAGCAATACGTATTACCACCCGAATGTAGTTGATTTTGTGCACTTCAATAGCGCGCTGAATAAAACAGAAATACCGTTGGACCTGACGCATGTTGCCGAACCTCGTATCGTCTATCACGGCGTTCTGTCGGATTTTAAAGTTGATTTCGAGCTGATCAATGAGGCGACTCGATTGAGGCCCGACTGGCAATGGATATTTATCGGAGAAGAGCGCGAAGGCCAGAACAATACGGCGATAAAAACCCTACGCCAGCGATCCAACGTACATTTTTTGGGCTACAAGGATTACGACGATTTACCGCGATATCTGGCGCATATGGCAGTCGGCTTATTGCCAACACTGTTGAATGACTACACAAAATCAATGTTCCCTATGAAATATTATGAATACCTCGCGGCGGGCTTGCCCGTAGTCACCACGCCGCTGGATTTTAGCAAGACGTGTCACTCCGGTCTTGAAGTAGGGAGCGATGCGAACTCATTTGTGACCGCCATTGAAAAACAGATCATCCGCGGGAAACTGACCGCCGCGGAAGCAATCAAGTTTGTGGGTGTGAATACGTGGGGACAAAGAATGACCGCGATGTTGTCAATTTTGAGGAAAAGTAATTGAAAGTATTATTTGCTACTTACCCGATGGCGTTTCATACGCCGGGTGGCGGAGAGGTTCAGTTGCTTGCCTATAAAAAGCATCTGTCATCGCATGGTGTCGAGGTATCGCTGTTCGATCCCTGGAATCCTTGCTTCATGGACTATGACGCAGTGCATTTTTTTTCGTGTATCGGTGGTTCATCGCATTTTTGCCGGTTCATAAAACAACTTGGTCTGCCATTGTTCGTGTCGTCGAGTCTGTGGATGACGGAAGAAACAAAACACCTCTATCCGGCGGATGAAATACGAATCCAGCTGGAGCTGGCAGATTGTGTGGTGACCAATTCCGACCTGGAGTCGCAGATGCTATCCCGGGTACTGAGCTTGCCCCTGGATAAGTTTGAAACTGTCTATAACGGCGTTGACGATATTTTTTTTCAAACAGTTCCTCCTGAATTGTTCAGGAATAATTTCGATATACAGGAAAAATTTGTTCTGAACGTAGGAAATATCGAACCAAGAAAAAATCAGCTGGCGTTGATTCGGGCAATGAAACATTTTCCGGATATGAAGCTCGTACTAATCGGTCACAAGCGCGATGTTGCGTATGCAGACCAATGCATCGCGGTAGGTGGCGGCCAGGTAATCTACGTCGGTCCGATCGATCATTATTCACCGCTGCTGCGCTCGGCATACAGCGCATGTGAGTTATTCTGTTTGCCAAGTACGCTGGAAACACCGGGATTGGCCGCACTGGAGGCCTATGCATCGGGGTGCTCCATCGCCGTTACCGCAATTGGCTCCGCCAAAGAATACTTTTTTGATAATGTAAATTATGTCGATCCTGATGATGATGCCAGTATTGTGAAGGCGATAATTGAAATTATTGAAGTAAGGGAAATGCCAGACAGGCTCGTTACTCCAGCAAAAAATCCTGATTTTTTAAACTGGAATTCAGTTACTCAGCCCTTGAAAAATATTTATCGATCACGGATTAAAAAATGAATGTAAAGATTCTCCCTTTGGGAAATGTTGTAAAGTCATCTGACCAGGCTTATCAATGGGAAGCGACAAATGGTGATCCGCAGTTTGAATTTCAAGAATGGCAGAGGCTGGCAGGACGCAGGGTAGAAATTAATTTTAGGGTATTATCCAGAGATCCCATAATTTCACCAATAAAAATTTATCCAGATTCTGGAGAAGGTCTTACCGAATCATCAGCCATCACACTTGAATTATTTGAAAATGGCATTGTTAGCCAGGAAATTGTATTTCCGGCTAATTTAAAGGGCTTGAGATTCGACCCGTTGTCGCACAAAGGTTTTTTTTCAATTCTGGACATGAAAATTAAGTTGCTGCCAGCCAAAGACAGTTTTTATATATCAACACTCAAGAAAATAAATAAAAAGCTGTTCAAGAAAAATGTGGCGGTAACGACAAATAGCCTGGCAAATAGTCGCTCTTATCAGGCGTGGATAACGGCACATGAACCGAGACGCGATGAAATCCTGAAAATACGTCAATTATCGGAGAAATCAGAGAGTGATCCACTGATTAGCATCTTGATGCCTACGTACAATACACCGGGAAAATATCTAAAGGAAGCAATTGAATCCGTAAAAAACCAAATTTACGGAAACTGGGAGCTTTGCATAGCAGATGATTTTTCCACAGATACGGAATTAAAAGAAAAACTGATCGCCTACGAGAAAAGTGATCCGAGAATCAAGGTGGTTTTCAGAAGCGAAAATGGCCATATTAGCGCGGCATCCAATTCTGCCCTGGAATTGGCTACAGGATCGTATATCGCCCTGTTAGACCATGATGACGTCTTGCATCCGTTGGCTTTATATTGTGTTGCTGAAGTAATTAATAAAAATCCGGATGTGGCTTTAATTTATACTGACGAGGACAAGATAGCCGAAGATGGTTCGCGGTCGGATCCCTATTTCAAATGCTCGTTTAATTATGACTTGATGCTGGGCCAAAACATGATTTGTCACTTTGGCGTCTATAACGCCGAAGTAATGCGAAGCATAGGTAGTTTCAGGGAGGGTTTCGAAGGTGCCCAGGATTACGATCTGGCACTTCGCGTCCTCGATCACGCTGGCGAGGCGAAGATAAAGCACATCCCTCGCGTGTTGTACCACTGGCGTCTGCATGCACTTAGCACTTCTGCCAGCCATGAATCCAAGCCGTACGCGCAAGTTTCAGCCTTACGCGCTATTGCCGAGCATCTCGACAGAAAAGGTGTCGTCGGGACAGTCAGGCAAGCGCCATCCCAAAACGGTTTTAACCAGGTTTGTTACGCCTTGCCAGCGATATTGCCATCGGTCGAAATCATTATCCCGACGCGAGATGCGGCTAAATTAGTACGTCAATGCATCGAATCGATTGTTGAAAAGACCGATTACAAAAATTATTCGATTACTATTATCGATAACGGATCGGTAGAAGAAGCGACATTCGAATTGTTTGATGAAATTAAAAGCGACTCCAGAATAAGAGTAGTTCGTGATGAATTGCCATTTAATTACTCTGCCTTAAATAATCGAATTGCACTTGCAAGTCAGGCTGATTTTGTTTGCCTGATGAATAATGATATTGAAGTGATCAATGATAACTGGCTAAGCGAGATGGTTTCACTCGCGATCCAGCCCAATGTTGGCTGTGTCGGGGCCAAGTTGCTTTATCCGGATGGCGGATTGCAGCATGGCGGTGTCATCATCGGTGTCGGTGGCGTTGCGGGGCACTCACATAAACGTTTTCCCGGTTCTAGCCCAGGCTATTTTGCCCGTGCGGTGCTTAGAAGTTCAATGAGTGCAGTAACGGCCGCTTGCCTGGTCGTACGTCAAACTATCTTCAAGGATGTTGGTGGCCTCGATGAGAAATTACAGATTGCGTTCAATGATGTAGATTTTTGTCTCAGGGTAAAAAATCAGGGGTACAGAAATATCTGGACGCCTTATGCCGAGCTTTATCATCATGAATCTGCCACTCGCGGGTATGAAGATACGCCCGAAAAAATATCTCGATTCAATTCCGAGGTGGATTATATTAAATCCAGATGGGGAGAAAGTTTATTGCGCGATCCTTGTTATTCTCCGAATTTGACTCTTGAAAGTGAGGATTTTGCTTATGCATGGCCTCCAAGAGTCGAAAATATTATGGTGAAATAAGCGATGGCTCGCTCTACGTGGCTACTAATTCAGGAGCATCCATCCCCTGAAAAGTTATTCGCTTTGCCAAATGGTATTTATTTTCTACTCAAATTTCGGCAGGACTTAAAGAGCTACGGCTATGCTACGCTTGACGAGCGCTTGACATTGTATTTCTGGTGGTCCGCGTTCGGGTATAAGGAATATCCAGACTTCACATGGAAATTACGCTCTCAAGATAAAGCATATATAGATAACAGTACGCCTTATGAACTGACTAGTTTGCATTCCAGCAGTATTGAATTATGGTTAAGAAGTAACGTTGAAGGATTGCTAGCCAATAATCCCGGGCTGATGGATTGTCTGATGGCACCGGTAAATTTTAAAACTCTTCCCGAATTTCCAATCCCGCAGTTTTTATTGTTAATTCTTCGGGCGCGTACAGATCTTGAACTATCGTTTGATCAAAGTACGTTCGAAGGCCGCTTGGGTCTGATAACTTGGTGGGACAAGCATGGTAAAAATACTTACACAAGAATTTTCTGGTCGGCGAGCGATTGGCTAAAAACCGTTACTGGAATATCAAGCGAAATGTTATTTGCAGTTCCTCTGGGTATCAGATTATTGTTGAAGTATCGATTAAATCCAAGTGAATTCGAATGTAATTGCATTGAAGATCGACTAGGAATTTATATTTGGTGGTGCAGTCTGGGATACAAGGAATATCCAGATTTATATTGGGACCCTCGATCTCAAGATCAAGCATATCTTAAAAATGTAAACTATGAAGATTTTTACAGTCTGCACTCCAAATCTATTGAGTTTTGGTTAAGAAGTTGCGGAAAAGATTTCTTTTTGGATAATGCATGCCTATTGAGCTTCTTGACAGAGCAGGCCGACATTCAAGACAGCTTGGAATTTCCTGTTCCGCGATTTATTTTATTGCTCTATAAAAATAGATCAGATCTGCGTGAAATTTTCGACATTTCTTCCTATGACGGCTGGACAGGTTTGCTTGACTGGTGGGATCAGCACGGTCAATTAGCTTACAAAAAAATTAGATGGTCAGCACAAGCATGGCTGCACTCCTATGAGACTGATTCTGAATCCACATTATTTGCAGTACCCCGTAGATTTAAATATCTAGTACGAACTCGTCCTGAGACCGTTAAATTTGATATTCAATCGCCCTACGGGCGTTTGGACTTGTATTTCTGGTGGAAGTCTTTGGGAGCGACGCAATATCCAGCATTGTTTTGGAAGCTGCGATCGCAGGATGTCGAATTTTTGAATAAAATCGAATCTTCCGAGTTATCAAAACACTGTGCCGTAGGTTTAATCTTTTGGCTTTGCAGCCCAACTGGGAATGAATTAGATAAAAAGAGTGGATGGACAGATTATCTTTTGGATAATAGTGAAACGGGGAGTCATTGCGTATTGCCTGTACCTCGATTTCTTCTTACCATCGTTGATAGTCGATCAGATCTGCAAAAAGCATTTGATTTAACTTGTCTTAATGGTGTGCTTGCATTATTGGAATGGTGGACGATTCATGGACAAGGGACCTATGTCAGGGTCCAATGGTCGGTTGATTCGCTACTTAAAACACTATGCACTCCTTATATTTGGGAAATTTCAGGTGAGCAGAAGTCGCTTCCGTTATTCATTTTTCTGATATGGAGAGATAGGCCCGATCTACAGTCAACAATAGACTTGGTCAGCCACGACTCCTCAATCCAGTTGATTTCCTGGTGGAATTTGCATGGAAAAATGGAGTACCCGTTATTTTCATGTTTTGAAATAGAGCATGCTTCTCAAAATCACGGGACAAGTTCGTATATAGCTAAGGTAGTTAGGAGAAATACAACGCTACCTGGGGTAAATATTGTCGGATTCCCTCAAGGTGTACTTGGTCTTGGTGAAGATGCACGCATGGCCGCCCAAGCCTTGGAACTGGCTTCAATTCCATGTGCATTGATTAATGCACCTATCAATGGGCCGCAACGAGTTGATAACTCGATGAATCATTTGATTACGGACGTAATTAAATATCCAGTCACTCTTTTTTGCCTACCTCCAACCGAGATGATGCGGCTTCCTCTTGAAGGTGGTATTCATCTGATCGATTCCGCAGTTTATAAAATCGGTGCATGGCCTTGGGAGTTACCGCATTGGCCAGCTCCCTTTAGTCGGGTACGGCAATTCGTTGACGAAATCTGGGCGCAAAGCGACTATGTGAGATCAGCATTTTCCCGTAATTCAGACACTCCGGTATTCAAAATGCCGATGGCAGTTTCATTGCCTGTCGTAACAGAAAATACAAGAAAACGCTTTGGTCTTCATGAAGATCACTTCCTGTTTTATATTTTGTTTGATGGCAAGTCCTGGCTATCTAGAAAAAATCCGCTAGCAGGAATTCAGGCTTTTCAACTCGCATTTTCGAAAAAAGATGCTCCGGTAGGTCTTGTAGTAAAAGCGATGAACATTGTCGAGTCCGATCCCATCTGGCAGAAGATCGTAGCTATTGCCAAAGCGGACAAGCGTATAAGCATACTTACAGAATTACTACCTCGGCAAGATGCGATTAATTTAATGGCTTCTTGTGACTGTTATATATCGCTGCACCGTAGCGAGGGATTTGGACGTGTTATTGCTGAAGCGATGCTAATTGGACAGCCAGTTATCGTAACTAACTTTTCTGGCAACATCGATTATTGCGAATCGGAAACTTCATTTTTGGTGGATGGTGTTCTTGTACCCTTGCAACCTGGTGAATATTTGTTTCATGAGGGACAATACTGGTGCGATCCTGACGTCTATGTCGCTGCCGAGAAAATTAGTTTGGTTTTTGAAAATGTCACCTTAAGAGAGCGAACGGCTTACGCCGGTCAGCAACGAATTATTAGTGATTATTCCATTTCTACCGTAGCAGCAGCTTATTCAGCGAGGTTACGAGAAATTGGCATCATGGGCTCGTTACAATGACGATATTCATATGCGCTCCCGATATTTTTTCAGGCGATGCAGTTGGCAATCATTGTTTGGGTATTGCTCGATGCGTCAGGCGTTTAGGATACGATGCCGAAATTTATGCGCAGCGTTTTACGGTTGGAAATCATGATATTCGGCCGGTGGAAAATATTTTCAAAGACATCCGAAGTGACGATATTTTAGTAGTTAGTTATTCCATATTGGATCCATTTTTAGACAGACTACTGCAAATTAATTGTCGAAAAATATGCTATTTCCACGGGGTGACCCAGCCAGCGCTGCTGCAAGATATTGATCCTGTTACTGCAGAATTATGTCAACGGTCTATTGATCAGTTGCCGAAATTGTGTGGATTTGATGTTGTAGTTGCCAACTCACTAAGTTCAAAAAACTATTTATCCGGATTTATTAATGGTTCTTTTGTTTCAGTTATCCCACCTGTATTTTATGATATGCCAATATTTCAGCATAAACCGGTGATTCGTGGTTCTGATTCCTCTGCCAAACGGCTATTAATGGTTGGGAGAGTTGTTCCTCATAAGTGTATTGAAGATGGAATTAGTCTCGTGTCAATGCTTCGAAAATTGCAATTTCCTGCAACACTTTCCGTCGTTGGATCCATGCCAAATTATGAATATGTCAAATATTTAATTAATTTTGCACGTAATCTTAATATTCTCGACACTATTGAATTCAATGGAACTTTGGACGATATCGATTTATTTTATTGTTATGAAAATTCAGATGCATTAATCGTAATGAGTAGACATGAAGGCTACTGCGTACCGGTTTTGGAGGCAATGCATTTTGGTACCAGCGTCGTCGTTCGAGGAGGAACCGCAGCAGAAGAAATTTGTTTGTCGAATGACGTAATGCGATTTGATGATGATTTAAGTCGCTGGGTTGAAGTGTTGCTTGAACGTTTGAATAGCCCGAGGCCAGACTTGTACACAAAAAAAGGCCAATTATTCTTAGAGCGATCAAATGATGGAATTTGGGCTGATATTCTTTTTATAGACGGCAGACATATTCAATGACGGATCTTAAATTTTTATTGACGACATATAGTACTGCGTTCACTACAAGCGGTGGTGGTGAATCAGAGCAAGTCCAGATTTCCGAGATACTAAATGAGCACGGTGTTAAAGCTGATATTTATGGAGTTGGTAGTCGCCCATTAAATTACTATGACGGAATTATTCATTTTTCTGTACATCCTGACGGATGGGCTATTGTACAAGAGGCTTTAATAAAACATAAAAAAGTGGTTTTATTTCCTAACGTTTGGTGGAATGAGTCGCCCTCAAATCTAGAAATTACAAGAATAACTGAATTTTGTAATAATGCGAATATCATTATTTTTAAATCGCAATCCGAACTAAATAATTTTATTCAATACATACCGATTCAAGATAATAAAATTAGAGTTTTATTTGCAGGCATCTCTGATAGATTTTTATCACCAGTTGATCTAGATGTATTTTGTACGATTTCCGATGTTTCAGATTTCGTGTTATGTATGGGGTTAATAGAGCCAATAAAAAATCAACTTCAAGTCATTCGAGCGCTTAATAAATTAAATATGAATGGGGTCTTTGTTGGAGGAATGAGAGATTACGAATACTATCTTCAATGTACAAAAGAAGCTCATGCCGGGATTGTATTTTTTCCATTTATACAGCCCTGTAGCGTACTTTTACGTTCAATGATAGCTAATTGTAATTTAATGGTAGAGATAAGTTTAGATCCCCCCGCTCGTTCTAGCTTGGAGGGTGCGCTATTAAAGAAATCACTTATATTATCTGATGGTGAATGGCAGCGGGAGCACTTTGAAAATGATGTATGGTATGCACCCACAAATTCGGATGTTGATTTGGCCAAAGTTATTGAGCAGGTCGTTATATCGTCGGTAGAACGTGAAAATATGATATCGGCTGCTTATCAGCGAGTTATTGGTCGCCATACAGCCAAGGCCTTTGGTTCCCTTTTCGTCAGGATATTAGCGAAAGAAAGTGTTTAGAGTGGCTCTAATTCCAAGATTACTAGTAGTCCAGCGAGTTTCCTTGTCTCATGACAAGTTGCTTTCTCGTTCGATATCGGCACGTTTTGGACCGTTACTTGCATATTTGAAAAATAACGAGATGATTACGTGGGAACAAATCGTTGAAGATGACATAACAATCAATCATTTGAAAAATTTCGATGCTGTCTTATTTAATAAGCATACGTCGAGTCGTGCGATTGAAATAATGCGCCTTGCAAATAATATTGGGTTAACTACGATTTACGATCTTGATGATTGGATTATTGATCTCCCAACATATAGCGTAACAAATTTGAATGATGACTTATTAGCGAATATAATATGGTTTCTTCGAAGTTCAAAATTTATTACAGTTTCAAATAAGGTATTAAAAGAAAAATTACATCGAATTCGACCTAGTTCAATAATAATAGAAAATGGGTTTGATAGTAATGTTGCGAAAAAAATTTCAATTGGTTGGGAAGAATCAAGTCCTAGTAAAATATTGTTTTCAAATACAGATGGTATTAAACTAATTAATTTCCGGAAAGATTTCTTCAAGGCTGTTATCGACTTTATGAATCGACATTCAGAAGTAGTTTTGGAGTTTTGGGGTGATGAGTTTCCGGAAATGTCAATAATTCCAAGATTAAAACCAATGGGGTTCCTTGGTAATGTCGAATATAAACTGGCCCTAAGGCAAGCAGGTTATATATTTGGTATCGTACCTTTGGGTGGGCGTGAAGATAACGAAAGCTTATTTTTTAACAGCTGTAAATCTTGTATTAAGTATATTGATTACGGCAGCCTTGGTATCCCTGGAATTTATTCCAAGTCCCCAGTTTATGAAAATGTAATTTCTCATCTCGACACTGGTTTCCTCGCAAGTAATAATTATGACGACTGGACCATTGCGATGGAGGAACTTTACTCTAACGATAAATTGCGTCAAACCATGAGGGAAAATGCATTTAACGATACGTTAAATAGGTTTGGGCTAGCCCAATCTGCACAGGTATTTCATAAAATATTAACCTCATCATTTATTGAATAGGTACAAGCATGGATTTATTATTAATTCGCCATGGACAATCAAACGCAAATGCAAAAGGCTTACTGATATCTAATCGTGATGATCAATTAACAGAGATTGGTAGGCAACAATCTTTAAATTTGGCTAAAACGTTAGAAATTTTCAATTTTAATAAGCCATCGTTGATTTTTAGTAGTCCTTGGTTGCGTGCAAAACAAACTGCAGAATTGATATTTTCAGAAAAATATTTAATACGGTTTGACGAACGACTTGCCGAGACAAACCCTGGAAAATTCGGAACTTGGTTAGAGGCTGATTTTAATTTGAAATATCCAGAGTTTTCCAAAAATATAAAAAATGAATACGCAGATGGGGAATCACATTTTCAAATGAGTACTCGGGTATGTAATTGGGTCGACACCATACTAATGCCTCTTTCGCAAGAGCCTGGCCTGATAGCCATTGTTGCTCACGGTGGACCAATTAGTGTGATCCTTCAGAAACTTCTTGGAATGAAGGTTGAACTTAGTTATCCATCCTTCACTGTCCCTAACGCATCTTTCACAAATGTACGATGGCGATATGATTTAAATCGATATTGTCTTGAACGCGTTGGACATGTATAAGTGTCGTAGCATGGATTTTTTATATAATTTTTATTCATTTATTTAATTTTTTGGTTCTTATTGCTGATTGTTAATAAAAATGAATAAAAATCTTTCTGTATCTATTTATGAGCCAATTTACCGGATTGATCAATCTATCTCCGATAAAAACTTTTCGCCTTTAATTCGTTTAGAAAATAGTCGTCCTGATTGGCGTGAGTTTCAAATATTCTTGGAGATTTATCGTAACGGTATGTATAGGAACAAGAGTCAAACCGGGGTTTTTTCTCCGAAATTTTCCTTAAAGTGCAAAATAAGTTCTACTGAATTTTTGAATTTAATTCACGACAACCCAGGTTATGACGTTTATTTTATAAATCCGTTTCCTCAAATAGCATACTGGTCATTTAACGTTTGGATGCAGGGTGAAATTGCGCATCCTGGGCTCTGTACTCTGGCTCAAAAATTATTTGACGTTTGTAAATTGGATATTAATTTAAAACTTGTACCTAGGCATGGTCCGAACATTTTGCTATATTCGAATTTTTGGGTAGGTTCGGAGAAGTTTTGGACAGGTTTTGTGGGAGGCTGGCTACTGCCAATAGCGGAGTTTTTAGAAAATAATCCGGAGCATACTGTAACTCGCGCTGTTATGAAGGAAACAGGGCATACTAGTCCTACCCCTTTTCTTCCGTTTATTATTGAGCGACTTTTCAGTACCTTTCTTTCAATAACATCAGGTTGGAAATATATTTCATATCCAATAGATGACAATAAATTGTTATCCTATTGTGTTACCGATTATGAAAAAATACTTTATGATCGGATGCGCTCTCAAATACTCGAAGCAGATTTCAAAGGAGAATTTACTCCAGATTTAATTTTTAAGATGGAAATGGTTTCTACATTGTGGCAACAACATTTCAATGACTTTTTTGCCTCTAACATCCATCCGCACACAGGATCTATAGTGCCCAAACATGATGCGTGTTAAATAATTGATGTTCAGTTTGATTTGAAAGTTGATATTGACTGAGAACAATCCACCTCTGCGTGTTCTTCATGTTTATAGAACCTATTTCCCGGACCCTCCTGGCGGCTTGCAAGAGGCAATTCGGCAAATTTGTCTTGCCACTTCAGCGCTTGGCGTCGAGGCAAAAATTTTTGTACTTTCTCCTCAGCCTGATCCTCATTCGATCAACGCGCCGGAAGGGGAGGTTGTTCGCGCGCGATCAGTGATCGCACCTGCCTCTTGTGATTTGGGTGGGGTCGATGCTTTTCGTCGTTTTCGCAAGCTGTTGGCTTGGGCAGATGTCGTTCATTATCATTTTCCGTGGCCATTTGCAGATGTCCTTCATCAGCTAGCAGGTCGCGGCAAACCATCGGTGATGACGTACCATTCGGACATTGTTCGTCAGAAGTTGTTAGGGGTTTTTTATGCACCGCTAATGCGGCGCATGTTAAAAGCGATGTCGGTGATAGTGGCAACGTCGCCTGCCTACGCGAAGACGAGCGTGGTGCTGAATAGCTCCGTAGTCGGTTCTCGTTTGCGGGTGATTCCGTTGGGTATTGTCGATTACAGAGGCGAGGCCGTCGGCAGCTCTGATGATGTGCTTTCCCGCCTCCCTATTGGCGACCAGCCTTTCCTGTTGTCATTGGGAGTGTTGCGCTATTACAAGGGTCTGCATACCCTAGTTCAAGCTGCGAAAGCGATATCCGGGACGATCGTGATTGCCGGATCTGGGCCGGAAAAGGTCGCGCTGAAAAATCTTGCGCAGTCGCTTGATGTTTCGAACATCATATTTGCCGGGCAGGTTAGCAATATCGAGAAAATTGCTCTGTTAAATCGTTGTCGCGCATTAGTTTTACCGTCTCATGTCCGGTCGGAGGCGTTCGGAATGGTATTGGTGGAGGCTGCAATGTTTGGCAAGCCGATGGTTTGTTGTGAGGTCGGGTCCGGCACGTCCTATGTGAATCTAAATGAACAGACCGGATTTGTTGTTTCTCCCGAATCACCTGACGAATTTGCGTACGCTTGTAACCGTTTGCTCGAGGACGAAGTATTGGCATTAAAGATGGGTAATGCTGCGCGTGCTCGATATGAAAAGTTTTTTTCCGGTAATGCTCTTGGCTTGAATTATTTAAATTTATATAATGAGGTTCGACCGAAACATATTGAAAAAAAATTTTCTTGATAAAAAAAATATTTAATTTTTTTACGATTAATATTTATAAAATTTATTGTTCAATAACGATTTGTTTATAGATTAATTAATCTCGTGGCGCGAGTTTTTTTGGGTTTAGCTGTGGCAAAAATATTAATAACAGGTGCTAACGGCTTTGTTGGACGTGCAGTTTGCGAGATGTTGCGATTGCGGCATCATGAAATTGTGTCGACCACACGAACCAAGAGCCAGCCTTCCGATGTTCCTATCGGTAACTTGTTGTCGAAAACGGATTGGGGCAATTCACTTAATGGTTGTGATGCTGTCATCCACCTTGCTGCCCGTGTTCATGTAATGACGGAGTCGAAGTCTGATTCATTGGCTGCTTTTCGATTGATAAACGTGGACGCGACGCTGAACCTTGCCCGTCAAACTAGTGACGCAGGAGTGCGGCGATTCGTTTA
Source organism: Actimicrobium sp. CCC2.4 (assembly GCF_034347385.1). Taxonomy (NCBI): domain Bacteria; kingdom Pseudomonadati; phylum Pseudomonadota; class Betaproteobacteria; order Burkholderiales; family Oxalobacteraceae; genus Actimicrobium; species Actimicrobium sp. CCC2.4. The sequence goes on along the minus strand of NZ_CP133777.1, from coordinate 4,025,702 downwards.
TGTCAGCAGCATTAAAGTCAACGGTGAGTCGACATCGGCCAATCCATTTTCTTCGTTTGATATTCCCAATCCGCTTGATGCTTACGGTATTTCGAAATACGAGGCTGAAATAGCATTACGAGAACTGGCTCGGAAGACAGGTTTGGAGCTTGTTATTGTTCGCCCGCCGCTCGTCTATGGCCCTGGTGTCCGTGCCAACTTTTTAAGGTTGTTGCAATTCGTGCATGCGGGACTTCCTCTTCCGTTGTCCGCGATCCGGAACAAGCGCAGCATGGTTGCCGTAGAAAATCTCGCCGACCTGTTGATTGTCTGCTGTGTTCATCCGGCGGCCGCCGGAAATACTCTTTGTGTTTCTGATGATGCCGACTTGAGTACGCCCGATCTGTTGCGGATGCTGGCGAAGGCGATGGGAAAGCCTGCCCGGTTATTTCCTTTGCCAGCCTCGGTAGTTTCTTTTATTGCTACGCTAGCCGGGCGGTCGCAGGAGGCGAGCAGGTTGCTGGATTCTTTGCAAGTTGACATCACATCGACAAAATCTCTGTTGGGATGGCATCCCGTAATCAGTGTTCAGGATGCGATCGACAAAACGGTTGCCGATTTCCTTTCGCGTTACTACCCGTCGAATTCATGAAGCGATCATTTGATATTGGTTTGGCATTACTCGCTTTTCTGGCTTTATTCATTCCCGCCACATTGCTGGCAATTGCGATCAAGCTTACTTCAGCGGGTCCGGTGTTGTACTGGTCCGACCGCGTCGGCCGCCACAACAAACTCTTCCGCATGCCTAAATTCCGCACCATGCGTGTGGGCACCCCTGCCGTCGCTACCCACCTGCTGACTGACCCCGATCAGTTTCTTACCCCGATCGGCTCCTTCTTGCGCAAGTCAAGTCTCGATGAATTGCCACAGCTGTGGAGTATCCTTGTCGGCGACATGAGTTTCGTCGGTCCTCGTCCGGCATTGTTTAATCAGTTTGACCTGATCGCATTACGTACCGAACACGGGATCGACAAGATATTACCGGGGCTAACAGGCTGGGCGCAGATTAACGGCAGGGATGAATTGCCGATTCCGGAGAAGGTCATGCTCGACAAGTTTTACCTGACGCATCAATCCTTCCGATTCGATCTGATCATCATTTTCCGGACTTTTTTGAAAGTTATTCGCAAAGATGGTGTTACACATTGATTAAGCTGCTAGCCTGATTTTCCGAAGTGGGTGATTGTCATCCCGCTCAAATAACTATGTCTGCAGCTCAATGCCAGTTGTCCATTTTCCGGGTTGCTCACCATGATGAAGCTGTCTGATTTTTCTCGTCTGCAAAAAAAGATCTTGTTCGTTTTGGTCGATCTGTTGTGCCTGCCGCTGACCTTTTGCCTGGCGATCTGGCTGCGCTACGATAGTTTTTCGATGGCCGTCGTGCAGCCGTACCTCTGGCTGATCGTGCTCGCTCCCCTGATTTCCCTTCCGATTTTCATCAAGCTCGGTCTGTACCGCGCTGTCATCCGTTTCATCGACCATCGCATCATGTACGCAGTGGCCGTGGGCGTAACGCTGTCCGTCATTTTGCTGGTCATGCTGGTCGTGTTCACCACCGGCATGAACGGTATCTCGCGCGGGGTATTTGGCATCTACTGGATCACCACGATCATGTACGTTGCGGCGGGCCGCTTTCTGGCGCGCGGTTACTTCATGCTGGTCAGTGGCGTGGCTGGTGGCATGCGGGTTGCGATTTATGGGGCTGGATCGGCAGGTAATCAGCTGGCGATTGCGCTGGCGAATTCGAACGAATATCGTCCGGTCGCGTTCATCGATGACAAGCAAGAACTGCAAGGTTCGACCGTCGCCGGGATTCGTGTCTATGCGCCGGATGCATTGCCGGAGCTGGTCGCCGACATGCAAATCACCAAGATATTGCTGGCGATGCCTTCGCTGTCGAAGGGGAGCCAGCGCCGTATCCTGGACAAGCTCGAACCGCTGAAGATCAGGACGCTGGTAACGCCGCCGTTCAAAAGCCTGATCAGCGGCCTTGCCCAAGTGCAGGACGTGCGCGAAATCGAGATCGAGGACTTGCTCGGGCGCGATGCCGTCGAGCCGATGCAGGAACTGATGGCGAAATGCATTACCGGGAAATCGGTGATGGTCACCGGTGCGGGCGGTTCGATCGGTTCCGAATTGTGCCGGCAAATACTGCGGCAACGGCCGTCACGGCTGATCCTGTTCGAGCTGTCCGAGTTCGCGTTGTACACAATCGAACAGGAATTGAATTCGTTAAAGAAATCTCTGGAGATCGAGCTCGAGCTGATTCCCTTTCTGGGTTCTGTGCTCGATGCGGCCAAGTGTCTGCAGGTCATGCGGGCCTACCGCATAGAGACGGTGTATCACGCGGCGGCCTATAAGCATGTGCCACTGGTCGAGCACAATCCGATCGAAGGAATCCGCAACAATGTCTTCGGGACCCTGCATCTGGCGCGCACGGCGATTGCTGCCGGCGTGTCGTGCTTCGTGTTGATTTCAACCGACAAGGCAGTGCGCCCGACCAATGTGATGGGGGCGACCAAGCGGATGGCCGAGCTGATCCTGCAAGCGTTTTCGAGGACGCAGGACAAGACCCGGTTTTGCATGGTGCGCTTTGGCAATGTGCTGGGTTCGTCGGGGTCGGTGGTGCCGCTTTTTCGCAAGCAGATCATGAACGGCGGGCCGGTGACGATCACCCATCCCGATATCACGCGGTATTTCATGACGATCACCGAAGCGGCGCAGCTGGTATTGCAGGCGGGTGCCATCGGCGAGGGCGGCGATGTGTTTGTGCTCGACATGGGGGACCCGGTCAAGATCGTCGATCTGGCCAAGCGGATGGTGCATCTGAGCGGACTGGAGGTCCACAGCGATCAGGCTCCGGATGGAACGATCCATATTGATTTTGTGGGGCTGCGTCCCGGTGAAAAACTGTACGAAGAATTGCTGATCAGCGATAACGTCATCGGCACCGGCCATCCGTTGATCCTGCGGGCGCAGGAGGCAGAATTGCCGTGGGAAGAGTTGCAGGTCGCGCTGACCAGGCTCGATACCGCCTGCGTGCAATTTGATCATGAGGCGGTGCGCGCGTTGCTGCTGCAGATCGTGCAGGAGTATGCGCCGCAGTGCGGGATTGCTGATTTTGTGTGGAATGCGCAGAACAGGGTTGAGCGGAAGATTCGGGCGGTGAAATAGGGCTTGTTGCGCCCACTTTACGAGCCTGTCGAAGGCGTGGAGGACGGACGTTCGGCCCTGATGCACGTGACCCTTCGTTTTTCATCAACCGCACGACTACCGAGTAGTTCCAGGATATGGCGCTTGAAGGGGTTTCAAGACGATTGAGGAGGGCTTGCGATCACTTTGATTGGAATGGCTCGGACATGTGATGCAAGTAGTCGACATTTGACGGAGGCAGCGTTGCCGTCAATACATTGGCGAAACAGCCAATCGCCTCATCGAAGGAGGGTACGTCTGCACCATAGACCATCACAGCGATGAATTTGTCATACATATTTCGATATGCAAGATCTGACATTGCGACCTTCATTGCATTATTGATTTCTCCGACGGGATTCACCAGAAATCTGGGGTATTGCTTCGCGAAATCTTTCGCGTCTTTCTCCATGGCGATGGCAAGTAGGGGCTTCAATGTCTGCTCTTGATTTAACTCCGGCATGTTTTGAATAATGCGGTACACATCGAAAAGATGGCGAACAAGGGCTGTATCGAATTTGAATCTTTCGGGGGCGGTTAAATGCATGGCCAGTCGTCGTGGAAATGAAACCAGTTTCTCCACCAGCGCCTCCCGAATATTGACACATTGCATCTTCAACTTCTGTGAGTCCTCGATTCCGGCCAGTTGATTGAACAGAAGGCCAATTTCAAATTGGACGCTTGGCAGCGAAAGGTGCGTTGTATTTAGCTCCAACTTCACTGTCGCCCTCATTGAGGGTTCGAATTCGAAATGGGTCGAATACCCAGCGTTGAAAACCACATAGGTATTTTCGTCGAGTGCTTCCTGGTCAATTTCCCCGTTGCCAAAGCCAATACGTACCAGCGCTTCGACAATGTCTTGCTTTAGCTTCGAAACGGCGGCGCGCCGCTGGTTGTTGGAGAGCAGGACGCCTGGTTTTGGCACAACTTTAATATCGACATCTTCGGAAATCCGCTCCAAAAGGCCATACGCTTTCGAAAGACAAGTGCCTCCGCAAAATACCAGATCGAATTTGTCGTTTTTTATTGTCGAAATCGCTCGGAGCACGTCGGTAACGATGAAGTCTTTTTAAGAGCAAATTCTGAAATAGTCAGGTCGTTTGCGATAATTAGATCCGATATTTTTTGGCGACAAGATTCTTCAACCTTTTTCATAAACGACCTGCCGTTTTCCGATGTAGATCCTGCGACTCACCCTTGATTTTCCGACATTGATAATCGGAAGCATGGGCACCTGAGTCCTGCGGCCCTCGCGTAGCTCCATGGCGTCGTTACCCACATCCGCATCGACACCGATTTTTTTCATGACTTCCAAGCCTATTCTGAGCAAAGGCTCTATCGGCACAGGCTGTCCATTGATTGTTGACGGTCGTGCTTTTGCATATAGACCAAATCCGACGCGTATCAGCATGCCGCCTGATACCACTTCGCTGATGGCCCTGCTTACTTGGCGGTAATCGCCCAGTCTGTCAAATTCGTTGCGCAAAAAAACCGAAGACGAAGACCTTTTGACCTTCGCGATCACTTTTTCTTTAACGGTCGCTAGTGCCATGAGGAGACTCCTTGGTTGCTCACGAAAATTCTGCAAAATTAGGACATCTACGGCTTGTCGTTGCAAAAGCAAATGTCAGTTGCAAGCATTGATTTTAAAGGGAAAGCATTGTTGAAAAGTTTAGGCGACGAGGATGCGCAGAGCAAGGTTGAACGGAATATTTGGGCGGTAAAATAGGGCACCTTGGTTACCTGAGAATTGGTCGGGTAGCCACGGGGTCATCGTGCCCACGCGAGGGCGCAATATCCGCCTGAGAAAGCAAGTTAATTATCTCGTTCTTGACAACAATTCCAGGCGTCGGGGGCAATGGGTCGGGGATGACGGCGCGGTATCCGCTATCTTGGGCGACCGTTATACCCGCCCGTGAGTTGTCGATTTCCATCATGTAGCTCTCTTGCTCTGCCTCTTATTACAAAAACACCCCATAAATTGAAATAAGAAAGATTCTGGTGGCTGACTATGTCGATATTCATCAATACCGCTGGCACACGACACACCGCATCACCGTGTATCGCCCGAACTCTCAGCCGCCACAAACCCAAAGTGATATTTTTTAAACAATTTACACTTCCACACGCTGACACGGCTACAATCTTCCTTCTCGGAAATTCTTGATCGCGATCATGACGCTGTCCGCTCACCTCATCCCCAATGCCCGCCTCGCGCATTCTTTGCCAGAGACGGACCAAGCTTGCGAGCCGGACGAGCGGCAGGATGCGGTGTTGTCGCAACAGGACCAGGCCGATGTGATCGCGCTGGCGATGTCCGTCTCAGGCGGCGCATCAGCCCAATTGCACCTGCCGGAAATCGACGCGCAGCCGGCAATGCTTCCGGCTCTGATCCACATCGCGACCGAGCTGCTGCTCGACACCGACGGCCAGCCGATCGGCCGCATCACTGTTTTCGATCACACATCGCGCCAACTGACTGCATCGCAACAAGCCGACCTCACCGCACTAGCCCGTCAGATCAGCCAGCAGGTCACCGCCCGGCGCACCGTTCTGCGGCTCGAGGCCGCGCTGCAAAGCCTCGAAGTCCTCAGCGCCACTGATGCCCTGACCGGCCTGCAAAACCGCCGTGCTTTCGAGCAGCGTATCCGCCAGGAGTTTGCGCGAGCGCGGCGCTATGATCTGGCGTTGTCGTTCCTGATGCTGGACGTGGATTTTTTCAAGCACTTCAATGATTTGCATGGCCATCAGGCCGGCGACCGGATGTTGCACCGTGTCGCGCAAACGCTCCAGAAAAAGTCGCGCGGGCAAGATACGCTGGCGCGTTTTGGTGGCGAGGAATTTGTCGTTGTCTTGCCCAATACCGGGCGCGATGGCGCACTGGTGCTGGCCGAGCGCTACCGGCTGGCGATCGAGTCGCTCGGCGTGGCGGAGGTTACCGTCAGTATCGGCGTGGCGACGCTGGATATGACGATGCAGAGCCCCGACGAGCTGGTCAATGCCGCCGATCGGGCCTTGTATCGCGCCAAGGGTAGCGGTCGCAACAAGGTGATCGAAGCACCACGCAACTAGTGGTTGCGGGGGCTGCCTCAGCAATGCGGGCAGCGCTCTCCGGCCACAAATTCTGCTGACAATTGTTCGCGTGGTGACACCTGCGCGGTGCACGCCGGACACTGCACCGGCAGCGACGGTGCCAGTTGCGCATTGAGCGCCGTGCGCTGGTCGAACACAAAACAATCGCCGTGGTAGTGCGCGCCGCCGACTTCCTCGAAGTATTTCAAGATCCCGCCATCAAGCTGATACACGCTGTCAAAGCCGACCTCCTGCATGTGGATCGCGGCTTTTTCGCAGCGGATGCCGCCGGTGCAAAACGTCACGATGGTCTTGCCGGCCAGGGCCTCGCGGTGGCTGGCGACGACGGCCGGGAATTCGCTGAACTTGTCGATGCGGTAGTCGATGGTCTGGTCGAAGGTACCGACATCGACTTCGAAGGCATTGCGGGTGTCGAGCATCACGACCGGCTTGCCCGCATCGTCATGGCCCTGATCGAGCCAGCGCTTCAAGGTAGTCGGCAGTACCGATGGCGCGCGGCCTTTTTCCGGCTGGATCAGCGGCATCTTCATCGTGATGATTTCGGCCTTGAGCTTGACCAGTATCTTGTTGAACGGTTGTTCCGTCGAGGCACTTTCCTTGATCTCGATATCCGCAAAACGCGCATCGGCGCGCAGCCACAATACAAAGACATCGATGGCCGTGCGCGTACCGGCCAGGAACAGGTTGATGCCTTCAGGCGTGAGCAGGATCGTGCCTTTCAGCGCCAGCGCGTTGCACTGATCGAGGAAGCGCGGCTTGTCGGCGGCGGTGTCATCGATGCTGATGAATTTATAGGCAGCGATGTTGATGATGGGTGACTGCATGGAGGCGGGATGGCGAGGTTTTAGAGGCGACATTATAAAGCGTCGATATTCTCGATACGGCGCGCGACAAAAACTCCGGTTCCTTGAACGCCACTAAAGTCGTCAAACTTTTCCGGTATCAACCTTCTGATTTGCAGACATTGGGCCGCAAATCAGATGACGTTACGATAACCAACAAGGTTTTTCACCGTGCGGGCCATGCCTTGCCGGAGCATGCAGTCCAGATACACATCCACAGTCATCGGAGGTTGTTTCAGGGATGCTCGCTGTTTTAATGCAGCTTCAATCACCGCCGCGGGGTCGCAATCGAATAGCTCATCCACAAACTGATCAGGATGTTGCGCTTCTATCCCGTATGCAGCCAAGGCAGCGTCCGGAAAATCTTTTAAATTAAAGGTAACGATCACTGACGCACCGCATCGCATGGCCGCCGCGACGACATGTAAATCATCCGGATCAGGCAGTATCAATCCTTGTGTGATCGCTTCATCGCCATCGACCAGACAGTCTGGAATCGCCTCGTTCATCAGCAGTCGGGTGCGAGTCAGCATTGCCGCTCGATCGGGAAATTTCAGTAGTACGTTACGTATCCATTCATCATGAATACGTTCGCTCCAGCGGGCACGGTAAGCACCGGTAAGCGCCAGACGCATCAAAAAATCCCGTAAGGGCGCAGGGTACAAAACACAGGCGTCCAGCACCGCGGTGAATGCCGAGTGCCTCATTCGTAACCCATCCCCGATCCCTGCGCTTGCTGCGCCAGTGCATCCATGGCACCAGCGCTGTCGGCGTCGCGCCGGGCTTTGTACTCCATCACATCGGCAAACTGTACGCGCCGGTGCTTGCCCGTTTTATGAAACGGTAATACACCTTGGTTCAACAACTTGATGAAGTGCGGACGCGAAACGTTCAACAGATCGGCGGCTTCCTGTGTCGTGACCTGTGCATGAACAGGCATGATCTGGACTGCATTGCCATTAGCCAACTCGGCCAGGATATCAATGAGCAGCCGTAAAGCTGCGGTCGGCAGCTCGATCACGTGCGATTGCTCTTGTTCGTCAACAATATGGATGCGTTGAGTCTCGGCCTGGGTCCGTAACAGGACCGCCAGCGCGCGCTGGCCGACACTGGCTGCTGCGATGTCGCGGGTGGTGGGTAAGGTGAGTTTCATGTGGGTGTCTCGGAGGCGACGATGCGTCCATGCTAATCGAAATAATCGAAACGAACAACAAAGTATCCCGGTCTTCTCCAAGACGCATCCCCTGAAATGCACACCCACGACTTCTCCGCCATTTACCCACCTCCGTCTTCATTCCTGCGACGCGATCGTCGATTGTCTGATTCGTATCGATGGCTACCCACGGTTACCTTCGTGGCGGCAAAATATTGCGAACGCCGCGGTCTGCGCTGCGCCTCGTCGCTCCCGTCACGACCCCGTATCCCACCAAAACGCTAAGTCCATGTCCGACAGGCGGTGCGGGTTTTGCGCAAGCACGATGGCATCGAGTCGGGCCTGGGCGGCAGCGCGTTTGCTGGTCTCGGTGATGCGGGAGACGGCACCGTGCATCACGGCCAGCACGCTGGCACGGTTCAGCACAGGGCTGGTCAGATACGACGCTGCCGTATCAAAGACAGTTTCTGCATCGGTCACCTGTAGTACCGCGTGTCGCAAGGCCGGCTCCAGCCGCTTGTCGCCCAGGTGTTGCTGCCATTGGTTGCGCAGCAGTTGGCAGGCTTTTTCAGCCGGGTCGTCCGGCAAGGTCCTGTGCTGCCAGTTGACCCAGCAGTCAATTGCCCGATCCAGTGTGGTGGTATGCATACCGGTGAGTACATTCGTCATATTCATCAGGATTTTGACCTTGATGCTCACCGGTGCATCATCGAAGCGATCATCGATTGCCTCCAGCATCTGAAGCTCCTGCTGTGGCCGATCTGCCGGCTGTTGCTGTTGCAAGATGCCGAGATGTTGCACCGCAACGGCGATGGTGTTCATGCACTCATGCATCAAGCGGGCGTCCATTGATGTCTTTTCTGCATGGCAGTAGGGCGGAGGCGGACAAACCTGTCGCTGTCGTTGCGGAAATTGTTGCCGTTGCCCCTTTGCAAGCGCGGTCTGCATGATATCGATCAGTGACTGTGGTGCCTGGATCGTCGAGAAACTGACCTGGCCGTTCGAGCGATACAGGATATTAGGACCATGCGTGGCCGTATCCCACAGCATCGGCTTGGCTTGCGCCGTGACTGTCGCCGTATATTCGACCGTAGCAACACCGAGGCCTTTCATTTTGGTACGGAATGCCGTTTTCGTGACGGATGCCGTATGGCAGCGAAGCGGTGACGCATTTGCCCCATCCAGCGCCAATTCGACGGCTTCGTCGCGGGCGGCCACTTTGACCTCGTTGCGGGCGCTTCTAATAGCTTTGTTCTTTCCCCATATTCGTTCATTGAATGTACCGGTATTGCCGAGGTGGCCGATGGCAGGCAGGTCGGTAAAAGTGCTGGTGACACCGATATGGTTAGCCGCGTCATGGAGGATGTTTTCCGACAACTTGCGATTCAGGTCTGTCATTTCTGCAACCGTCTCCGGCGTCGCGGCCGATGCCGGGATCTGGTAGTAGTGCATTAACCCGTGCTCAAGCAGCGTATTGTCCAGCGCTGTTGACCGCAAGCCATAAAATTGCCGATGATTTTCCGTAAAAATCTGGTGCAGTGTGTTGACTTGTGAGCCGACAGCATGGGTCATCCGCTGTTGCAGCAGACCGAGGTTGTACAAATTAAAACCCGCCGGTACGGCATTGCCGGCGCGGTGGCGGTCCAGTTGATGGTTCGGGTGGAATGACGAGTCGCTGAGCAGGCAGCTCGAAGGAAATACGGTCCAGGGATCGATGACGACAGCGTCAGATGCGTCGGGATACAGTATCGCAAAGACATGATCTGCGCGGTGATTAGCCACCAGCGCGACGGGTAGTCCGAGCGATCGGGCAATCTCGAAAGCGACTTCAGCATGTTCCCGGCAGTTGCCACCGCCAGCGAGCACCGAGCTGGTCGCGCGCCATTGAACGCCCGCATGCAGCCGGCCCAGCGTCTGCGCTGCTTCGGTCATTGGCCGATTAAAACCATTGCGATGCATGATCATCAAACGCTGGTTGCCAGCGCCTTCCGGCAGCAGGCGGCGCACGGTGCGCGCGATACGCTTGCCTTCGATCAGATGGGCGATGGTCGTGGCGCTGACGTGTTTGATCTCCTGCTGACCGCTGCGATGCAACGCATCAGGAATGACCACTTCCGCTTCGGCATTCGCGGTGTTCATCACATCAACCAGCAGTCGATCGTGTTTGTTCGTGGCGTCCGGGTCGGGATGGGCGGCGATGTCATTGCGGATACGGTTGAGATAATTGGTGTAGCGAAGCACGATTCGGGTCCTTGTTCTGGCGATAGCGGGGCAGGTCGGGTACGGCAGCCACTGTGTGGCGCGACGCCGTGCAAAGTTCCGTCGCCGCGCACGCGCCACCCGGCCAGCCCGACGTCGACGGTACAATACGACCCATGACTTCTCCGCAATTTACCCACCTCCGCCTCCATTCCGAATACTCGATCGTCGATGGCCTGATCCGCATCGATGACGTGGTCGATGCCGCCGCCGCCGACAGCCAGCCATCGCTGGCCATCACCGACCTGGCCAACCTGTTCGGCATGGTCAAGTTCTACAAGGCCGCCCGCAAAAAGGGCATCAAGCCCATCATCGGTTGCGACGTCTGGATCACCAACGACGACGACCGCGACAAGCCGTCACGCCTGTTGCTGCTGGCAAAAAACGCCGCCGGCTACCTGCAATTGTGCGAGCTGATTTCGCAAGCCTGGCTGTCGAATCTGCATCGCGGCCGCGCCGAAATCCGCACCGACTGGCTGGAAAAACTCAGCCCGGCCAATGGCCTCATTGCGCTGGCGGGCGCACATTTTGGTGATGTCGGCATCGCCATCGAAAACGGCAATCTGGCCGCTGCCGAACGCAATGCGCAACGCTGGTCGCGCATCTTTCCCGGCCATTTTTATATCGAGATCCAGCGCGCCGGCCAGCCCAACCAGGAAGCCCAGGTGCGCCAGCTGGTGGCGCTTGCCGCACGCCTGCAGTTGCCCGTGGTGGCAACGCATCCGATCCAGTTCCTGACCAAGGAAGAGTTCATTGCGCATGAAGCGCGCACCTGTATTTCGGAAGGCGAGATGCTGGCCAATGCGCGCCGCGTCAAGCGCTTCAATGATCGCCAATGCTTCACCACGCAAGCTGAAATGGCCGCGCTATTCGCCGATCTCCCGGCCGCGCTGCAAAATGCAAATGAAATCGCCAAGCGCTGCAATCTGACACTGCAACTCGGCAAGCCGCGCCTGCCGGATTTTCCGACACCCGAAGGCATGACGATCGGCGACTTCCTGGTGGCCGAAGCGCGCAGCGGGCTGGAGCGCCGCCTGTTGCAGCTCTATCCCGATGCGACCAAACGCGAAGCCGAGCGCCAGCGCTATGCCGAACGGCTCGATTTCGAGACCAACACCATCATCAAGATGGGCTTTCCGGGCTACTTCCTGATCGTCGCCGACTTCATTCAGTGGGCCAAGAACAATGGCGTGCCGGTCGGACCGGGCCGGGGTTCAGGCGCCGGTTCGCTGGTGGCGTATTCACTCAGTATTACCGACCTTGATCCGCTCGAATACAACCTGCTGTTCGAGCGCTTCCTCAATCCGGAACGGGTCTCGATGCCCGACTTTGATATCGACTTTTGCCAGGAAGGCCGCGACCGCGTGATCCAGTACGTCAAGGATCGCTACGGCAAGGAGGCCGTCTCGCAGATCGCCACTTTCGGTACGATGGCCGCCAAGGGCGCGATCCGCGATGTCGGTCGCGTGCTCGACATGGGCTACAACTTCTGCGACGGGATTTCGAAGCTGATCCCGTTCAAACCGGGCAAGCAGGTCACGATCGCCGACGCGATTCTTGAAGAACCCTTGCTGGCCGAGCGTCAGGAAAACGAAGACGAAGTACGCCAGTTGCTCGACCTCGCGCAACAGGTCGAAGGCATCGCCCGCAACATCGGCATGCATGCCGGCGGCGTCGTCATCGCGCCGGGCAAGCTGACCGACTTTTGCCCGCTGTACACGCAGGGCGGCGACGCCGGCGTGGTCTCGCAATACGACAAGGACGACGTCGAAGCCGTCGGCCTGGTGAAGTTCGACTTCTTGGGATTGACCACGCTGACCATCCTTGATTGGGCGGTGCGCTACATCAAGCGGCTCGATCCGGCGATGGCCGATTTCAGTCTGGAGAAATTGCCGCTCAACGACAAGGCGTCCTACGACTTGCTGACCAAGGCCAAGACGGTCGCGGTGTTCCAGCTGGAAAGCCGCGGCATGCAAGGCATGCTGAAGGACGCGCGGCCCGACCGTTTCGAGGACATCATCGCGCTGGTGGCGCTGTACCGGCCGGGTCCGATGGATCTGATTCCGGACTTCTGCCGACGCAAGCACGGCGAGCGTTTCGATTATCCCGACCCGCGCACCGAAGGCATCCTGTCCGAAACCTACGGCATCATGGTCTATCAGGAGCAGGTGATGCAGATGGCGCAGGTGGTCGGCGGTTACTCGCTGGGCGGTGCCGACTTGCTGCGGCGCGCGATGGGTAAAAAGAAGGCCGAGGAAATGGCTGAGCACCGGCAGATTTTCCGCGACGGTGCGGCCAAGGATGGCTTGTCCGAAGCCAAGGCCGACGAGATTTTCGACTTGATGGAAAAGTTCGCCGGCTACGGATTCAACAAATCCCACGCTGCCGCCTACGCGCTGCTGGCCTATCACACCGCCTACCTGAAAGCCCATCACCCGGCTGCGTTCATGGCTGCCAACTTGTCGCTGGCGATGGACGATACCGAAAAAATCCGCATCCTGGTCGAGGACGTCATCGATGTCTGCGCGATGACCTTGCTGCCGCCCGACATCAATCAATCCGACTACCGTTTCACGCCGGTTGGCGAGCCGGGCAAGCGCGCCAAGCAGATCCGTTACGGACTCGGCGCGGTCAAGGGCTCGGGGCAGGGCGCGATCGAAGCGATCGTCGCGGCGCGGGCCAGTGGCCCGTTCACTGACCTGTTCGATTTTGCCAAGCGGGTCGACAAGCGCCAGGTCAACCGGCGCACCGTCGATTCGCTGATCCGGGCCGGCGCCTTCGATTGCTTCGAGGTCGATCGCGCGGTCCTGCTGGCCTCGGTCGCGCTGGCGCTGGAAGCGGCCGAGCAGCATGAAGCGTCGATCAACCAGGTTAGCCTGTTTGGTGGTGACGACAGCGATCTGGATACGCAACCGGAATACGTCAAGGTCGCGCCCTGGACCGACAAGCAGCGCCTGACCGAAGAAAAGACCGCACTTGGTTTTTATCTGTCTGGCCACCTGTTCAACTCGTACGCCGAAGAAGTCCGTCGCTTCGCCCGTACCAAGCTATCCAGCCTGGAACCATCGCGCGACCCGCGCATGATTGCCGGCATCATCGTCTCGCTGCGGGTACAAATGACCCAGCGCGGCAAGATGGTCATCGTCACGCTCGATGATTCCAGCGCCACCGTCGACGTCACGGTCTACAACGAGATCTACGACGCCAACAAGCGCATGTTCAAGGAAGACGAATTCCTGTGCGTCTCGGGCAAGGTCTCGGAAGACCGCTTCTCGGGCGGCTTGCGTATCACCGCCGAGAAGGTCATGGACATCGCGGCGGCGCGTATCCAGTACGGCAAGCAGATTACGCTCGCGCATTCGGGCAAGCTTGATGCGGCGCAGATCAAGACTTTGCTCACGCCGTATCGCTCGGAAGCCGGGTTGCCGTTTTTGCTGCGCTATACCCGGGCCGGCGCCGAGTGCGAATTGCGCCTCGCCGACGAATGGAAAGTCTTGCCGGCTGATGGGCTCAAGCAGGCGCTGGCCGAGAAGATGGGGCGCGAATGCGTCGAGTTCGAATATTTTTGAAGCCGCCTTTCCGGACCGTGGCCTGCTGCCAGCGTCAGCTACCTGCAGGACGTGGGCCGATGGCAAGTTTTCGTCACCCGGCGTTGGCTGAGTATTGACCTTGCGGAGACGTCCCGGGGCGGCGCGATGCAGATGCTCCGGGATGATTTTCTGACCAATCCGGCTGGCGTTTCCAGCGCGGCACCAGTCTCGCTTCGCGTCGTTGCAACAGAGCGTGCTAGGCCAGTCTGGCGTAATGCCGGTCGAGGATGTTGCGGGCGACTTGCCGCTGCGCTGGCTGCAGTGTCAGCTGCGCCCCGTCGAGTTGCAGGAGCACATCGGCCTGCTCGTCAATCGGCAGGGCGGGCAGGTTGACATCAATGATCTCAAGCGCGGTGTGTTGCAAGTCGGCTGTCAGCGCTACCACCGGCTGGCTGGCAGCGTGCTGCAAGCGGGCGAGTGCAAAACGGGTGTCTTCAGGCTTTTGGTCGCGAAAACCGTCCGGAAAATCAAGCGTTTCTGCGTTGTCGAGTCCCTGTTGTGCTGCATCAATGAGCGCCTGTGGCGCCGTCGTCGTCGAAAACGTCGCACCGGTGTCGTCGCAATACAGGATGTTGGCCGAAGGCAGGCGCGCGTCCCGAACCGTGGCCTGCGCCACCGCTCGTAATGTGAGCTGGATATGGCCCTGCATCGTACCGCCCAACGGGACAACGCAGTCCATCGGAAAGCGCACAGTGCCGCGACGGAGCGGAGATTGCATCGCGCGCAGGCGCGCCAGTTGCGCAACCATCGGCATCAGTGCGTGGCTGGCGTTGGTTGCTACGGCGTACAAGTGTTGACGCACGGCATTGTCCGTGACGTAGCGCGGTCGCTGATTGCCGGCAAGGTTGGATTGCCTCAGTGTGACCTCACGAATCGGCGCGCTGCCAATCATGCTGGCCGCATCCTGTAACAGGAATGCGCCAGCATTCCGGGGCACTGGCGCGTCGGAAGCCGGGTCAGGAAAGGGTAAATAATTGACCGCCACCCGGTCTTGCAGGATCGCCTGCAGGATCGGTTCGGGGCCAAGCGCTTCTTCGAGTCGATGGCGCAGGCGCTCAATGGTGTGCAAGTTGAACGGTATCGCGCCCGGCGGCCGGTCTGCTTGCGGCACGATCACGCTGTTCCGGAAGAAAGTCGAGTCAGCGCTCAGGCAACTGGTTGGAAACGTCGTCCAGCCATCGATGACGACGGCGTGTATTCCGCGTTCTGGTGCAAGCATGACAAAGCTGTGGTCATCGGCACTGGAATAGATACGCGCGGTGTTACCGGTTGAAAGAGCCAGTTCCAATGCCACTGCGGCGTGTTCGGCACAGGCACCGCCCGCCGCCAACACCGATAACTCCGCGGTTATTTCTGTTGTTTCCGACGCCGGATAACCGTATGCCGGAGGCGTGGTACGACGCGCACCCAGCATGCGCGCCATGCAGGTGCCGTTTGTCGCGGCTAATGCCAGACGCTGGTTGCCGGGGCCGTCGGGCAGCAAAGCGCGCGTGGCCAGTGCGATGGCGCGCCCCAGTCGCAAGAGCGCGATATCGCCGGAGGTGGCATGAATGACCTGCTGGTGGCCGGCATGATGCAAGTGCGCGGGGATAGGGAGTTGGGGCTGGCTGTTCGCTTCGTCGATCAGTTCTTCGACGCGGTCGTGGTGTTGCCGGACATTCTCTGGTCGTTGCTGTTGATGGGTTTCGACCCACAAAGGGGCCAGATGGCTATTGAGACGTTGCATGCGGTTTTCCATTCGTGGAGAGAGAGACCCTGAGGTCGCCAGTGACGAATCAGGGCAGCCTGTGAGTGGGCATAGCTCGCCAGAGGTTCCGGACCAATCAGCGAGCGTATCGCGGATCGATCCCTGCTCATCTCGCGCTTTACGGTCGCCTGTTATGCCTTACTCAGAAACCCCGCCAGCGTTCCCAGCAGCGTCACCCCATCGACACCATCCGGATCGGCTGCCTCCAGCGATGCCGGCAGCACGTCCGGATTATTGCCCTCCCACAGCGGCTTGATGTCGCCCAGTCCGCCTTGCTCGAGCATGTTGCGCACCACGCCGAAGGCGCTACGCGGTTGCGCCAGCGCGACCCATTCGGCACTGGCATTGACCGGGCCGGTGGCCACCGCAATGCCGAGCCGCGTCGCCATCAGCGCGCGCCGGAAATCGCGCAATTTCTTCGAATAGCCATCCTCGATGACCCGGTCGAACGACGCCAGATCAGCCGCGCCATCGAAGGTCATCCCGCGCCGGCGGAAGTGGCTGGTGCCGACCAGGCTGTAGACATCGTCGACAACGATCACCGACGAGCGTATTGCCGTGCTTCGTCCCGGAAAACCGACCGGATGAAACACCGCCAGCCGCGCCTGCAACGCCAGCGGAAACGCGGCCACCAGATTCTTGCGCGCGGCCAGCGCCTGCTGCACGAAGGTCTCGAAATTCATTGGTGGCGGCGTTTGTGCAAAGTCGGTTTCGCGCGGCAGGGCGACGACCACGTGCAAGCCCTTGTGCGCCGTCATCCGGTCGATGATGACCTGGGCCAGATCCAGCGCATGTTTTTGCGGCGCACCGGCCACCGCGGTGCGGGCGAACTGCGCACCTTCGATATAGATCAGTTCGCGCGCTTCGCCGAGCGCGCGGCGCAGCGACCAGAGTGCATCGCGCCGGCCATTTTTGGCGACGAAATATTCGCGCCGCACTTGCGCCAGCAAGCGGTCGCCATTGGCCAGCGTGATCATCGGTGGCGTGCCGCCCGGATTGATCGCGTTACTGATGAAGTTGACGATGTCCTGCACTGCCGTCGGATTGGCGAAGGCACTTTCGGGGGCCAGCGACAGCTCCGGATTTTCGCAAATGCCGGCCACGGTCTGCAGTGCGGCACCGATGCCGGTGCCGGCATTCGGCGCGGCATCGGTGGCCGGTGTCGCCGGTTCGTTCATGTTGTCGCCGACCCCAAAAATCAGCCAGCCATCGAGCAGCGCCGGCGCACCCGGAAACGGGATAGGCGGTTTCGCCCGGCGCAGCGCATGCCACGCAAAATCATAGGCCAGCGCGCCGCTGACACTCGCTCCCGCCGCATGCACGTCCGGCCCGGCCGGATTGCCCGGATTGCCTAGCGCATGCGCCGCCGAACGCGACTCCGGCATCCAGCGCGCGCCGGTCACGACTGCTTGCCACGACAGCGCACCATTGGTCGCCGCCGCGTCCGGAATGCCGGCCGCCACCACGGTCTCGAAGCGCGCCATCAGCGGCAGTCGCGGACCGGTGCGCGGCACGCCTTCGGACGCCAGCCCGCGTGAAATCGTCGCCAGCGTGCCACCGCCGGCCGGCACGATTGCGCGGGGCAAACCGAATAGCGGCACCGCACACCAGCCCTGCATCGACAGGGGCACCAGCGGCAAGCGGTCGGTGCCGCCGAAGGCATTGACCACCGGCACGCCACCGGTGCCGAGCGGCAGGCGGATACCGCTCCAGAGCCGGCGCTTGCCGGCACGCGGCGTAATCACGATGTCGAGATCCAGCGCCGCGCCGGCCGGATGCGGATCACCGGCACCCAGTCCGAGTGGATTGACCAGCAGGATTTGCAGTGGCGTGACGCCATCGGCCAGTGCCGCGCCGCCATCGCCACGCACGAAGGACGGCTGGTTACCGATGCTTTCGATCTCGATGAAGCGGCGCGTGTAGGCCCGCACATGCGCATCCTTCGTCGTGGCCGCTGCGGGAATGGTCAGCAGCACATCCTGCGATGGCGATGCCAGCCATTGCGCGGTCGCGCCGGTGGCCGGCGAGACATTGCCGACCATCCCGGGCGCACCGGCCGCCGCCGGAAGCGCCGGCCAGCCGACGCTGTTGCCCGGTGCCGGCAACGGTGGCAAGCCGACCGACGCAAACGCCGGCGAGCAAGCCATCACCATGCCGGTTCCAGCCGCGGCAAAGCGCGCCAGCACGCCATCGATGGCTGCCAGCGTGTTGAGTCCGTCGACGGTGTAATTGATCGCGATGCGGTCGCGCACCGGTGGCAGGATGTCGGTCGGCGTGTTGGCGTCATCGCCGGGGATCGCGTTGCGGGTCGCCGCCAGCCGGTTGCCCAGCAAATGCCACTCGGGATCGACGACGACCACGCGCAGGAACTGGCGCGGCAATTGCGGTGCGGCGATGCTGGCAAACGGTGGTGCGGCTAGCGCGGCGGGCAGTACCGGCAGCGCCAGTGGTGCACGCGACAGCGTGCCGCGCGTGGCGTAACCGAAGCGCAAGCGGCCACCATCGCCGGCATCGGCTGCGATGGTCTGGCCGGCAGTCAGCAGCGCGTAGCCGTTGGCGTGATCGATTGCCGCATTGGTCGGTGGCGCGCCCGGCGTGACCACATTCAGAAAATTCGCTGCCAGCGTGGTGCGGTACAGGCCGCCGTGCAAGTCGGCGAACTGCACCAGGTTGCCGGTAGCCAGCGCACTGATCGGCGTCAGGCCGCCGGCATCGCCTGGCGCGCCGGTGGCCTTTGCGTAGCGCAGGCCGGGCAGGCCGGTGATCAGGTCGGCGAACAGGGCCGCCACCGCAACCGGGCAAATAATCAGGCCGCGGTTGTCATGGAACGAAATCACCACCGGTGCCGGCAACGGCGTGCCCAGCGGGGCCGGGACCGTGTCGCCGGCTTCGATGCGGCGCGGGGTTTCGTTCGGTACGCCGCCCAGTCGCAATAGCATCGTCACCGGCAACGGATGCATCAGTTGGCCCGACGGCGCAAGGCGCGCACTGGCCAGCCGGAACAGCCGCTCTGCCGCATGCGGATGCAGCGCAATCACGCCGCAGGGCGCATCAATCGGCGCGCCTTGCGCATCGGTGTAGTCATGGCCATGCGGCAGCCAGCGCAACAGGCCGAGGAAGGGACTGCACAGTTGCGTCACCGACAGCGTCAGCGCAGCGGCATTGAACACCGGTACGGCGTTCGCCGACCAGCGCGGTGCCAGCAACAGCGACGTCAGGCCGAGCGACTCGAGGCCATCGCTTTGCAAGCGGTTCTGGGCTTGTGCGGTGGTGAACCGGGTGATGTTCATGTCGCGACCTCTTCGGAAAAACGACCATCGGGTGCGGTGATGCGTACCGTCACGCTGGTGACCTTGCCATCGACGACCAGCGCATAGCTGGTGCTGCCATGCACACCGTTCTGGCGTTCGAGTTTCCAGGGATGCGCGGGGGTCGGTGCCGGCGCGGTGCCGGCTGGCGCGATGTCGCCCAGCGCCAGTTCGATCTGCAGGGTTTTTGGACCGATGCCGCCGATGCCACCGATGCTGCCGATGCCGGCCAATGCCCCTATGCCACTGATCACCCTGGTGTCGTCAGGTACCGGTTTGCGCAGGATGGCGGCCACCGATCCGCGTGCACTGCCGCCGCTGATCACTGTTGGTCGGGGCAACGGCAATGGCACGGGTTTCGGCGGGCCGATGATTTTGGTCGATAGCACCAGCGTGACGCGTACCCGGTAGCGGCCGCCGGCACGCAAGCCGGCCGGTGCACCGGAATGCCAGCTGATGTTGCTGATGCCACCGACATGTGTCAGGTTCAGGTCCAGCACGTCCGGCAGCGGATCGACTGGGCCGGCAGGGATCGTGATGCTGCGCTCGGTAATGCGACCGAGCGGATCGGCCAGCCGGACCAGGCAGCCGACGCGGTCATCGACCGAGCCGCGTTTGAGCAGCACCGCGTAACTGGCCGGTACCGCAGGCACCGCGCTGGTTCGCCACATGCCGGTGACGACGGGTGCGGCGGTGGCAACGGTGTCGAGCGTGGCGGCGGCCAGTAACAAGGAGGGCTGTGTTGTCTGTGACGGACCATCGAGCACGGCAGCATCGACGACCAGCTTGTGCGGCCCCAGCGCGGTAACGGCGATCGGCGCTCTGCTGGTGAAATGTAGCAGCACGTCGCCCAGCGGTCCGCCGGCCCATTCGGCCGTGATGGCCGACAGGTCGGGCGGGCCATCGGGCGGGATCACCAGCGACATCGCATTCGATGGCGGCGAGCGCCCCGGCAACAGTGCCCGGTCGTCATCCTTGTGGGCCCAGGCGACGGCGCGGTACCAGAGTTTTTTCCAGGAGCCGTCCGGACTGTCGGTGCCGCTGGCACTGGCCAGCGCGGTCGGGCGCAATGGCACTGGCGTGACGGTCCATGCGCCTGCGCTGGCAGCGATCACCGCCACCGGCGGGCCCATCGTGTCGAGCATCATCGCCGCCGCTTCGACGCGGGTCCGGTACAGCTCATAGCGGCTGACGGTGGCTCCGGGCTGGCTGGTCAGGTCGACGTGGACCGTAAATTTCGGTACGCCGACGGCGCGTTCGATGCGGCGGATTTCAAGCAGCGGCGCGGCTGGACTGACGATACCGGCGGCGGCAATGGCGAGGATGCGCTCGTCGGCTTCGTCGGTCGTCGGCCAGGCTGATTCGATGTTGCCGGCGTTGACCGCGACCATCGTGTACAGATGAATTTCCTTGCTGCCGCGCGGCAGGATCAGGTCGGTGGTGGTGGCTTTGAGTGCTTCGGCATTGAGCCGGGTGAAGACGTGGCGGTGGGTGTCGGCGGCCAGCAGGTTGCGCAGCACCGCCAGCCGTTCGGTGTAGGTACGGGTCGGGTCGGGTGCCGGCGCGGTGGCGCCATTGACCGCACCCAGAATCGCACTTTCGGTCGAGTGATAGACAAAGTACCCGACCGCGCCGCTGCTCGGTGCCCACGATACCCGCGCATGATGTTCGCCACGGGCATCCGCCAGGCTGGCGCGCTGGACCAGTTCGGGCGGTGCCGGCACCGGCGGGATCGGGTCGGAGGCATAGGCGATATTCGGCCCCGGCTCGACGCCGGAACCTGAGATCAGCGGTGCCAGCCACGCACTGGTGCGCAGCGGTGCCGCGCGTTCCTGTACCCGCGCCCAAAGCGCAACGCCGACATGACCGACGCTGCCGTAGTCGAGGTTCAGGCTGCTGATCGTGATCTTGTAGCGCCGCACATCGTCGGCACCGACCGGCCCCGGCGTGACCGGCTGGCCGTCAAGGTCGAAGTAATCGACGCTGACACTGGCGGGCAAGCCGGTCGCGCTGTCGCCGGCGAACGTGATCAGCAGCGGCGCGCCCGGCGCCAGTGCCAGCGCGCTCTGGATGCCGGCCGGCACTGTCAGGTCGGGCGGCGGCGTGTAGGACCGTTGCGGTGCGGCGAACAGGCGGCAGCGCAACTCGATTTGCTGCGGGCGCCGCACTTGCCAATCCCAGGCTAGTTCGATCGTCAGCGTGCCCGGACAGACGCGGCCGCTGGCGGGAACGGCGGCATCGAGCGCGCACTTGAGGATGCGCGGACGGTCCGGTGCCGGCTGACCATCGGTGTAGTCGACGATGCCCCAATGCGACCACTGGCCCCAGATATCCTGCAGCGCAATGCCGTAGCGTTCGGCCAGTCCAGCCGTCGTTAGCGGCAGCGACAGGCTATCGTCAACCCCCGAGTGGCGGCTCTGTTCCTTGTCTTTCGCATTGCGCGTCAGCGTGATCGGTGCATAGCCGCCGCTGGGACGCACGCGCATGATCGCACTGGCCGTCGTGGCTGGTTGCGCCGGTTGGGCGCGCGCCATCGCAAAGCCGCTGGTGGTGAGCATCTTCAAGCGCGGCAGGCGATTCCAGGACACCCGTGCCGCGCTGGTCCAGGGCAGGTCGGGCGCGGCGGGCCGGTTGCGCGACTGGACTTGCGCGAGCAGGCTGGCCGGTACTGGTGGCTGCACGGGCAAGCTCGCGCCTATGGCCAGTGCCGCCATTTCCAGTGCCGGGGATTGGCCATCCATTCCCTTGTCCCAGATCGCCGTGATCATGAAGTCGGGCAGCCGGTTGCCGGTGGTGCTGGCCATAACTGCGATGGTCGGGGTGTCGATGGGACCGATCTGGCTGATCAATTGCGATGCCTCGTAGGCGGTGCCGAAGCCGAGCGCCAGCGCCATCAGCGGATCGGATCCGGCCGCCACGAGCGTCAGGCCGAGCGGCGGCAGCGTGGCCTGTGACGGATCCGACAAGGTACCGCCGGAACCGCTCGGACCCGGAATGGCGACGGTGTTGCGCTGGCGCGGTTGCAGCACCGGGGCCAGTTTCATGACCGGATGCAGGCGCGGCAGCAAGTCCTTGTGCAGCTCCTTGATCAGGCCGTCGAAGTCGGGCAGTTCCCAGCGCGGTGCCGGATTGATACCGACTTTGTCATCCCAGCCGAAGGCCGGCGCACCGCGGCGCAAGCGGTCGCGTGCGGCATCGACCGGCGAGCCCGGCGCAGTCGCCATGCCTTGCTTGTCGGCGTGGCGTTCAACATCGGCCCATGCGGTCTGATCGACCGGCAAGCCGACGATCTCGAGCAGTCGCCAGTCATCGGCATTGGCGTAATCAGTCGCGCTGACACCGGTGATCTTGCTGATGCTGACGCCGCCGGCACCACCATTGGTGCTAATCGCCAGACCGGTGATCGACGTGCCGCCCAGCACCACGGTCTGGTTGCCGGCACCGATGGTCTTCAGGTTCTCGATCGTATCGACTCCGGCCGGGCCATTGAGCGCGATGATGTTGGCCGGGCCGCTGACCGTGAGCGTGACGGCGACATACACCAACTGGCTACCGAACCACCAGGCAATGGTGGCGCCGTCCTGGTTCAGATAAGTAAAAAACGGCAGGTCTTTGGCTTGCTTGAACGACGGTTGCCGGGCCCAGACCTGGAAGGCAGCACTGGGCATGCCGATATCGGCATCCGGCAGCAAGGGCGACAACTGCGGATTGATCGACCAGCGCAATTGCGCGACGGCGGTGGTCTCCAGCTTGCGCCGCTGCCAGTCTGTCAGCCAGGATGGATCGGACTCGTCGCGACTGCGGCTGATGCGCATCCAGTCGGTGATGGCGGCACGGGCATGGAACCGGAATGGATCAACGAGGCGGGTCATGCTTCCTCCCAGGGGGCGCTCAGTAGCGAGACATAAGTGATCTTGACCGGGGCGGCCGGTACCGACGGATCGTTCAGATAGGGCTCGGGAAACTGGGTCCGCTTGAGGCCCAGCGCGAGGCCCTTGCCGCGACTGCCGGGTTTCAGGATCACGATGGCGCGCTGGCCGCCCGGTGCCGGAATGATCTTCGCGACCACGTCGGGCGAGCCGGCCAGTTGCTGCAGTTGCAGCCAGACCGCTGGTTTCATTTCGTAGCGCTGCGGTGCATCCGGCACCGGATCGACGACCTTGGTCGGGATCAGGCGGCTGCGCCAGAGTGGTTCCGGCGCGTCGATGATCACTGCCACCGGTTGCGGGATTGCGGCCGGCGTGGCTTGTTCCCATAGCGCGATCAGGCGCGGCGCACTTGGCGTGCCCATCGGTTCCAGACCGGCCGCCAGCATCGCTTCGTCGAGCTGGCTACCTTGCGGATCATGGCCGGCGAAGGTCGCCGCCAGCGTGGCCAGCTTGCCCGGTTGGGCGTAGCGGTGTTCGGGCCGCGTGCCGAGGAAGGTATTGGCGAATTCGCCGAGGGTGCCGAAAGCCGAGGTCGAGAACCCGCGCCGGTAGACCAGCTTGCCGATGGTGTCGTCGGGCGCACCGAGGTCGACGTATTCGATGTCGACGATGTAATCGGTGGTCGGGTCCAGCGGGATCGGGATGTCGATCCTGCTGTGGCGCGTAACGCTGCCGTTGACCGGCACGCAGGGTTTGTCCTTGAGCAGGTCGCGCAGGCTGTCTTCCCACGGCGACAGGATGCTGCCGGGCAGTTTGACCAGCGTGGCCTCGGTGATCGGATACGGATGCGGCACCGCCGGCGTCGACACCGGTCGGCGGAACGACGCGGCCTTGATGCGTACCTGCAGCTTCTTGCCATACGCCTTGTAGAGTTCGCTGACATCGTTGGTCGCGAAGACGAATGACAGCCGCTCTTTGCCGAAGACATGACTTTCGCCGTCCTCGGGGAAGGTGATCAGCACCCATGGATCGAGCGCTTGCGGCGGCAACGCATCGGTACGGAAATGGAAGGTGCGGCTGTCGGGGGTGGGCGCGATGGCGGCGGTTTCGGTGGCGTTCGGGCGGGCATCCTGCGTCGATTGCCGTACCTGCCAGGTGGCCTTGACTTGATACGCGGTATCGGGTTTCAGCAGTGCATGGCCGGCACTGTCTTCGGCAAAGACGGCGTCGAGCGCACCGCGATTACGCTTGACGGTTTTGGTATCCCAGTCGTGCCGGCGGACTTCGGCGCCGCTCATCAGTTCGATCGCCGAGACATAAAACGGCCGGAACAGGAAACGTTGCTGGTCGGTATTGATCGGCTCGTTGCGGCTCTGGCCGATCTCGATGGTCGCCACTTTAGCTTGCCCTTTCAGTTCGACCAGCACCGGTACGTAGGCCTTGATCGTGGTGCTGGCGACGCTCGGGATCCCGCCCAGCCGGGCCAGGAATCCGGCCGCCAGCTGGACATCGTCATGCCAGGGTCCGGACAGACTGAGCCATTCGGCCGGTATCGGTTTGGCCGGTACGATGTCGGCGACCGTGATGGCTTGTTCGTCGAGCAGATTGCCTTTGCTGTCGCGCTGGCGCACCAGCAGCGTTTTTTTGCTGACGATGGTGTTGAGGACGAATAGCAGCAGGCGACCGGCGACGATCTCGCCGCTGTGCAGCACGACCGAATTGAACAGGTCGGGCGGCTGGAAGCCGAGTACTTTCCACGCTTGCTCGACGGTCTTGCCATCGGCCGGATCGCCGAGCGCGATCACGCGGCCATCGTCGAGCATCGGGCTGGCCAGCGCCTTGGACTGGCAACGTGCCGGTTCGGTAGTGGCGGCGGGGGTGTTCATTCCGGACCCGGAGAGCGTCGCACTGAGCCATTCGGCGCGGCTGACCGCGAGGCCGGATTGCAGCCTTGCGGTCGCCGTCGACCAACTGGTCGGGCTGTCGGGAATTACTTCGAGGAGTTTGCGACCGGCGACCATGTCGACCTGTTCGCGCACCAGTTCGCGCTGGTCGAGACGGGCGGCGCGGCGGGCGGCGACGGCATCGATGCGCACTGGTGCAGCGACGACTGGCGTCGCGGCAATCGCACCGCGCCCGGCGATCCCCGGGGGACCATCGGCCTGGCTGTCGCGCGGGCAGGGTGCGGCGACGCCATCGACGAAGGCCGGATAGATGCCGCGCTTGCGGTCGATGACGTCGACGCCGCAGCGCCAGGCTTCGGTGACGCGCAAGGTGGTCGACGGTACTTGTGAACGCACCGTGTCGGCCGGATCGGGCCAGGCTTCGCCATCGAGCAGCCAGCCGTCGGCTGACGGACCAAGTGGCTCGAAGCGGAAAGTCCACAGCACCGAAGTCGGTGGCGCGGCCTGGTCGCAGACGGTGCCCCAGCGTTCCTCGATGGTCTGTTCCTGGAAGGTGCTGCGGGTGAATGCTTTGGGCGTGGCCGTCGGTATCCACGACAGCAAGGCCAGCTGCACTTCGATGTTGTCGGCCGTCGGGTCTTTCAGCGTCCACCAGACCGACGGCGTGTCGCCGGCACCGATCGCACCGGTCAGTTCGACGGCGGTCAGGTCGTAGCGCACCCAGTTCTTGCCTTGTTGTTGCCAGCCGCCTTCTTTCGCACCGGGATCATTGAGCGGGGTCTTGCCGAAGAAAGTCAGCGTGTCATCGATCGGTGGCACCGACAGCATCAGCACCGGAATCGCATCGATAGGCACCACTGGCACGTCCGGACCGGCAGTTTGCGGCGCGGTGCCGATCGCACCGTCGATGGGGCGACCGGTGCCGGTGCCCAGCACCAGAGCCGGCGAGCGCGAGATCAGTTTCAGGTCGCGTACCAGCGGCGGCGCCGGCAATTGCGGCACGCTGCTGGCACCGAGGTGGAAGCTGACACAGCCTTCGATGCTGAAGAAGAACAGGTCGATCTCGCCGCAGATTTCGCCATCGATGCTGGAGATGCGTTTGCGCCGGCCGTCCGGCAACAGCTCTTCGCCGACATCGACGATCAGTTCGGCATAGGCGCTGATGCTGATGATGAACAGCACCAGTTCGCCGCGGATGAACAGTTTGCCGGCAAGACGGAATGGCTCGAAACCGATCACTGCATCGAAGCCGGCACTGATGCGCAAGTACAGTCGCACCGACACGTTGCCCCACACGAAGGCGGCGCGCAGACCGGTGCCGATGGCAAAGCCAAAGACCTGCGGCAGGCTCGCTTCGGGGTAGGCCGGCAAGCCGTCACCGGAAATCATCAGGTAGCCCGAGGCATCGATGACGCCGAAGATCATGGCCTGGATCGGGTCGCTGCGCTGGCCCAGATAGAGGTGCCAGTCGCCGCCTTTCTTGAGGTTGAAGAAGGCTTCGACCGGGATGCGGATCTTGATCAGCGGGTCGACCGTGTAATCGGCGACGATACCGATGGTCAGCGTGCCGCGCCCCGCGTCGAGGTCGATGACGGCCAATAGGTTGCCTTCGGCATTCTTGTTCTTGAGCGCCGGCATCGGTTGCAACAGGCGCGCTTTCATCATCAGCAGGATGCGCGGGCCGGGCAGTTCGAGCAGCAGCACACCTTTCAGGTTGAATAGCACGCTGCTGCCCATCGTGCCGACGGTGGCGCCGACGCCGAAGGCCCAGCGGTCGATTTGCGGGGTCCAGGCGGAGGGCTTGGTCGGGTCACCCTCGGCGCGGTTTTTGAGCCAGTCGAGCGCCATGGTCGGGCCGCTCAGGCCGGCTTCGTCGCGGCCGTAATTCATCGCGAACATGCCAAGGAAACCATAAATACCAAGACCCGATCCGCCCAGCGGAATCGCGACCGGCAGCTCGAGATCCATCGCAATAAACACGCCGGTTGCACCGGGCAGGTTGGCGATTTTGAGTGTGGCGCGCACACGGGTATTGATCGGCACCAGTTGCAGATCGAGGCTGCCGCCGATTTCTGCGCCGAGTTCGAAGTTGCCCTTGCCGATCAGCACGCCGGGGATGTTGACGCCGGCACCGAAGGCGGTCAGTTCGACGCCGACCGGGTCGCTGAACTTGATGCGTACGCGAGCGCGGTCGAACGAGATGACACCGAGATCGAGGTTCAGGCCGAGGTCGATCTCGAACGACAGCGGATTGGTGCGGGCGATGCGCGCGCCGAGGATGCGGATCAGTTGCCCGAGCGGGTCCGGCACGCTGATCGCGCCGGGGCTGGACAGGTCGATGGTGTAACCCTTCGAGGCATCGAACACCGGCCGGAACTGGAAATTACGCTCGCCCGGGCTGTTCCCGAAGCGCATGCCGATGGCCTTGTAGCGCACCACCAGCGGTGCCTTGCGCGGGATCGTCAGCAGGCTGATGCCGCCTATCTGTACGTCGGCCGACAGCGCCGTTTCGACATCGGCCAGCAGCGCCACTTCGGTGCCGTTGCTGCGCTTGCGCACGGTGATCTCGCCACCCCACAAAATCACCCGTTCGACATTGAAAAAGCCAGCTTGCGCCAGCCCGGTCGCGAGCGCCACGCCGCCCACCGCCAGCACCGCCGGCACCATGTCGCCGGAAGCCGGATTGGCCGGCGACGTGGCGTCGAGCAGCGGCGCGAACAGCGCGGTCATGCCGAGCAGGTTGCGCCCGAAGTTGGGGCCTTGCAGCGCTTGTCCCGGCAACTGGCCGGTCATCAGCAAGCCATCCTTGTCGGCCGGATCGGCACCGAGATAGGCCAGAGCGGTCCAGTCGCCGGTGGCGTTATCGATCTGGAACACGATGCGGGCCTTGACGATGCCATCGGCCGGGTTGCTGCCCATGCCGCGCAGCGTCGGTTCGGCCCCGGCGCTACCGCCGTTTTGCTGGATGAACTGTTCGGACGGGGTGTTGATATCGAACTCGCCATCGATTTCGACGGCGACGAATTCATCGCGCACGATGCGTACTTTGGCACCGAGCGAGCGGAACCAGCTTGGCGGCGTCGGATCGGTCGGAGCCGGGTCGGGCGTCTGCGGCGGTTGCACCGGCGTGCTGGTCGAGCCGCGCGTGACGGTGCCGGTGGTGACGGTACCGGCCAGCGGTGCTGCCGGTAACACGGCGTCGGCGCGCCAGTTGGTGCGGCGCGTGTTCAGGTCGGCAGTGCCGGTCGGGCCTTTGCCCAGCAGCGTGAACGTGAAGTTCTTGGCCGGGTTGATGGAGCGCAGGATGTGGCCGAAGGCTTCGGCGCGACGGCGCGAGAGCAGGAAGTTGTAGTCGAGGTCGGCCGGATCGTTTTCATTGCTGGCCCAGCCGGTGATGGCGATCGTCGCGCCTGCCGGCACCGCATTGACGCGCGCGCTGTAGGCGTCGATCACATGCTGGCCGCTGAACGGGCTTTCGGGGGCGGCGGTCACTGCCGCGCCGCTGCTGGAATTGTCGGGGTTCAGTGCGTACGGATTGGGCAGCGGGCCTAGCGTGCCGGGCAAGCCGGCGACATGGTCGATGGTGGTGGAGGGATCGTGTTCGGCCAGATGACTATTGGTCGGACGATCGAAGCGGAAATACGCGCTGACGGTTTCCGGGCCGGCACCGACGGCGGCGGTAGTGGCCTTGATCGCGGCGGTTTCGTTGGGGCCGAGCGGGATTGTCACGCTTGGACCATTGGAGGCGATGACTGCGCCGCCGGGCGGCTTGCGTACTTCCCAGGCGGTCAGTGGATCGGGCGGGTCCAGCGTCAGCGAAATGGTGGCGTCGGTGCGGGCCAGCAGGCGCAGCGACGGCGCGCCGACCGCAAGCGCGTCGCGCGTGATCGTGTCGGTGGTGAAGTTGGCTTGTGCCACGGTGGCCGGTGCCGGCAGCGCATTGCCGGGACGCGGGCCGGCGTTGATGGTCAGCGTCGCCGGCGTCGCCGGCGTGCCGCCATCGGTGACGCTCAGTGCGATCACGCCGGCGTTGTCGCTGCCGAGGTCGACGTCGAAAATATTCGGTTGTCCGGCCACCGGCGACAGTGGCGTGCCATCGAGCGTTGCAGTGTAGGTGTACGGTGGCCGCCGACCGGCGGCGTCGACCACCATGCGGGTACTGCGCGGTAGCATCGCGGTCGCCGTCGTACCGGATCGCGTGATGCCGAACGGCTGATTGCCGGGACCGTAGAAGCGCGCCGAGACACCGAGCGCGCTGCCCTGATTGATCACCGATAGCGCGAAGTCGCCGGTGATGCCTGGCGTGCTGCCGAGGCCGATCAGCAAGTTGCTGGCGCCGGCCGAGACCGCGAAATCATTCATGCCGTGGGGCGCGACGAACAGGCGCACGATGGGCAAATACAGGCCGGTCCAGCTGTCGTCGTAGCCGAACTGTTCGAGGATGTCGGGCGGTGTGTAACCATCGGACAGGTCGAGTACGGCGCTGCGAAAACCGAAGCCGACCACGCGCGAATCACCGATGAACGCATACGGCGGATCCATCGTGATCAGTTCGGCGCTGGCCATATCGCCGCCATCGTCGAGGCCGGTGGCACCGACGCTGAGGATGTCGAAGTTCAGATTGCCCGCTGCATCCTGCGCCAGTTGCATGCGCAGTTT
This sequence comes from Actimicrobium sp. CCC2.4, assembly GCF_034347385.1. NCBI lineage: Bacteria > Pseudomonadati > Pseudomonadota > Betaproteobacteria > Burkholderiales > Oxalobacteraceae > Actimicrobium > Actimicrobium sp. CCC2.4. The sequence goes on along the minus strand of NZ_CP133777.1, from coordinate 3,996,047 downwards.
GGGTAGCGAGAACGACACCGTCGGATGGGCCGGATCGGGTTCGAGCAAGCCATCGGCGCGCAGCCTGGCGCCCTTGAGCATGGGCGGGCGCAGCACCACGGTGGTCAGCAGCATGTTCAGCGTGAACTGCGCGCCGGGGTAGTCGGACACCGGCACATCGAGCGGCATCGCATCGATCACGTCGAACACGTTGGCGGTGGTGGCGGGGATGCCGGTGGCACCGGCGATGAGGGGCGAGCCGATGCGCGGGGCGAAAAATTCGAAGGCGATTTGCGTATCGCGGATATCGATCCACGGGTCGCGCCGGGTGGGATCATCTTGCGGATGGACGCCGCCGGCGGTGGCGTCGAGCGTGAAACGGGCGTTCGGGAGGTCGAGTACCGGACGGGCCGATACCGCGAATTTGGCGACACCACGGATCGTGTTGCCCTCGGCCGAGCCGGTCGCTTCATAGTGATCGACATAGATCGCACCCAGCGCCACCTGCCAGTCGCCAAGTGTGGTGCCGAGTAATTGGTACGGCGAAATCAGGTCAAGCAGCGAGAGCGCGGTGGCGGGCATGGCAGTCCCCTGTGATGTGGAACGTGAGAGTCGACATCGGACGGCAATGGCAACCGGGCATAGTTATCTATCGCTCTCCGATCAGGGATCGATGGCGGCGAGATTACAATTTACGTTGTTCAATCAGGGGGAGTTCGGGTATCGGATGGCTTGTTGAGGCGTGTCAAAAGCGGTGGGGTCGAGTGCGGTGGTGGTGGGGTTTGGGGGGTGAAAGACGAAGCGGGTATGCGGCCGCGGGCAAAAGCGGACCGGTTTGGCGATGTGGAGTGCTATCCGGTCAGGTCACTGCACCGCGTGGGCACGGTGAAGCCGTGACCACGCTACGTCATGCCGGTGTGCCTGAAATGTCCAGCTTAGTTCTGCAACAACCCGTTCACCAATGCCAGGTCATCTTCCTTCAGCGTTCCCGCCGCTGCTTTCAAGCGCAAACCCGCAATCAGCGTGTCATAGCGCGCTTTGGCCAGCAATTGCCGTGTCGAAAAAAGCTGTTGCTGGGCGTTAAGGACGTCGATGTTGATGCGTACGCCGACCTGATACCCGAGCCGGTTCGATTCCAGCGCCGACAGGCTGGAAATTTCGGCTGCCTCGTAGGCCCTGACTTGTGCCAACCCGCTGTTGACGCCCAGGTAGGATTGCCGCGCTGCCTGCGCTGCGATGCGCCGGATGTTGTCGAGGTCGGCGCGGGCTTTTTCTTCCAGGGCGATCGATTCACGAACCTTGCTGGTGACGGCAAAGCCGGCAAACAACGGGATTTGCCATTGCACGCCGACCGTACTGGACGTAATCGAGCCGCTCTGCGTGGTCAGGCTGGGGCTGCTCTGGTTGGTGGTGCCACGGCTGGCGATCAGGTCAACCGTGGGCAAGTGGCCGTCACGGTTGCGGCTGATGTCGCGACGGGCAATCTCGAGCGCCAGTTGCTGGCTGAGGACACCAAAATTCTGTTCCTCGGCGCTACTGACCCAGGGAGCCATCTGCGCCGGTTCCGGTGGGCTGAGCTTGAGGCCGGGACGCAGCGTGGCGAGCGTGCCGGCCGGTTTGCCGATGATTTGTTGCAAGGCGGCGATCTTCACGTCGAGGTCGTTTTGCGCCGCGATTTGCTGGGCGATGGCGAGGTCGTAGCGGGCTTGCGCTTCATTGCTGTCGGTGATGGTGGCAGTGCCGACTTCGAAGTTGCGCTTGGCGGAAGCCAGTTGCTCGCTGATCGCGCTTTCCTGGGCTTTCAGGAAGGCCAGCACGTCCTGCGCTGCCAACACATCGAAGTAGGCTTGCGCGACCCGGGCGATCAGGTCTTGCTGCGCTTGCGCGTAGACGGCATCGCTAATGGCAACCGACAGTTTTCCTTGCTGGTAGGTTTCCCAGTTAGCCATGCGCAGTAGCGGCTGCGTCAGTGTCAGCGCGTAGGTGTTGACGTTGTAGTCGATGCTGCGCGTGGCTGCCGTGGCATTGACCCGGTTGTAGCTGCCACCGACCCCGAGCACCGGCAACAGGCCGGCGCGACCCTGCACACTGCGTTCCTGTCCTGCCTCGCGCGCCGAACGTGCGCTGGCAATCACCGCATCGTTGACCAGGGCATCCCGGTACACCTGCAACAGGTCGGTCGCTCGTACCGGGGACGACAGGAACGCACAAGCCAGCAGCGGGGCGATGACGAAATAACGCATGGATTCTCCGGTGGAATCGGGGGTGGATACAGGGATGTCAGTAGGTCGGCACAGCCGGATCAACCTGCAATGCCCATGCATGCATGCCGCCGGTCAGGTTGGTCACTTCGGTAAACCCTTGTTGCTCAAGAAAATTGGCGACCTGCATGCTGCGCGAACCATGGTGGCAAATGCAGACCACCGGAGTCTCGTCATCGAGTTCGGCCAGTCGCGTCGGGATGCTGCGCATCGGCATCGGTACCGCGCCGGCGAGGTGGCAGGTCTCGAATTCCCACGGCTCGCGGACATCGAGCAGCAAGGGCGCAGGCCGGCTGGTATCGGCCAGCCAGGCGTGCAGTGCGGGAGCAGTCAGGTGGTGCATGGCAGCGGCTCCTTAGAACTTGAATGGCGACGGCGTGAATGCATTGCGCAGCGGCTTGATGACGGTCTCGAACAGATTGACGGTGTCGTAGCCAAGCTCGGAGACGCGCGTGATGACTTGCGCAGTCATGGCAGGCGCATCGCCAACCACGCACAGGATGCGTCCGCCGATCTTGATCTGAGGCAGAAATTCTTGTGGCAGGACCGGCAGCGATCCGGAAATCACGATGACGTCGTAAGGCGCGTTATCGGTCCAGCCGCGCGCGCCATCGCCGAGGATGACATCGACATTGTCGATACCGTAGCGGCACAGGTTGTCCTCGGCCAGCGCCTGCAGGTCTTCTTCGATTTCGATGCTGGTGACGTGGCGTGCACAGCGCGCCAGCAGGGCGGCCATGTAACCGGAGCCGGAGCCGATTTCGAGCACGCTTTCGTGTTTCTTGACACTGGCTTCCTGCAGCATGCGGGCTTCGAATTTCGGCATCAGCATCGATTGGCCGCGTGGCAGCGGGATCTCGGTATCGACGAAGGCCAGCGCGGCGTAGGCGGCCGGCACGAAGGATTCGCGCTTGACCACCATCAGCAGATCGAGGACATCCTGGTCGAGCACATCCCAGGTGCGAATTTGCTGTTCGATCATGTTGAAGCGGGCTTGTTCGATGTTCATGGCGGGGTTCTCAGTGCGTGAAAGGGTGGGCCGGTGGGGGCGCTGCCGGCAACGTGCAGCATTCTAACAAATCACCCCTGCCGGCGGCCTGTCTTCGTGGGCTAGCAAACCCTGCAGCAGCAGGTCGGTGACGCCATGCAAATAGGCTTGCGGCGTGATCGTTGGCAATGCGCAGGGACTGCCAAATGAATGCTTCCACATCATCATCATCATGATCGGTGCGGCGATGACGCTGGTGGCCTGTGCGATATCGAGCGGGCGGAATTCACGGCTGGCGACGCCGCGTTCGAGCACCTGCGCCAGCATGGCATTACCGCGCAGGATGACTTCTTCGTTGTAGAACTTGGCCAGTTCCGGAAAGTTGCGGGCTTCGGCCATGACCAGCTTGGTGATGCCCGACAGCCGGGTTTCGCCGATGCGCTCCCACCAGCCCAGCAGGATCTGGCGTAACAGCAGGGCGCTGCTGCCGGCATGGTCGCGGATCATGGCTTCGGCCTCGCCCAGCAGAGGCACGACGTTCTCGCGCACGACGGCCTTGAACAGCTCTTCCTTGCTGGCGTAATACAGGTACAGCGTGCCTTTGGAGACGCCGGCGACGCGCGCGACGTCATCGAGCCGGGTCGCCGAAAAACCGCGTTCGACGAACAGCGCGAGCGCCGCGTCGAGCAGCTCTTGCGGGCGGGCTTCCTTGCGGCGGGTCCAGCGGGGCGGGGTTTTGAATGGGCAGGGGATCATCGGTCCGGGGTGAGCGGGGTGAACAGAGGGATTTAACTTACTGGCGAGTCAGTAAGCCTGCTGCAATATACGGGGGAGGTTGCGCAGCGTCAAGGCTGGCCGGTCGGCCATCGTCGCGTTGACGGGGTGTGATGGTGGGGCGTGACGGTGGGGCATGCGACAATCCGCCCCCGAGATGTTTTTTACGACCGCACCCGATGACTGAAGACCGCCTGATCGATATCGAAATCAAACTGTCGCGCCAGGAAGATCTGGTCGATTCCCTCAATGAGGTGGTGGTGCGCCAGCAAAAACAGATTACTGAACTGGAAGTGCTATGCGCCGCGCTGGCACGGCATCTGCAGAACGCCGGCGATGCCAGCGGCGAAGGCCGCCTGGCCCACGAGCCGCCACCGCACTATTGAATCCGGAAGACCGACCCGCCATGAATTCGACCAATCATCCGCCAGCGACGCTGACAGACGCCTACCAGCTTATCCACACCCGCCTCAATGGCGAGACCGCCCGCCTGCAGTGGCACGAATTGCTGCCGCATTTTGCGTCGGGCGCGATGGTGACCGTCGATGCCTCGCTGGACTTGATCGATGTGGCGGTCCGCATTTCTCTGGACGATACCGCCGCTGTCAGTGCCTGGATGGGCGATGGCCTGGTGAGTAAGGTCAGCGACGCACTGGCCGCTGCCTGGACCGAGACCGATCCCTTGTTGTGGAGCGTGATTGTCAAGCCATGGATACTGGTCCAGCCTGCGACGCAGGGCTAGGCGTGCCGGCAAGGGCGCGGTAAGCCAGCGCGCCGAGCAGTGCACCGACGACCGGAGCGATCCAGAACAGCCATAACTGCATCAGGTAGGGGCCGCCGGCGAATAGCGCGACACCGGTGCTGCGCGCCGGATTGACCGAGGTATTGGTGACCGGGATGCTGATCAGGTGTATCAGAGTCAGGCACAGGCCGATGGCCAGCGGCGCGAATCCCGGTGGCGCACGGCGGTCGGTACTGCCCAGTATCACCATCAGGAAAATCATCGTCATCACGACTTCGCACAGCGCCGCCGCCTGCAGCGAATAGCCGCCCGGCGATTGTGCGCCGTAGCCATTCGAGGCAAATCCGGCCGCCACATCGAAGCCCTCCTTGCCGCTGGCGATCAGGTACAGCACGGTGGCACCGGCCAGTGCGCCAAGCACCTGCGCGATGATGTAGGGTCCGACCTGACCGGCCGGAAAGCGGCCGCCGGCCCACAAGCCAATCGATACGGCCGGATTGAGATGGCAGCCCGACAGGTGGCCGATGGCAAATGCCATCGTCAGTACCGTCAGGCCGAATGCCAGCGACACGCCAAGCAGGCCGATGTCCAAGCCGGGAAATGCCGCTGCCAGCACTGCGCTACCGCAGCCGCCAAGTACCAGCCAGAATGTTCCGAAAAATTCAGCGCCATAGGCTTTCATGAGAAGTCCTTTCTGTGGTGAGAGACTTACAGGGATACGCGATGTGGCAAAATCCTGCGCACTCTCAGGACTATAGGAGTGGTAATCGCAGCTGATTTGCGCTGGCTCATGAAGTCTTGCTGTCGTTGTTGTTCTCTATCGAAAAAGGATGCCTGTGCCGTTCCATCTCTTGCGCTATGCCATCTTGCTGGTGGTTCTTCAGAGTCTGTCCGCTTGCGTCAGCCTGCCTGGTCCGCGCGAGGCGGTCATTCCGCTGGCGCGTCTGCAACAGACGGTCGAGCGCCGCTTCCCGCTGAACCAGCGGCCGATGGATCTGATCGATATCCACCTGAGCAATCCGCGCCTGGCGCTGCAAGCCGATGACAACCGGATCAGCGTCACCCTTGATGCGCGCGTCGCGCCGGCCTTCACGCGGCGTGTCTGGCAAGGCGATTTCGTGCTGTCGGGACGCTTGCAGCTGGATGCACAGCAGCGTGCGGTCGTGGTGGTGCAGCCGCGCATCGATCGTATCGCGCTCGATGGGATCGATCCGGGCCTGGCCAGTCAGGTGGCGCGGGCAGCCGGGCCGATGGCGGCAGATATTCTGCGCGACATGCCGCTCTATACCTTCGCTGCGGACGACCTGCGTTATGGCGGTACTGCCTTCGTCCCGACCGGTATCACGACGCAGCCGACCGCCCTCGTGGTAATCTTTGCGCCGGCAAAGTAAGCCCGCCACCCTATCTCCAACCTGCAGGACATCGATTCTGCGGGATTTTTCACTCCTCCCAAACGCCCCTACCCATGGATATTGTTCTCGCTCTGAAAGCCCTGATCATGGGCATCGTCGAAGGTTTGACGGAGTTCCTGCCGATCTCGTCGACCGGTCATCTGATCCTCGCCGGCAGCCTGCTCGACTTCACCGGCGAGAAGGTCAAGACCTTCGAAATCGTCATCCAGGCCGGTGCCATCCTGGCCATCGTCTGGGAATATCGCGCCCGTCTGTTGCATGTCTGTACCGGCCTGTTCAGCGATCGCGGCGCACAGAAATTTGCCATCAACCTGGTGATTGCGTTCATCCCGGCCGCCGTGCTCGGATTGATTTTCAGCAGCGCCATCAAGGCCAAGCTGTTTGCGCCGGTGCCGGTCGCGCTGGCCTTCATTGCCGGTGGCCTGATCATTCTGTGGGTCGAGCGTCGCAACAAACTCAGCCCGGTGCCGCCACGGATCGACTCGGTCGACCAGATGACGGCGCTCGACGCGCTCAAGGTCGGTCTGGCGCAAGCCTTCGCGCTGATTCCCGGCACCAGCCGCTCGGGTGCCACCATCATCGGCGGCATGCTGTTCGGTCTATCGCGCAAGGCGGCCACCGAGTTCTCGTTTTTCCTGGCGATCCCGACCCTGCTCGGGGCCACCGTGTACTCGCTGTACAAGGCGCGTGAATTGCTGTCGATGGAGGACTTGCCACTGTTCGGTATCGGCACGCTGGCGGCCTTCGTGTCGGCATTCTTTTGCGTGCGCTGGTTGCTGCGTTACATCAGCTCGCACGATTTCACCATCTTCGCGTGGTACCGCATCGTGTTCGGGTTTGTCATCCTCGCGACCGCTTACAGTGGTTTGGTGGTTTGGGCTGACTAAGTGAGCTGACTAAGTGAGCTGACTAAGTGAGCTGACCGAGCCGCGCTACGATCCATCACCAACACATTTTTGAAGACGGAATGACCGACACCAGTACCCCCGAACGCGCCTTGCACTTGCTGGAAACAGTCTTCGGTTATTCCTCTTTCCGCGGCCAGCAAGCCGAAATTGTCGAGCTGATCGCACAGGGCGGCGACGCCCTGGTGCTGATGCCGACCGGCGGCGGAAAATCGCTGTGTTACCAGATTCCATCGCTGCTGCGCGACGGCGTCGGCGTGGTGATTTCACCGCTGATCGCGCTGATGCAGGACCAGGTCGATGCGCTAGCCGAAGTCGGCGTGCGGGCTGCGTTCCTGAACTCGACCCAGACCTACGAAGAAGCCTCGCGCATCGAACGCATGGTGCGTGCCGGTGAACTCGATCTGGTTTATGTCGCGCCGGAACGGTTGATGACGCCGCGCTGCCTGGACCTGCTGTCGGCCTCGAAGATCGCGCTATTTGCGATCGACGAGGCGCATTGCGTGTCGCAATGGGGCCATGATTTCCGTCCCGAATACATCAAGCTGTCTATCCTGCACGAGCGTTTTCCGGACGTGCCGCGCATTGCGCTGACGGCCACCGCCGACCAGCAAACCCGTACCGAGATCGCCCATCGTCTGCAGCTCGACGCCGCCAGGATGTTCATCTCGTCGTTCGATCGTCCCAACATCCGCTACCAGATCGTCGAGAAAGCCAACGGCCGCAAGCAGTTGCTCGACTTTATCCAGGCCGAGCACACGGGCGACGCCGGCATCGTGTACTGCCTGTCGCGCAAGAAAGTCGAAGAGACCGCCGAATTCCTGAACGCCAGCGGCATCCGCGCCTTGCCGTATCACGCCGGTATGAAGTTCGAGGAACGCAGCCGGAACCAGGCGCGTTTCCTGCGCGAAGAAGGCATCGTGATGACCGCCACAATCGCCTTCGGCATGGGCATCGACAAACCCGATGTGCGCTTCGTCGCCCATCTGGATCTGCCAAAAAGTATCGAAGGCTACTATCAGGAAACCGGGCGTGCCGGCCGGGATGGCCAGCCTGCCAATGCGTGGATGGCCTATGGTTTGCAGGATGTGGTGCAGCAGCGCCGCATGATCGATGAATCCGAAGCCGACGAAACTTTCAAGCGCGTGCTCGGTGTCAAGCTCGACGCGATGCTGGGTCTGTGCGAAACGCTCGGTTGCCGGCGTCGCCATTTGCTCGAGTATTTCGGCCAGAGTTCGCAGCCCTGCGGCAATTGCGATACCTGCCTCAATCCGCCGGTGTCGTTCAATGCCACGGTGCCGGTGCAAAAGTTGTTGTCGGCGATTTACCGGGTGGATCAGCGCTTCGGTGCCGGCCACGTGCTCGATGTGTTGCGCGGTATTGATTCCGACAAGATCAAGCAATGGCGCCATGACCAGCTGTCGGTCTTCGGCATCGGCTCGGACACCAGCGAAGCCGAGTGGCGCGCCATCCTGCGCCAGTCGATTGCGCTGGGTTTGGTTGCTGTCGATTACGAGTCGTACAACGCCCTCAAGCTGACCGATGCCGCCAGGCCGGTTTTGCGCGGCGGTGAGCAGGTCCAGTTGCGCGAATACCAGAAACCGGTCAAGGCCAAGCGGGCCGCTTCCGGCAAGGCACCGAAGGGCTATGTCGAGAACGAACTGTCCGGACTCGATCAGGTCATTTTCGACAAGCTGCGCTGGTGGCGCGTCGAGACCGCCCGCAAGCACAACGTACCGGCCTACGTGATTTTCCACGACGCCACGATGCGCGAAATCGCCAAGGCGCGACCGGGCTCGCTCGATGATTTGCGCGGTGTCAGCGGCGTCGGCGAGAAGAAGCTGGAGACGTACGGGGCGGAGATTGTCGGGTTGATTGCGGAGCTGGTAGAGGGTTAGGCGTACGCGCACCAGTCCTCACCATTGGCAACACTTTCGTAGAATGGGCACGGGGGTATCGTGCCTACGCGGATGCACCGCCGAGCCGGTGGAACTGGAAGGGCGAGTGCGTTGCCGATGACTTTCGGGGCAGCACCTGCCGTCCGGTTCCGCGTCCCCAACCAAAAAAGCGCTGCACATTGCGATGACATGCCGCGATTTATTCAGGCATCAACGCGTGCAAGCCGATTCTTTTCGACTACGAACAAGGTATCGTCATCGCGCAGCAAATAAAGCGAGACGCACGCAGCGAGCATCGGCCACGCGGCGAAGAACAGCATGTGCTTCCATGGATCCAGATATTGGCCAAAGGAAGACAAGGTGGAACTGGCGTGCAGCAATAACACGATGCCGTAAGTCCATTGCTTCTTGTAGCCGAGCACGAACCCCAGAATGAGCAGCATTTCCAGCGCACCAAGTGCGTAGACAATTTGTGTGCCGGCACCCGCCAAAAAGTAAAATTTTTCAAGAATTGCCGCGCTGTGACCGGGATTGACGAACTTGTCGAGCGTCCACATCAACATCACAATAAATACTCCCAGGCGCAAGAACAACAGCGACAAGGGTAAGTTCCGATTGACCTTTACCATATCCCATCCTTTTTCATGACCATGCTTGCCGAACATTACGGGCAATGCGGTGCCTCGTCACGGCCTGACTTTCCCGGCGGGCGGGCGCAGATATCGGCGGCAGCCCGCCCGGAAAAACAGGGCCTTGAGCGACAGTTATCAGTCGACCTTGTACGCGGCAAACTGTTTGTCTACTTCGGTACCAAAAGCTTGATTGCTGTAGTTACTCAGCACTTTGACGGAGCCGGCCAGCATGATGTAGAGCAGGTCGCGTTCCTGGTAGCCGGCATCCATGAATGCCGTGACGATGGCGGCTTCCGGTTGGCCGTGCTTGGCAAACATTTCGACGGCCATCGCCGACAGGGCGGCCAGCCTGGCATCAGGAATCGGCTGGCGGGCGCGGATGGCTTGCAGTACGTCGGCGGGCACGCCCGACATCTTGTCGGCAATCATGCTGTGGGCTGCCGTACAGTAGTCGCAGCCATTAAATTGGCTGATGGAGAGAAACACGACTTCCTGCTCGCAGGGCGTGAAACCGGACTCCTTGCGGAAGACATCGTAGCCCTGCAAATAGGTGCCCAGCAGGCCCGGTGCGTTGGCCATGTTGGCGTACATGTTGGGAATAAAACCGACCTGCTTCAAGGCCAGATCAAGGACGTCTTTTTGGGCACCGGTGGCGTGCGCGTGATCGACCGGCGGGATGTTGTGAATGATAGTTTTGGACATGGATATGGCTCCTGAAAGTGGGTGGGGACAGCATGCCAGCGTGACATCACGTGGCTGCGTCCGGCAGGCTTTCATTTTAGGGCCGCTGTCTCCTGCGCAGTGAACCGAGCGTCTCGTTCTGTTTTCCCTGCGTTTCAAGTTGCGGTGACGGACGATGTTTTCCGTTCATTGAGCCAGTCGGTCGGCGAGCAACCCAGCTTGCGCACGAACACCCGGGTCAGTGCACTGGCGCTGCCGTACCCGACATCACAGGCCACTTGCTTAAGTGGCTGACCCTGTTTGAGCAAACGCTGCGCCGTCAGCAGACGCCAGGTGGCGAGGTAGTCGGCCGGCGTATCGCCGGTGACTGCGCGGAACTTGACCGCAAAGCGCGCACGCGACATGCCTGCCGCGGCGGCCATGTCCGACAGTTGCCATGCGCGGGCGGGATCGGCATGGATGTCGATCAGCGCTTTGGCCAGCCGGCTGTCAGCCAGTCCGGCGAGGGTGCCGCCTTGTGTCACGCCTTGATCGATACAGTGCCGCAGCAAACGGATCATCAACACTTCGCACAGGCGGTCCAGCGCCGCCTGACTGCCCGCCTGTCCGGAAAACGCCTCATCAAACATCAATCCCAACAGCGCCTCCACCCCGGGCAGTGTGGCCAGCGTCACCAGCACGACATCCGGCAGCGAGTCCGTGACGGGATTGCGCCCGCCAATGCCAAACAGGACGGTGCTGCACACCACATCGGCCCCGGCACCGTCATCGGCAACCAGATGATGTTGTTGCGGGCGCGGCAAGAAAAGGATGCTCGGCTCGCTGATATCGATGACATCATCGCGTACCCCGACCACCTGTGCCGGCCCTCGCCTGATCAGATGGATATGCCCGTGCATGGCATCTTCCTCAAAGTGGTGGATGCCGCACAGCTTGCCGGTATAAAAGACGCCGGCACGCAGCGAAAAATGATTCAGCAGCGTCGTTAGTCTATCCATGCTGGCGCTCGCTTTCGGGGGGGAGTAGGCAACCGGTCTCTCGAAAAACCTGGTCGTGATTGGCGGGATCCGGGATCTGTTCTACAGCGATCAGGCCCGCGCTGCGCATCATCACACGGATTATTTCCGGGCGACGTATTCTTGCGGCGGCGGCGACGGCGTGACGGTACATCCTCGCAAGAGATTTTCGCCGGGCCGTTCCGTAGTCCCTGCACTCCCCGCACCTGAATTACCCGAACAGGAATCGACATGACCCCTTCTGCCCATTGCTTCATTCCGTATCCCGATGCACCGGTCGCCGCCGGCACCGGCCCGCTGTCGGACCTGACGTTCGCGGTCAAGGATATCTTTGACGTCGCCGGTTATCCGACCGGTTGCGGCAATCCGCACATGCTGGCACTGTCCGGCATCAAGCCCACATCGGCGTCGGTAGTGCGGGCGCTGGCAGGTGCCGGCGCCCGCTTCGTCGGCAAGACCTGCACCGACGAACTGGCGTTTTCGATGAACGGCAAGAACGCGCATTTCGGCACGCCGCGCAATGGCGGCGCACCGGATCGTATTCCCGGTGGATCCAGTTCAGGCTCGGCCTCGGCGGTCTCGAACGGGCTGGCCGATATCGCGCTGGGCACCGATACCGGCGGCTCGGTACGGGCTCCGGCCAGCCATTGCGGCCTGGTCGGCTTGCGTCCGACCCATGCCCGCGTGAGCCTGCAAGGGGCGATGGACCTCGCACCGGACTTCGATACCTGCGGCTGGTTCACGCGCGACATCGCCACCTTCGCGCGGGTCGGCGACGTGCTGCTCGGCGTTGATACCTGTGCCTTGCCCGCCGCACCGCAAGTGCTGCTGGCCGTCGACGTGCTCGACTTGCTCTCACCGCGCGTGCAGCAAGTTTTTGCCGATGCGTTGGGGCGCTTGTCGCCGGTCCTCGGTACGCTGCACGAAGTCACCGCGGCGGCACCATCGTTCGATGCGCTGTACTGGGCGTTCCGGCATATCCAGGGTTATCAGGCCTGGCAGCAGCATGGCGCGTGCATCGAACAATACTGCTTGCAACTCGGCCCCGGCGTGGCCGATCGTTTCCGCTGGTCGAGTACCGTCACCGCCGCACAGATGCGGGAATACTCGGCCATCCGCACCACCTTCGCAGCCCACTTTGCGGCGCTGCTCGGCAACGACAAGGTCATGGTCCTGCCAAGCATGCCCGACATCGCGCCGCTGCTGACGGACTCCGAAACCGCGCTTGAAAATTATCGCAACCAGGCCATCCGCATGCTGTGCCTGTCGGGCTTGTCCGGAATGCCGCAGATATCGCTGCCGCTGATGACCATCGATGGTGCGCCGTTCGGTTTTTCAGTGATCGGTCCGGCCGGCAGCGACCAGTCGCTGATCGCTTTTGCACGCACGCTGATGGAGGCGTGAATGCACTGGAAGCCTCGGCCCGGACCATGCAGGAAGTCGTGGCGATGGCGAATCGCTCAGCGACGAATGGCCGCTGACACCGCCGGATCGCAGATACGGTTATGCCTGTCAAGTTCAATGCAGCCCGGTGGTTGCGCTGGAAATCAGGAGGGAGTCATGTGTGCTGCACAGATGGTTGTTGTTCGCGCCAGGCCGCACCGGCTGCATCGGCTGGCATAGGCTTGAAGAAGTGGTAGCCCTGCACGAAATCGACGCCCATCGCCTGCAGCAGGTCGACCTCGGCGGCCGTTTCGGCGCCTTCGGCGACCACGTCCAGGCCCAGGGTGTTGGCCAGCATCACGATCACTTCGACGATCTGGCGTTTGTCGTCGTGGCGATCCATCTGGCTGACGAAGGACCGGTCGATTTTCAAGGTATGGATCGGCAGGCGTCGCAATTGACTGAGCGACGAATAGCCGGTGCCGAAATCATCAAGCGACAGCTTGACGTTCAACTCCTTGAGCTGCCGGAAAATGTCCAGCGCGTGCTCAGGGTCTGCCATCACCATGCTTTCGGTCAGTTCCAGTGTCAGGGTGCCGGCGAGGATGCCGGTCTCTTTCAGGGTCTGTGCGACCAGTGCGACCAGGCCATTGCCGGACAGTTGTATCGCCGACAGATTCACACTCATGGTCATTGGCTGTCCACTCTCGTCCTGCCAGAGGCGTAACTGGCGGCAGGCCTGACCGAGGATCCAGCCACCCATCGCGCTGATCAGGCCGATCTCTTCGGCCACCGGGATAAATTCGGCCGGGCCGGCAGCGCCGTACACCGGATGTTCCCAGCGCAGCAGTGCCTCGAACCCGCGGATCACGCCGTCGCGCGGGGTGACAACCGGCTGGTAGGCCAGCCACAATTGGCCTCGCTCCTGCGCCAGGCGCAGTTCCGATTCCAGCTGCAGGCGGCGCAAGGCCTTTTCCTGCATCGCGCTGTCGAACATGACCCAGCGCGCCCGGCCCTGCTGCTTGGCATGGTACATGGCGATATCGGCGTCGCGCAGCATGTCTTGCACGTCGTCGTAGCCGTTCTTGTTGAGTGCGATGCCGATGCTGGCCGTGACGATGACCTGCTGCCCGTCAAGCACGAAGGCGTCGGCCATGGCGCTCATCAGTCTTTCGGCCACGCGCACAGGAACCTGCGCACTGTTGATATTGTCGAGCAGGATGGTGAATTCGTCGCCGCCCATACGCGCCAGGATATCGCCGCTGCCGCTGCTGCTGCCGCTCTGGTCGCCGGCACCGCGCGAGACCAGGTCCGTCTGGCGCAGCGAGGCGCTCAGGCGGTTGGCTGTGGCGATGATCAGCTGGTCACCGGCCTGATGACCCAGCCCATCGTTGATACCTTTGAAGCGGTCCAGGTCGAGAAATAGCACGCAGAACTGGTAGCCGGGCATGCGCCGGGCGCGCAACTGGGCCTGCTGCAAACGGTCGAGGAACAGCTTGCGGTTGCCCAAACGGGTCAGCGGATCGTGCAGCGCGTCATGCATCAGCTTTTCTCTGGTGCGCTCGCGCTCGACCACGCGCCCGAGCTGGATGCCGATCTGCGCCATCAGGCGTAATAGCGCCTCATCGGGAGTCTGGTAGGCCATGCTGAAAAATTCGAGCACCGCCACCACTTCGGTGTCGATCATGACCGGGAACGCAAACAAGGAGCACAGGCCTGCGCGCTGCGCTTCCGGCAGGCGCGGATAGGCACCTGCATCGGGACTGCCGGCGTTGATCCAGGCCGGTGCGCTGCCTTCACATACCTTGCCCGGAAGCCCGATGCACCGTCCGAAAGCGATCGATTCGGTCAGCGTGCGCAGCGTGTCGTAGCGACCGTTGCTCTCGTCATGCCAGATGGGGGTGGAATTGAGGGGGCGGCTGGCGTCGTCGTCGACCAGCAGCAAATGGCCCAGCGGCCAGTAGGCGAACTTGCATATGGCGGCGAGGGCATGGCGCATCGCTTCTTCGACGCTGGCAGCGGCGTTCGCTGACGCGGCTATCGTTTCGAGCAAGACGATTTCCTGTTGGCGCTGGAACAGGTCGCGCAGGCCGCGTTCGGCAATCAGTTCTGCTTCCTGGCGCGCCGAGGTTTCGCGGCGCAAACGCCGGTTCAGGCGTGTAATTTCGGCGTCGGCAGGTGTCGCCAGAGCGTTGTTAGTGGAATCGGACATGGAGCACGCACCTGGAAGCGCCGTCGTGCATGCACTGTGGTTGCGTAATTTCGGCCCGCTCATGGAAATGTTCTGCGGCGCCCATCACGAAACCTTCCGCCAATGTGCACATCTTGCGCGCTGAGCTGTAGCCGATGAGCAGGCTGCCATCGTCGCTTGCCCCGAAATCGAACACCGGTGTCATCGACCCCGGATACAGCTTATGCACCTCGGGATGAATGATGTTGTTGAGGGTGAGCAAAAAACTGCGCGTTCCCTCATGGCCGATGAAAAAATCGGGATAGCGGATAGCCAGCATGGGCATGGCGCGCTGGCCGAACCAGCGCAGAATATCCTGAGGCGGCAAGTTCAGCGCCTCCGATGCCGCGCCGACCAGGGCGACGATTTCACCGTCGGCATAGTTGCCGAGGGAAGTGTAGGCGCCGGACAAATTCGCTTCATCGAGCAGCTTGTCCCAGGTTGCTTCGCCGAACTCCTTGCTGACAGCTTCCTCGAGCAGATTAAAAACAATGCCTTTCATGCGGTGCCTCGTGACGATATCGTGGGGAGAGATAGTACGCCTTTCGGTAGCAAAACTTTTTCTACCATTCAAAGCCCTGCGCACACCCGCCCCGTTCTTTGCAGCTACTGCTGCACCCCGCCTACCGCGTCCTGCGCCAGCACTTGCAACGCCACTGGCGCAACCGTGACCGACAGTTCGGACGGTGCCGGCACCCGCACCGGTTTGCCGCGCATGTCGGTGTTGCTCAGTACGTTGCCGATGACCTCGGGCGCGGCATCCCAGACCGGGTTGTCGATGCCGTCAAAGACGCGCTTGAGCTGCTGGCCCCAGCTGTCGCGGATCATGCGGAAGTATTGATTTTTTTCATCGATAGTGACGAAACGGGTGACGGCTAGCCGATCGGCTTCGTAGACCAGCAGGTCGAGCGGCAGGCCGACCGAGATGTTCGAGCGCAGCGTGGAATCCATCGAGATCAGCGCGCACTTGGCCGCTTCATCGAGCGAGGTATCGAGGCTGACCACGCGGTCGATGATCGGCTTGCCGTATTTTGCTTCGCCGATCTGCAGGTAGACACTGTCATCAAGCGATTCGATAAAATTGCCGGCGCTGTAAATCTGGAACAGCCGGCAGCGTTCACCCTTGATCTGGCCGCCGAAGATCATGCTGGCATTGAACGAGATGCCGAATTTGTCGAGTGCCTGCGAGTCGCGGTCATGTACGGTACGGATCGCGTCGCCGAGGATCTGGGCCGCTTCATACATCGAGGTCGCGGTCCAGAGCGTGCGGCCGGCCTTGTTCTTGTGGTCGGTCAGCAGTTGTCGTACCGATTGCGAGATGGCCAGATTACCTGCGGTGAGCATGACCATCATCCGGTCGCCGGGAATCTCGAACACGCTCATCTTGCGGAAGGTGCCGACATGGTCGACGCCGGCATTGGTACGGGAATCAGAGAGAAAAACCAGACCTGCGTCGAGACGCATGGCAACGCAATAAGTCATGGTGCATACCGGTAATAAATCGAGTAAACGATTTTACAGACTCTGGCGGGTATTTTCTTTTTGGAAATTAAAATTAATCAGGATGTCCGGTGCTGTCTGCGCAGGGCATCCCGATTCATCAGGCTGCCAGCGGCACCAGGAAGTCACGGCTGACCCGTGCACCGAGGTCACCGATGCGTTCGAGAAATTCGGTCAGGTAATTATCCAGACCGGCGGCTTGGATGTCGGCGATCTGGCCATATTGCAATTCGGCCTTGAGCATGCCGGCCAGCCGTTCGGTCTCACGCGAGGCATCGGTCCCGACGTATTGCAGGTTGCTGACCAGTTCAGTCATGCAGGCCAGCAGCGAGCGCGGCATGTTTTCGCGCAGGATCAGCAGCTCGGCCACGCGGGCCGGGGTGATAACGTCCCGGTAGACCTTGCGGTAGATCTCGAATGCCGAGACCGACCGCAGCAGCGCGGCCCAGTAGTAGAAATCGATCTGCTGGTCGTGGACTGTGGTCTGGTTCGGGCCGGTGCCGTGGAATTTCACATCGAGGATGCGGGCGGTGTTGTCGGCCCGTTCCAGGAAGGTGCCGATGCGGATGAAATAGAACGCCTCGTCCTTGAGCGTGGTGCCGATAGTGACGCCACGCGACAGGTGTGAGCGGTATTTGACCCATTCGAAGAGCTTGATCGGATCGTCTTCGAGCTCGCCATCGCGCAGCTTGCCCTGTAATTCCAGCCAGGTGGCATTGTGGGTTTCCCAGACTTCGGTGGTCAGCGTGCCGCGCACGGCACGGGCGTTTTCGCGCGCCTGCTTCAGGCAGGACGCGATCGAGGACGGATTGCTCATGTCTTTGACCATGAAATCGAGTACGTCCTTCGGCGTCACTTTTGCGTATTTGCGGTCGAACAAAGTTTGTAGTTCGGAGATCTCGAGCAGTGCACGCCAGCCGCGCATGGCGGCATCTTTCGATTGCGGCAGCAGGCCGGTTTCGGTATTGACGTCGAGCATGCGCGCGGTATTTTCGGCGCGTTCGGTGTAACGGGCCATCCAGAACAAGTGGTCAGCGGTGCGGCTCAGCATGTCATTTCTCCAGGATCCAGGTGTCTTTGGTGCCGCCGCCCTGGGAGGAATTGACCACCAGGGAGCCATCTTTGAGGGCCACGCGCGTGAGCCCGCCGGGTACCATCGAAATGGTTTTTCCGGACAGGACGAACGGGCGCAGGTCGATGTGGCGCGGGGCAATGCCGGCCTTGACATAGGTCGGGCAGGCCGACAGCGCCAGCGTGGGCTGCGCAATGTAGCCTTCGGGCTTGGCAATCAGGCGGGCACGGAAGTCCTCGATCTCGGCTTGCGAGGCGGCCGGACCGACCAGCATGCCGTAACCGCCGGCACCGTGGACTTCCTTGACGACCAGCTCCGGCAGATGGGCCAGCGTGTAGGCCAGATCTTCTTTTTTGCGGCACTGGAAGGTCGGTACGTTGTTGAGGATAGGTTCTTCGCTCAGATAAAAACGCACCATGTCCGGCACGAACGGATAGATCGACTTGTCGTCGGCGACACCGGTGCCGATCGCATTGGCCAGCGTGACGCCACCTTCGCGATACGCTTCCAGCAAGCCCGGCACGCCCAGCGCCGAGTCGGGCCGGAAAGCTTTTGGATCAAGGAAGTCGTCATCGAGGCGGCGATAGATCACGTCGACCCGTTGCGGTCCGCGCGTGGTGCGCATGAAGACCAGGTTGTTGTCGACGAACATGTCCTTGCCTTCGACCAGTTCGACGCCCATTTGCTGGGCCAGGAACGCGTGCTCGAAATAGGCCGAGTTGTACATTCCCGGCGACATCACGACGACAGTCGGATCGATCACGCCCACCGGTGCTACCGAGCGCAGGTTATCAAGCAACATGTCGGGATAGTGCGCGACCGGCGCGATCTGGTGGCGCGCGAACAGCTCGGGGAACAGCCGCATCATCATCTTGCGGTTTTCCAGCATGTACGACACGCCGGACGGCACCCGCAGGTTGTCTTCGAGGACATAGAATTCGCCGGCACCGGCACGCACGATGTCAACGCCGGCGATATGGGCGTAGATGTCGTTGACTACCGAGACGTTCTGCATCTCGGGACGGTACTGGGCGTTCTTGTAGATCTGTTCGGCCGGGATCACGCCGGCCTTGATGATGTTCTGGTCGTGATAAATATCGTGCAGGAACATGTTGAGCGCTTTCACGCGCTGTACCAGCCCGGTTTCCAGCTGGGCCCATTCGGCCGCGGTGATGATGCGCGGAATGATATCGAATGGAATCAGCCGTTCGGTGCCGGCATCGTTGTCGGCATCGTCGCCATAGACGGCGAAGGTAATGCCGACGCGGCGGAAGATCAGGTCGGCTTCGGCTTGCTTGCGGGCGATGATCGTGGCGGGCTGTTCGGTCAGCCAGGCCTGAAACTCGTGATAGTGCTCTCGTACGCCGGTGGTGCCACTGGAGTACATCTCATCGAAAAAATTCGCCATGCTGTGTCCCATTGCAGTTTTTCTGATGACGCTGCGACGCATTGCGGGCAGCGGGCCTGATGACAGGGTATCAAGAAATGTGCCAGCCGATATGACGATCTGCCGGCCTATGTGACCCGGGACGCTATTGCGGTCTTCGCAAGCGATCGATCAGTGCCAGGGTGTGCTGGTCTGGTGCTGGCGTCAGCAAACTGACGACAATCAACGCGAGGAAGCCGGCCGGTACGCCGAAGATGCCGGCCGATATTGGTGCAATCTGGAACCACTGCCCCGCAATCGAGCCGCCCAGTGCCGGATAGGTGCGCAGCATGTAGACCACGCAGACGATCAGCCCGACCAGCATGCCGGCAACCGCGCCGGGCTGGTTCGCCCGTTTCCAGAACATGCCCAGCGCGAGCGCCGGAAACAGCATCGATGCCGCCAGCGAAAATGCCGCGCCAACCATCGACAGGATATTGCCCGGCTTGAGCGAAGCGACGTAAGCCGCCACCAGCGCCACCACCAGCAACAACAGCTTGGAGATCGTCACGCGCTTCTGGGTAGAGGCAGTCGGATCGATTTTCCGGTAATAGACATCGTGCGACAGCGCGCTCGAAATCGTCAGCAGCAAGCCATCAGCGGTCGATAGTGCCGCTGCCAGTCCGCCGGCGGCGATCAGACCCGATACCACATAGGGCAGGCCGGCGATTTCCGGCGTGGCCAGCACGACGATATCGCCATCGAGGACGATCTCGGCCAGTTGCACGATGCCGTCATGGTTGATGTCGACGATGCTCACCAGCGGATGGAGCTTGTCGAGGTTGGCCCAGTACGAGACCCAGCCCGGCAGGTGCGAGAACTCGGAACCGACCAGCGTGCTGTAGATGTCGAGCTTGACCAGCACCGCCAGCGCCGGAATCGTGATGTACAGCAGCATGATGAAGAACAGCGTCCAGAACACCGACTTGCGGGCCTGGTGCACCGACGGCGTCGTGTAGTAGCGCACCAGCACATGCGGCAGCGCGGCCGTGCCCATCATCAGACACAGCACCAGCGCCAGAAAATTATTCCGCTTGCTGTCCGAGGTCGCCGCGTCGGTGCCCGGGAAGGGCGTGGCATGCGGCAGGATGGGCGCGGCGCGTGCCAGATAATTGTTGCGCGACTCGGTCCAGACCTGGCGCGCTTCGTTGGCATCCTTCGGATAAGCGGCCAGGGCCCGGCTGGCGCTCTTGATATCGATCAGTGTGGCGTTGTCGCGCTTGAGCTGTTCGACCCGGCGCTGGGCATCGAACAGGCCGTTGGACCAGGCCGCCGGCAACTCGCGCAGGCGCAAGTCGAGCTCGGCGGCGCGCTGCCGGAATACGTCGCGCACTTGCTGCTCTTTGGGGTCGGCATTGAGCACTTTTTCGCGCTCGCCCAGCGCCGATAGCGCGGTGCCGTACGCCACCTGCGGCACCGGCACGCTGGTGTGCTTGACCGACATCCAGACCACCGGAATCATGTAGGCGATGAGCATGATCAGGTACTGCGCCACCTGGGTCCAGGTCACTGCGCGCATGCCGCCGAGGAAGGAGCAGACCAGGATACTGGCCAGTCCCAAAAATATACCGACCGAAAAATCGACGCCGGTAAAACGTGACGTGATCAGCCCGACACCGTAGATCTGCGCCACCACGTACGTAAACGATACGATCACGGTAGCGAACACGGCCAGCGTGCGCACCATGTCATTGCCGTAGCGCCCGCCGTACCGGGCGGCCAGATAATCGGGCACCGTGTACTGGCCGAACTTGCGCAGGAACGGTGCCACCAGCAAGGCCACCAGCACGAAGCCGCCGGTCCAGCCCATCACGTAGGCCAGGCCATCGAAGCCCTGCAAATACAGGCCGCCGGCCAGACTCAGAAAACTCGCTGCCGACATCCAGTCGGCGGCGGTCGCCATGCCATTGAAGATGGCCGGCACGCGTCGCCCTGCGACGTAATATTCGGACACATCGGCGGTGCGGCTGATGACGCCGATGCCGGCATACATGACGATAGTGGCGAACAGGAACAGGTAGCCGATCCAGATGCGCGGCATGCCTTCCTTTTCAAGAATGGCCAGTGCCAGCAGAAACAGCACGAAGCAGGCCGTGAACCAGCCGTAGTAAATTTTCAGGCGGCTGGAAAATGACCTAGTCGTCATGGGCAGGCTCCGGTACGTAACGGCGATCCAGCGTGCGCATGCGCCACGCATAACAGCCAATCATGGCGACATAGACCAGCGTCGCCCCTTGCGCGGCCAGGTAAAACGACAGCGGCCAGCCGAAGACGACCAGCGCATCGAGTTCGCGTGCAAACCAGATGATACCGACCGTCATGACCAGCCAGCCAGCCAGCAATTGCAGCGTCAAACGCCGGGTCAGGCGCCAGTGGGCAGCGGCGTCGAGTGGCGCGCCCGGCAGGAATTCGCGCATCAGCCGATGTCCTCGATGAACGACAGCGGCTGTACCATCGGCAGCGCAACGCGGAACAGACTGCCCGGAATTTTGGGGTCATGGCTGTGCGGGTTGCTGAAGACATCGATCTCGGCATCGTGCTGCAACGCGATCTCGCGCACGATCGCCAGGCCCAGGCCGCTGCCTTCGACATTGCTGCCGAGGATGCGGTAAAAGCGCTCGAAGATATGGCTGCGCTCGGCGGCGGCGATGCCGGGTCCGGTATCTTCGATTTCCAGCATCGCCTGCTGGCGACCTTCGTCGATGCGCACGCGGATGGTCACGCTGCCGAGCGACGGCGTATAGCGCAGTGCGTTGTCGATCAGGTTGCTCAGCAATTCGCGCAATAGCATCGCATTACCAACCGTCATGACCGGATGTCCGGGTTGCTCGAAGCCGATATCGATCTGCCGCGCGAGGGCGGCCGGCACCCAGTCCTGCACGACAGTGCGGGCCAGTTCGCACAGTTCGATCGGCTCGAAAGCGCGCGCCCGCACGGAGCGGTTTTCGGCATGCGCCAGCGATAGCAGCTGGTTGATCAGACGCGTTGCAGCCTCGGAGCTTTTCGAGAGCTGCTCGAGCGAGCGATGGATTTCATCCTGCGAGGTCTGGCGCAACGCCAGCTCGGATTGCATGCGCATGCCGGCCAGCGGTGTCTTCATCTGGTGAGCGGCATCGGCAATGAAGCGTTTTTGTAAGTCGATGGTCTGCGACAGCCGTTCGAGCATGTCATTGAGCGAGCGCACCAGCGGCGAGATCTCTTCCGGCACCTGGCCCGAATCGATCGGACTGAGATCATCCGGACGGCGCGCCCGGATACGTTGCTGCAGTTCGGCCAGCGGCGCCAGCCCGCGGGCCAGCGCAAACCAGACCAGCGCCAGCGCCACCGGCAGGATGATGAACTGCGGCAGGATCACGCCCTTGATGATGTCGTTGGCCAGTCTGGCCCGCTTGTCGAGGGTTTCGCCGACCTGCACCAGCGCCATGCGCGGTTCGCTGATGGTATCGCTGGCTTGTTCGCGCATGAGCCGGGAAGGGCGCAGGTCGACCTGCACATAGGCGATGCGTACGTCGGTACCGTGGATGCGGTCATCGCGAAACTGGACCGTGCCGGTCGGCGCGTTTTCTTCGTCGGCCGGCACCGACATGTCGTGGTCGCCATCGACATAGTCGCCATCGACGTCGCGCACCTGGTAGTACACGGTATCGATCTCGTCGGCACGCAGGATGTCGCGTGCGGCACCCGGCAACAGGGCGACCACTTTGCTATCGACTTCGCGCACCTGCTGCGACAGCACGGTCACGCTGTCATCGAGAGCGCGGTCGAACGGCTGGTTGGCAATTGACTTTGCCACCAGATAGGTGATGGCGATGCTCATCGGCCACAGCAGCAATAACGGCACCAGCATCCAGTCGAGGATTTCGCCGAACAGCGAGCGCCGGATGGGCTCGTCGGTGCCATCGATGCCGGCGTGAAGCGCCGGATCAGAAGTGTCCCGCGTTGGCACGTCAGGTCGCTGCCGGAGCGTCGATGTATTTTTCGAGGCAATACCCGAGGCCGCGCACGGTGGCGATGCGCACGCCGCCGAACTCGATCTTCTTGCGCAGCCGGTGGACATAGACTTCGATGGCGTTGTTGCTGACTTCTTCGCCCCATTCGCACAAGTGGTCAACCAGCTGCTCTTTCGAGACCAGCCGGCCGGTGCGTTGCAGCAGCACTTCCAGCAGACCCAGTTCGCGTGCCGACAAGTCCAGCATCTGCTCGTTCAGGTAGGCAATACGGCCAACCTGGTCATACGACAGCGGGCCGTGCCGCACTACGGTCGGTCCGCCGCCGACGCCACGGCGGGTCAGGGCGCGCACCCGGGCTTCGAGTTCGGACAGTGCAAACGGCTTGGCCATGTAGTCGTCGGCACCCAGATCGAGACCCTTGACGCGCTGCTCTATCGAATCGGCGGCGGTCAGGATCAGTACGGGCAAATGGGAGTTGCGGGCGCGCAGCTTGCGCAGCACTTCCAGCCCTGACATGCGCGGCAGGCCGAGGTCGAGGATCAGTAAATCGAAATCCTGGGTCGACAGGGCCAGATCGGCTTCGACCCCGTTATGCACGCAATCGGTCGCATACCCGGACTGGCGCAGCGAACGCGTCAAGCCATCGGCCAGCACACTGTCGTCTTCGGCAAGCAGGATACGCATCGTTATTGGCCCGGGTTGGAATGCGCAGAGTCTATTGTGTTCGGCGGGTTCGGGCAAGGCAGGATGACAACCCATAAGCGCTAACTTTCCTCATTTGCACGGTTCATCGGTGGGTTGCGAAGCCCGGGATTCATGTGGGTTGCGGTCGTCGGTAGCTTGGTTTGTTTGTGCTTCGCCACTACCAAGCCGGGAGCGGCCCGCATAGGCGCTAGCGTTCCTGGACAGCACGCTTCGCAAGTTGGGTTGGGTTGCGAAGCTCAGCATTCATGCGGGTTACGGTCGCCGGTAGCTTGGTTTTTATGTGCTTCGCCACGACCAAGCCGGGAGCGGCCCGGCAGCCGGTCACTTCTTTTTGCTTCGCCAAAAAGTAAGTAACCAAGAAAAAGGCGACCGCGATGCGGCTGCCCTGCGGGTTCCCAAAAACGGTAGTCAGGCAAGGGGAGTGCCGCAAACTCGCTGCCCTTGCAGGGCGCAGATTCGCTTGCAAGCGAATCCCGTTACGCAGGCGGATCGCATGCGATCCGAAACCCCTGCTTCACCTCAAACAGTGCGGCCCTCTTATCCCTTGCCTGACTACCGTTTTTGGCAGCTGCCTCAATGCGGAGCAGGTCAAGGTCAACAACCACGTCAAAAGCAACCGCAACTTCCAAAGCAACTTCAAAAACAACTTCAACTTCAACGGCAACGACACGGGGTTGCCGTTGCCGTTGCCGTTGCCGTTGCCGTTGCCGTTGCCGTTGCCGTTGCCGTTGCCGTTGCCGTTGCCGTTGCCGTTGCCGTTGCCGTTGCCGTTGCCGTTGAAGTGGCCGTTGACCTGTTCCGCATTGAGATAGCTGCCAAAAGCCGGAGTCAGGCAGGGGATCAGAAGGCCGCACTGTCTGAGCGTAGCGAGTTTGCGGCCTTCCCCCTGACTGGCTCCGGCTTTTGGGAACCCGAAGGGCAGCAGTCTCGCGGTCGCCTTTTTCTTGGTTACTCTCTTTTTGGCGAAGCAAAAAGAAGGGACCGCATGCCGGTCCGGCTGCCGGGCCGCCCCCGGCTAGGTCGTGGCGGAGCACAGACAAGCCAAGCTACCGACGACCGTAACCCGCATGAATGCTGGGCTTCCCAACCCAACCCAACCCAACTTACGACGCGTGCTGTCTAGGGATGTTAGCGTTTATGCGGGCCGCCCCCGGCTTGGTCATGACGGAGTGCTTACAGTCTCATCAACCGCAAGTGATCCATTCGGTGCAATGCCCTGCGGTTGTTGCACCCTACGATCTGCGTTCGGTGGGTTCAGACAAGACAGCGCTAGCGCCGCGTCGGACTGTAATCCGGAAAAAACTCGCGCAGCAGAAATTGCTGCAGTCCGGCCTGATCTGCCGGTTTGGCGCTGAGCGTGATGGTCTTGCCCAAGCGGCGTGAATCCCACGTGAAATCTTCCTGTGTGTGCTCGCGGATGATCTCGATCATCTTCTTGACCACGGCGATGCGCACGTCTTCTTCGCTGCCCTGTTCGACATTGAGAATCTGGCTCCAGTTACGGCTGGCTTCTTTTTTCCAGCCGCGGAACAGGAACTCCGCATTGTGCGCGCCGACACTGCGCAACTGGAACAGGCCGCCGCCACTTTCCTTTTCAATGCCGGCCGCCTTCATGCTGGTCGCAATATTGGCCAGTGCGGCCTGACGGCCGCGTTCGTTATCCTGCTGCTCGGGGGTACCGCGCGCGGCCTGGGTCTGACGCTCCTGCGATTCGGCCTCGGCACGTTGTTGCTGGCGCGCTGCCAGCCGGCTTGAAAAATCATCTGCGGGATCGGGCTCCGGCGGCGGTACGGCGCGTTTCAGTGGCTGTTGCGTGATGGCGGGTTCGGGTGCCGCACGTGGCTTGCTCGGACGTGCTGCGGCTTGCCGCTGCGGCGGCGGTCGCGGCCTGGCGACCGGCTTGACCACGGGCTTGGCAGGCACATCGGCGCCACGCGCCCGCTTCGGTTGGGCGGACCGGTCCGGCGTATTCGGGATCATCATCAGCGTGGTCTCGACATCGCGCTTGCCCTGCACAGGCAATGGCAGATTGTTTTGATGGTAGAGGATCAGCCATAGCACCAGTCCATGCAACAGCAGCATGAGGATGGCCGCGACCGTCGTCGTCACCGGCCTGGAGCGCGGCGGCTCGACGGGCACGATGCGGTCGCTGGCACGCCGGCGCGGTGAATGGATAGCAGGAGTGGTGTCGTAGGGCAAGGGGCGGTGCGAATCCGGTGGAATAAATGGCCACGGCACAGGCCGGTACAGGGTAGCGATCAGGGTAGTGAGGTCGAAGATTACCATTGGACGCACAGACTATTATTTCGTCATGTATCTTCTAGCCCCGTGGAGCATGATGATCCCGGTCTGCGCGCCGTCGCCGGAGCGACGCCGTCAATCATCGTTGATCTCCCGCAAAAACCCCTGCTTGCATAAACCACTGTTTTTTTATACAGTTCGGGTTGTGATTCACTTTGCTGACGCCATCTCGTTAGCTACCTACCGCTGAAAGTACATTCATGGACGACAAAAAAGCCGTATCCGGTTCAGATAAAAGCAAGGCGCTGGCCGCAGCGCTGGCCCAGATTGAAAAACAGTTCGGCAAAGGTTCGGTCATGCGCATGGCTGACGGTGCAGTGGTCGAAGAAGTCCAGGTCGTCTCGACCGGCTCGCTCGGCCTCGATATCGCGCTCGGCGTCGGTGGCTTGCCACGCGGCCGTGTCGTCGAAATCTACGGTCCAGAATCCTCCGGCAAAACCACGCTGACGCTGCAAACCATCGCCGAAATGCAAAAGCTGGGCGGCACCTGTGCCTTCATCGATGCCGAACACGCGCTCGATGTCGGCTACGCCCAGAAGCTGGGTATCAACCTGTCCGAACTGCTGATCTCGCAGCCCGATACCGGCGAACAGGCCCTTGAAATTACCGATGCGCTGGTGCGCTCGGGCGGCGTCGACCTGATCGTCATCGACTCGGTCGCGGCCTTGACGCCACGTGCCGAAATCGAAGGCGACATGGGTGACTCGCTGCCGGGCCTGCAGGCACGACTGATGTCGCAAGCACTGCGCAAGCTGACCGGTTCGATCAACCGCACCAACACGCTGGTCATCTTCATCAACCAGATCCGCATGAAAATCGGCGTCATGTTCGGCAATCCCGAAACCACCACCGGCGGCAATGCCCTGAAGTTCTATGCGTCGGTGCGGCTCGACATCCGTCGTACCGGTTCGATCAAGTCCGGCGACGAAGTCATCGGCAACGAAACCAAAGTCAAGGTCGTCAAGAACAAGATCGCGCCGCCATTTCGAGAAGCGCATTTCGACATCCTGTATGGCGAAGGCGTATCCCGTGAAGGTGAAATCCTCGACCTCGGTGCCGATGCCAAGATCGTTGAAAAAGCCGGAGCCTGGTACAGCTACAACGGCGAACGGATCGGCCAGGGCAAGGACAATGCACGGACCTTCCTGAAAGAGCGTCCCGAGCTGGCCCGCGAAATCGAAAACAAGGTGCGTGTCTCGCTGGGCGTGCCTGAACTGGGCGCCCTCAAAGGTACCGAGCCGGCCAAGAAAAAAGCGGCTGACAAAGCCGCCGACAAAGCCGCGATCGAAGGCAAGGATGTCGTCGCCGAATGAGCGATGTCACCCGCGCTGACAGACTGACAACCGTCTTACCGGCCTGATGGCAAGGCCGGGTGGCAGCGTTAAAGTCAGTCTGAAGGCGCGGGCCTTGCGCTTTCTGTCGATGCGTGAACACAGCCGTCTTGAACTGGCGCGCAAGTTGCAGCGCCATGCGCAAGAGGGCGACGATGTCGACGCCTTGCTCGACTGGCTGGAAAACGCCAAATTTCTCTCGCAAGCCCGCTTCTCCGAATCCCTGATCCATCGTCGTGCCGCCCGGTTCGGCAACAACCGCATCGTCTCCGAACTGCAAAGCCATGGCATCCAGGGCGAAGCCTTGAGCGATCTGAAAGGACGCCTGCAAGTCGACGAGCTGGCGCGTGCCCGCGAAGTCTGGCTGCGCAAATTCGGCGCGCCACCCGCCGACGCCGCCGCGCGCGGCAAGCAAATGCGCTTCATGCAGCAACGCGGGTTCTCGCACAAGGCGATTCAGGCGGCGATGCGCCTGCGCGGTGACGACGAGTGGTTGCCAGGCGATGACGACTGATTGGGGCCGGCATCAGATGAGTTGCGCAGGCTTTAGGCAATAGGCCATGGACAAGCGGCCGTAAGCGAAGCGAAATATCGTCGCTGCCGGTCTACCGGGTGGTAACGGCAAATCGAGCTGTGCTACACTTTCTCGGTTTTTGCAGTGCCGCATGAGCGGTTGTGAACGCAGAATCTGCCTTTACTGAACGCAAATGCGGCAGTTATCTTCGTTGTCGCTCTTTTATGGCAGTGGTCCGCATGCCCCTATCTCCACCCGTTTCCCGTCGCGCACTCAAACATACCCGTACCCTCACGGTCGAGGCGTATGCGCGTGACGACGGCCTGTGGGATATCGAAGCCCGCATCACCGACACCAAAACCCGCATCGTCAAACTAGCCTCCGGTGAACGCCCGGCCGGCGCGCCCATCCACGACCTCAAGCTGCGCCTGTCCATCAACCGGGATCTCGACATCCTGGCCGTCGAAGCGGTCTCGGATGCGGTGCCGTACCCCGGCTATTGCGACACCATCAGCCCGGCCTATCAGGCTATGGTCGGCTTGAACCTGATGCGCAGTTTTCGCCAGCAACTGACAGCCCGCATCGGCGGCACCGGTGGCTGCACGCATCTGACCGAGCTCGCGCAGATCCTGCCGACCGCCACGATCCAGGCCTTTGCCGGCGATGTCATCGACACGCGCGACGGCAGCAGTGCCGCTGGCGATCAGCAACAAAAACCATTTCAACTCGACCGCTGTCATGCCTTGCGCACGGATGGCGCAGCGGTCGCGCTCTACTATCCGCGATGGGCCATCAAGGTCGCGGAACCGTTTCAATCCAGTTAGTCAACCAGCATTTTTACGATCAGCGTCTGAAGGGAAGCTCGCATGAAAATTCATGAGTATCAGGGTAAGGAAATCCTCCGCAAATACGGCGTCACCACCCCGCGCGGCATTCCGTGCAATTCCGTCGAGGACGCCGTCAAGGCAGCCGAGACACTCGGTGGTCCGGTCTGGGTCGTCAAGGCTCAGATTCATGCGGGCGGTCGCGGCAAGGGTGGCGGCGTCAAGGTCGCCAAGACCCTCGAGCAAGTACGCGAATACGCCACGGCCATTCTCGGCATGCAACTGGTCACGCATCAGACCAGCCCGGAAGGCCAGCAAGTGCGTCGTCTGCTGATCGAAGAAGGCGCTGATATCGCCAAGGAACTGTACGTCAGCCTGGTGACCGATCGTGTCACGCAACGCGTGGTGCTGATGGCATCAAGCGAAGGCGGCATGGACATCGAAGAAGTCGCCGAGAGCCATCCCGAACTGCTGCACCACATCGCCATTGATCCGGCTGTCGGCCTGACTGATGCCGAAGCCGACGGTATTGCGGCCAAGATCGGCGTGCCGGCTGCCTCGATCGTCGATGCCCGCACCCAATTGCAAGGCTTGTACAAGGCGTACTGGGAAACCGACGCCGCGCTGGCCGAAATCAACCCGCTGATCCTGACCGGTTCCGGCAAGGTCATCGCGCTCGATGCCAAGTTCAACTTCGACGCCAACGCGCTGTATCGTCAGCCTGAAATCGTCGCTTACCGCGATCTCGACGAAGAAGATGCAGCCGAAGTCGAAGCCTCGAAGTTCGACCTGGCCTACATCTCGCTCGACGGCGACATCGGTTGCCTGGTCAACGGTGCCGGTCTGGCCATGGCCACGATGGATACCATCAAGCTGTTCGGCGGCGAGCCGGCCAACTTCCTGGACGTCGGCGGCGGTGCCACGGCAGAAAAAGTGACCGAAGCCTTCAAGATCATGTTGAAGAACCCGGGCCTGAAAGCCATCCTGGTCAACATCTTCGGCGGCATCATGAAGTGCGATGTGATCGCCGAAGGCGTCATCGTGGCGTCCAAAGCCGTCTCGCTGACCGTCCCGCTGGTCGTGCGCATGAAGGGCACCAACGAAGACCTGGGCAAAAAAATGCTCGCCGAGTCCGGCCTGCCGATCATCGCCGCCGACACGATGGAAGACGCCGCCCGCCAGGTAGTCGCTGCCGCCAAAGCACACTAACCCGCGCGCCCCACCACGAGCCACTAGGAACAACTATGTCGATTCTGATCAATAAAGATACCAAAGTCGTAACCCAGGGAATTACCGGCAAGACCGGTCAATTCCACACGCGCATGTGCCGCGACTACGCCAATGGCGCGAACTGTTTTGTCGCCGGCGTCAACCCGAAAAAAGCCGGTGAAGACTTCGAAGGCATTCCGATTTTTGCCAACGTCGCTGAAGCCAAGGCCAAGACCGGCGTCAACGTGTCGGTCATTTACGTGCCGCCCGCCGGCGCTGCTGCCGCGATCTGGGAAGCCGTCGAAGCCGAACTCGATCTGGCCATTTGCATCACCGAAGGCATTCCTGTCCGCGACATGATGGCCTTGAAGGACCGCATGGCCAAATCCGGCAGCAAGACCTTGCTGCTCGGACCAAACTGCCCCGGCCTGATCACACCTGACGAAATCAAGATCGGCATCATGCCAGGTCATATCCACAAGGCCGGCCGTATCGGCGTGGTCTCGCGCTCCGGCACGCTGACCTATGAAGCCGTTGGCCAATTGACCGCACTGGGTCTGGGTCAATCGTCGGCCGTCGGTATCGGTGGCGATCCGATCAACGGTCTCAAGCACATCGACATCATGCGCATGTTCAATGACGATCCGGATACGGACGCCGTCATCATGATCGGTGAAATCGGCGGTCCGGATGAAGCCAATGCAGCTTACTGGATCAAGGACAACATGAAAAAACCGGTGGTCGGCTTCATCGCCGGCGTCACCGCGCCTCCGGGCAAGCGCATGGGCCATGCCGGCGCGCTGATCTCCGGCGGTGCCGACACGGCGCAAGCCAAGCTCGACATCATGGAAGCCTGCGGCATCACGGTCACCAAGAACCCGTCAGAAATGGCGCGCTTGCTGAAATCCATGTTGTAATTCGCTGTTGCCGTACACGGTCGCCAGTACGGCGACCTGCGGGGAGCCTAGGCTCCCCGCTGCATTTCTGCAGGACCGAATTTATACCGCGGACCACTTGGTCCGCGTAGAGGCTATTGGACATGATGGATCTCTTGCTGAATCTGAACTGGATCGCGGTCGGCCAGATCATCCTGATCGACCTGCTGCTAGGCGGCGACAATGCCATCGTCATTGCCCTGGCCTGCCGCAACCTGCCGGCCAAGCTGCGCATGAAAGGCATCCTGTGGGGCACTGCCGGTGCCATCCTGATCCGCATCGCGCTCATTGCCTTCGCCGTCACGCTGTTGCAAGTGCCATTCCTGAAACTGGCAGGCGGCTTGCTGCTGCTCTGGATAGGCATCAAGTTGCTGTCCGAACAGGGCGATAGCCACGCCGACCTGCACGGCAGCGACCGGCTCGTCAGTGCCATCCGGACCATCATCATTGCCGACCTCGTGATGAGCATCGACAACGTAATCGCAGTCGCCAGCGCCGCCGAACAGGCCGCTGGCGAACACCAGTTGATGCTGGTGACCTTCGGCATACTGGTCAGCGTACCCATCGTCGTGTGGGGCAGCACGCTGGTCCTGAAACTGATGGAACTATTGCCGATCATCATCACACTGGGTGCGGCCTTGCTCGGTTATCTGGCCGGTGAAATGATCACCAGCGATATCGCGCTGGCGGGTTGGTTCGAGGCCACACTGCCGCCGCAGGCCTTGCGGTTTGATCTGTTCGGCTTGATGCCCAGCGTGCCCGGTCTGGTGGGGGCGCTCGGCGTTGTACTGGTCGGTAAGTGGCTGGTACGTCGCACCAGCGCACCGGCTGCGCTTCACTGATTTTTCGTCTGCCTACCCATGTCGATTCCGCTGCAACTTGAATTCGTCGCACTCACCGATACCGGCCTGCTGCGACCGCACAACGAAGACGCCATCGCGCTCAGTCCCGATTTTGGTCTGGTGATCCTGGCCGACGGCATGGGCGGCTATAACGCCGGCGAAGTCGCCAGCAGCATCGCCATCACGACGGCGCGACAAGTCATGGAAACCGAGTTGCAGGCCATCGCCGACCAGCCGTCCGGCACGACACTCGATCACATGCCGGCCTTGCTCAGCCACGCCATCAACGAAGCCAATACCGCCATTCTCACGGCCGCCTTGTCGGAACCGCTCTACGCCGGCATGGGTACGACGCTGGTGATGGCACTTTTTCATCGGCAAACGATCACGCTGGCGCATGTCGGAGACTCGCGATGCTACCGCCAGCGCGACGGGCAACTCGAACAACTGACGCACGATCATTCGCTCCTGCAGGAACAGATCGACGCCGGCCTGGTCAGCGAGGAGCAGGCCTGGTGCGCCAGCAATCGCAACCTGATCACGCGCGCGGTGGGTGTCGATGATGTCGTCGACGTCGAAGTGCACGATTATCCGGTGCGCGCAGGCGACCTCTACCTGTTCTGTTCGGATGGCTTGTCCGACATGCTGCCCGCGCAGCACATCGCCGGCATCCTGCAAGCCTGGCCGGAAGACATGCAACGCGCCGCCGACAATCTGGTGAGCAGTGCCAATGAACAGGGCGGCAGGGACAATATTTCCGTTATTCTTGTGCAAGTTCAGGAGCCGGATGAAAAAAAGCAGGGCCTGATCAATCGACTTTTTGGCTGGATCAAATAACAGGCGCACACCGCCCGACCGAAAGGAATAACGACCATGGCAAAGATCATCGTGTCCAGAGATGGCCAGCTGTTGCACGAAATGCCGCTAGACCAGGAACGCATCACCATAGGCCGGCGACCGCAAAACGACATCGTGCTCGACACCCGCTCGGTCAGCGCCTCGCACGCAGCCATCGTCACGATCCGCCAGGACTCGTTCGTCGAAGACCTCAACAGCACCAACGGCATCCTCGTCAACGGCGAACCGGTCAGCAAGCATTACCTGCAAAACCACGACGTCATCCGCGTCGCCAATTACGACATCCGTTATTTCAATCCGGGGGTGCGGCGGGTTGCCGAGCCGGCCACCAGTAGCGAGGTGGATTTTCCGCGCACGGTATTCGACGTCGATTCCGCGATCGCCGCGCAGCGCGGTGAAACCGAGATCGCCACGTCGACCAATAGCCGGCCCGCTCCCCAGGCGGTCTTGCGGATCCGCACCGGATCCGGTGCCGGCAAGGAAATGATCATCACCAAGTCCCTGACCACCATCGGCCGCCCCGGCGTGCAGGTCGCGCTGATCACGCGGCGACCGCAAGGATTCACGATCACCCACGTAGAAGGCGAGGGGTTTCCGCTGGTCGATGGTGTATCGATCGGCGCGACTGCGCATCCGCTTGTGTCCGGGAATGTCGTGGATTTGTCGGGGACCGAGGTGGAATTCGTCGTACGGTAGGCAATGTCGGCGATGCGTACGCGACGCTTTTTTGTTGCCTGACGTAAATTGTCAGGCCGGAGTGATGATTCTGGTCACCTGCCGCTGTCAAATGCCGGAATTGGCCCGTATTTACCCCTGTTTTCGGCTGGCACGCCGCTTGCGAAGATGTGTTCATGGCAGAAACCTCTGTCTACTTCCAACGGGGATACGCAAAATGAAAACGATGACAATGGTTAAGAAAGCACAAGCGGGTTTCACGCTGATTGAATTGATGATTGTGGTGGCGATTATTGGTATTTTGGCTGCGATTGCATTGCCTGCTTATACCGATTACACAATTCGCTCAAAAGTATCAGAAGGAATGGTAATGGCGGAAGGTTTCAAAACATTGATCGCTGAGTCGACTACTGTTGTTGAATTAGGTGCTAATGCTTTAGCAGCAAATGTTTCAGTAAATGCAGCAAATCCTACGAAATATCTAACATCCATTGCGGCAGATGTAGCGACCGGTGTAATTACAGCGACCTATAACGTTACCAACGTTGGTGCCGCTGGTACTCTGGTTGTCTCTCCTTTCGTGAAGCCTGCTGCTGCTGGTGGCGCAATTACTTTAGCTGCAGCGGTGCTTGCCGGTACGACTGGTGCAATTGATTGGGCATGCCGTGGGGTTGGCGGTACTGCTGCAACAGCAGGCGGTATGACTGCTGCTGGAGCCGGTACTTTGTTGGCGAAGTACTCGCCTTCAAACTGCCGTTAATATTTCCGCGATGATGGTTGCAGCGAAGTGAACTCAGTTTGCTGCCAATAGGAAAATCTGATTTAATAAAGCACAGTAGCTCTTTCCGGAGTTAATGTGCTTTTTTTATTTTTATTGCACGTAAATTCTTAGTTTTCGAATTTTCTGTAGTTAGTTGACCATTTTTTATTATTTCTATCTGAAATTATACTTATGCCAAAGAGAATTTACGCTAGCCTTTTTCACTTGCTAATCAGTTTTTTACTGGTAGTGTCGGTAGTCGCGTTCGTTATTTTTCTTTGGTATCCCGGCTACTATTTTTCAGCTTTAGGTGTGCAAAACATATTGTTTGTTCTTGCCGCGGTAGATATAACAATAGGTCCGTTAATAACGTTGATTATCTTTAATCCATTGAAGAAGTCGCTGAAAATGGATCTAGCAATCATCGCAGTGCTCCAGTTGGCTGCATTGCTGTTCGGCATACACACGATATTCTCAGGTCGACCGGTTTATCTGGTTTACAACATCGATATGTTTACGATCGTTACCGCAGCGGATATTCCCGACGCGGAGCTTGATAAGGCAATGAAAAAGACCTTGCCAATGGCTGGGCCTCTCATTGTCGGCGCACGTTTGCCCGAGGATTCTGCTGGGCGAAAGACCGTCTTGTTTTCGGCGCTGAATGGTGGCCCTGATTTGCCACAAATGCCGCAGTTTTATTTGGGCTATCAAGAGGTTGCTGCAGATGTAAAGGCCAGACTCCTGACGATGGATTCATTAAACAGCCGTATTGCAAAAGCTAAACGGGCAGACGGGGCAAAAACAATTAGCGATGCTCTCGGTAAAGCAGACTTGAAAATGCACGAAGTTGGTTTCGTTCCAGTTCGCGGGAAAGTACAGGATCTGACGATGATGGTGCGCCTTTCCGATGCCAGTATCGTCGAGTTGTTACCAATCGATCCTTGGGGGCAATAACAGTTCTCGTCGGGTGGTTTGCGATCACGCCACCCAATCCCCCGACCGCCCCCCATGCTTCTCCATCACCTTCACGCCCTCAATCACCATCCCCCTATCCACCGCCTTGCACATGTCATAAACAGTCAGCAACCCCACCTGCACCGCAAACAGCGCCTCGATCTCCACCCCCGTCTTACCAAACGTCTCCACCTGCGCCGTACAGCCAATACTGCTTGATGCCGCATCCACACTGAAATCCACCACCACCCGCGTCAGCGCCAGCGGATGACACAGCGGCACCAGTTCGCTGGTGCGTTTGGTGGCCATGATCGCTGCGATCCGGGCGATGCCGAGGACGTCGCCTTTTTTTGCGGTGCCGGACTGGATCAGCGCGAGGGTCTCGGGTTTCATGCGGATGGTGCCGCTGGCAATCGCGAGGCGGTGGGTTTCAGCTTTGTTGCCGACGTCGACCATGTGGGCCTGGCCGGCGCTATCGAAATGGGTCAGCCCGTCGTGAACAGGAACAGGATCGTGCGGGGTAGTTTTGATGGTCATCAGGAGTCGAAAAAGCAGGGTGGCTGGAGCGGCGCGCAAGGCCGGCGAGCGGGTATCATAGCACCGTGAAATCACTTGCCGGATGCCTGCCCACCTCCCCGATCTGCCTGTCCGCCGCCCGCCGTGTCCTGGCGGTGGTCGCCGCGATCGCGTGCTTTGCATTGCCGCTCCAACCGGTTCGCGCCGCCGCCAATCTCAACGATGACGTCCGCCTGCCCAGCCTCGGCGACTCCGAACGCGAGTCGCTGTCGCCACTGACCGAACGCAAGCTGGGCGAGTACATCATGCGTGACATCCGGCGCGATCGCGATTATCTCGACGATGCGCCGACGCTCGACTACCTCAATAATTTCGGCAACCAGTTGCTGGCCGCGCGGCCGGAAGCGCGCGGCGAGGCGGGCTACGATTTTTTCTTTTTTGCGGTGCGCGATCCGATGCTCAATGCCTTTGCGCTGCCGGGCGGTTTCATTGCCGTGCACTCGGCGCTGCTGATCGCGGCGCAGTCCGAATCCGAACTGGCCTCGGTGGTCGCGCACGAGATCGGCCATGTCGCCCAGCGCCACATCGCGCGCATGCTCGGCCAGCAAAAGCAGGACATGCTGATCCCGCTGGCCGGGGCGATTCTGGCGGTGCTGGCGGCGCGCTCGAATACGGATGCGTCGGCGGCGTTGCTGATCGGATCGCAAGGCGTGGCATTGCAGCGCCAGCTCAATTTCAGCCGCGATGCCGAGCGCGAAGCCGATCGCGTCGGCTTGCAGATCCTGCGCGATGCCGGTTTCGAAACCGCCGGCATGGTGACTTTTTTCGGGCGCATGCAAAGCGCCTCGAGCGGGTATTCGGATTACCTGCCGGCCTATTTGCGCTCGCATCCGCTGACCACCGAACGCATCGCCGATATCGAGGCGCGCATCCGTGACCAGCGCTACCGGCAACATGCCGACAACGTGGATTTCCAGCTGATCCGGGCGCGCATGCGCGTGCTGCAGGACGACACCTCGCAAGGCTGGCGCGATGCCAGCGACATCTACCGCGCGCAATTGCTGCAGCAAACCCGCACCCAGACGGTCGCCGGCAAATACGGGCTGGCGCTGGTGGCCTTCCGGCGCAGCGAGTTCGCTACGGCGCTGGCCTTGCTGCAGGATGCCCGCACTGCCTTGCGCAGTGGCGCACCGCGCAATGGCGGCGAGAGCAGCGTGCTGGATTATCTGGGTATCGAGCTGTTACTGGCGTCCGGAAAAGCCACCGAAGCAGTCAGCCTGGCCGACGCCGCGCGGCATCGTTTTCCGTTGTCGCGCGGGCTGGCGCGGCGGTATGCCGACGTGTTGCTGGCGGTCGGGCGCACCGACGAGGCGCTGGCGTATCTGCGTGACCAGGCGCAGTTGTACCGGGCCGACCCCGACGTGCAGGACCAGTTGGCCAAGGTGTATTCGACGCAGGGCAAGCGCGTGCTGCAGCATCTGGCACTGGCCGAATCGTATGCGTTGAGAGGTAGCCTGCAAGCCGCGATGGATCAGCTGCGGATTGCCCGCACTGCGCCGGATGCGACGTTTTATGACCAGGCGCTGGTGGATGCGCGCGAGCGTGATCTGGAGGTGCGCTGGAAGGAAGAGCTGGCTAATAGCAAGCGGGAGAAGTGATGGCGGTGGTGCCGGTGCATCCTGTGGTTTTTCCAAGCGTAGCAAACGACATCAGCAGCAACCAGGGTCAGAGTTTTTTTTCGCGACGCTTCACCGCGAAAATTACTCTGACCCTGCTTGCGGATTCGGAGTGCAACACGACGCGACCGGCCGCGCTTCGTGATCCGTTCACGGGGTCAGAGTAATTTTCGCGATACGGCCTGCGAAAAAAACTCTGACCCCGTGAACTCGCGTTTGCAGAACGTAGGGTGCAATGCCCTGCGGTTCTTACCCCCTGCTTGGTGACGGGTGCGGAGCGTTACCGCGCGCTGCAAGTCTGCGATAATCGGGCGCATCACGACGCCGCCCGCGCGCGTCCACACCCCTCAATTTCCGGTCCGTTCCCCATGCAAAATACCCTGCTGTTAGTCGATGGTTCCAGCTACCTGTACCGCGCTTTCCATGCGCTGCCCGATCTGCGCAACAAGGAGGGCGCGCCCACCGGTGCGCTGTACGGGATCATCAACATGCTGCGCCGCTTGCGCAGCGATTTTCCGGCGGCCTACATTGCCTGCGTCTTCGATGCCAAGGGCAAGACCTTCCGCGATGACCTGTATGCCGAATACAAGGCGCAGCGCGCGTCGATGCCTGAGGATCTGGCGCGTCAGGTCGATCCGATCCACGAAGCAGTGCGGGCGATGGGTTGGCCGCTGATCATGGTCGAGGGTGTCGAAGCCGATGACGTCATCGGCACGCTGGCCGTCGACGCGGTCAGGCATGGCATGAAGGCGGTGATCTCGACCGGCGACAAGGACCTCGCGCAACTGGTCAATGACGACGTCATGCTGATCAACACGATGAGCAACGAACGGCTCGATCGCGATGGCGTGCTGGCCAAATTCGGCGTGCCGCCCGAGCGCATCGTCGATTACCTGACCCTGATCGGCGACACCGTCGACAACGTGCCGGGCGTCTCCAAGGTCGGTCCGAAGACCGCCGTCAAATGGCTCACGCAATACGGCACGCTCGATGGCATCGTCGAGAATGCGGCGACCATCGGCGGCGCGGTTGGCGAGAACTTGCGCAAGGCGCTGGACTGGCTGCCGCAAGCCAAGGTGCTGATTACTGTGAAGACCGATTGCGATCTGGTGGACCATATGGTGTCGATCCCGGAATCGCTGCAGGCCAAGGAGCAGGACCCGGCGAAGATGATCGACCTGTATGCGCGCTTCGGGTTCAAGACCTGGCTGCGGGAAGCGACGGCGGCCAGTGCAGAAGAGGTCGTTGCGACTGCCGCACCCGCCGACGCACAAAGCGGCTTGTTCGATGCGCCTGCTGCCCCGGCCGAACAGCGCTACGACACCATCCTGACCGAAGCCGACCTCGATCGCTGGCTGGCCGTCATCGATGCCGCCGCGCTGACTTCCATCGATACTGAAACCACCTCGCTGGTGCCGCTGCAGGCGCAATTGGTCGGTATCTCGTTGTGCTGCGAGCCGGGTGTCGCGGCGTATATTCCGGTCGCGCATCGCTATGCCGATGCGCCTGTGCAGTTGTCGCGCGAACTGGTGCTCGGTAAATTGCAGGCCTGGCTCGAAGATCCGGCCAAGCCCAAGGTCGGCCAGAACCTGAAGTACGACAGCCATATTTTTGCCAACCACGGCATCACCTTGCGCGGCATCGCGCATGACACGATGCTCGAATCGTATGTCTTTGAATCGCACCGCAGCCATGACATGGACAGCCTCGCGCTGCGTCATCTGGGCCGCACCACGATCACCTTCCAGGAAGTCTGCGGCAAGGGCGCCTCGCAAATCTGCTTCGACCAGGTCGACATCGCCCGCGCCACCGAATACGCCGCCGAGGATGCCGACATCACGCTGCAACTGCATCAGGCCATGCTGCCGCAAGTGACCAGCGACGAGGGGCTGCTGTTCGTCTACGAAAAAATCGAAGTGCCGACTGCGGTCGTGCTGCAGAAGATCGAGCGCAACGGCGTGCTGATCGATACCGGCATTTTGCAGGTTCAGTCGCATGAACTCGGCAAGCGGATGCTGGAAATCGAGACCTCGGCCTTTGAGCTCGCCGGCCAGCCCTTCAACCTGAATTCACCGAAGCAGATCGGTGAAATCTTCTTTGAAAAACTGCAGCTGCCGGTGGTCAAGAAGACGCCGTCCGGCGCACCCTCGACCGATGAAGAAGTGCTCGCCAAGCTGGCCGAAGATTACCCGCTGCCGAAAGTGCTGCTCGAATACCGCAGCCTGTCGAAACTGAAATCGACCTACACCGACAAGCTGCCGAAGATGATCGACCCGACCACCGGCCGGGTCCATACCAACTATGCGCAGACGGTGGCCGTGACCGGCCGGCTGGCCTCGAACGAACCGAACCTGCAGAACATCCCGATCCGTACCGCCGAAGGCCGGCGTGTGCGCGAAGCCTTCGTCGCGCCGGCCGGCAGCGTGATCGTCTCGGCCGATTATTCGCAGATCGAATTGCGCATCATGGCGCACCTGTCCGGCGACGCCAACATGCTGCGCGCGTTTGCCGACGGCATCGACATCCATCGTGCTACCGCTGCCGAAATCTTTTCGACTGGCGCTGCCGACGTGACGACTGAGCAGCGTCGCTATGCCAAGGTCATCAACTTCGGCCTGATCTACGGGATGAGCGCGTTCGGGCTGGCCGGCAATCTCGGCATCGAGCGCGGTGCTGCGCAGAGCTACATCGACAAGTACTTCGCGCGCTTTTCCGGGGTCAAGCAATTCATGGACGAGACGCGCCTGAAAGCCAAGGCGCATGGCTATGTCGAGACGGTGTTCGGACGCCGCCTGTGGCTGCCCGAAATCAATTCGCCGAACGGTCCGCGCCGGCAAGGTGCCGAGCGCGCCGCGATCAACGCGCCTATGCAGGGCACGGCGGCTGACCTGATCAAGCTGTCGATGGTGGCAGTGCAGGGCTGGCTCGAAGCCGACGGACTCAAGTCGCTGATGGTGATGCAGGTGCACGATGAACTGGTGCTTGAAGTGCCGCAGGAAGAGCTGGAACTGGTGCGGGTGAAATTGCCGGCGCTGATGGCCGGCGTGGCCGAGCTGAAGGTGCCGCTGACGGCCGAAGTCGGTATCGGCAAGAATTGGGACGAGGCACACTGAAGCGCGATCGTGCCGGATTGATTATGATTGCCGCTGCATTTTTCGTTGACCGTTTGACTACTTAAACTAAGGATAGCCATGGATGATCACCAAAAACAGGACGCCGCCTCCCTGATAGGCGCAAGCGCTTTTCCGGACGGCTTCGACCGGCGCACGTTCATGAAGGTCTCGATCGGTACCGGCTTCGCCGCCGCCGTGATGCCGGTCGCCGCGCAGACGATGATCATGACCGATACCGATGGCCTGACCGCCGGTACCATCAGCCTGACCGTCAATGGCGAACAAGTCCCTGTGTACCGCGCCCAACCGGCTGGCAAAACCAAGCTGCCGGTGATCCTGGTGATCTCCGAAATTTTTGGCGTGCACGAACACATCGCCGATGTCGCGCGGCGCTTTGCCAAGCTCGGTTATCTGGCGCTGGCACCGGACCTGTTCGTACGGCAGGGCGATGCCAAGGCAGCGATATCGATCCCGGAGCTGATCAAGAGCGTCGTCTCGAAAGTGCCGGACCAGCAAGTGATGACCGACCTCGATGCCGTGGTCGCGTATGCAAAAGCCAATGGTGGCGATACCTCACGGATGGGTATCACGGGATTCTGCTGGGGCGGACGGATTACCTGGCTGTATTCGGCGCACAACCCGCAAGTACGCGCCGGTGTGGCGTGGTACGGCCAGTTGCAGGGCACCAGGTCGGCGCTCAATCCGATGTCGGCGACCGAGCTGGCACCGGCGCTGACCGTGCCTGTGCTGGGCCTGTATGGCGGCAAGGACACCGGTATTTCGCAGGACAGTATCGCGACGATGAAGGCCGCGCTGGCCACGGGCAAGAGCCAATCCGAGTTCGTCGTGTTCCCGAATTCAGGGCATGCATTCCATGCCGATTACCGGGCCAGCTATGTCGAGGCGGATGCGAAGGAAGGCTGGAAGAAATGTCTGGCGTGGTTCACTGCGCACGGAGTTGCGTAGCCAGTTAATCACCGCGCAATG
The DNA here is from genome assembly GCF_034347385.1 of Actimicrobium sp. CCC2.4. NCBI lineage: Bacteria > Pseudomonadati > Pseudomonadota > Betaproteobacteria > Burkholderiales > Oxalobacteraceae > Actimicrobium > Actimicrobium sp. CCC2.4. Next base: position 3,954,998 of record NZ_CP133777.1, on the reverse strand, counting down.
GAAAAGGCCACCGCCCGGCAATTGCCGCGCGGTGGCCTTTTTTATGAAGCAGGTCGTTGGGTGCAATAACCGCAGGGCATTGCACCGAATGCACTGTGATTCCTAGAAATGGTATTCCAGTCGAACCATCGGCGTGCTGGCCTTGGTGCCGGCGATCGATGCCGAACCGCCGAACTTGTTTTTCCAATACTGGTATTCGACGCCCAGACGGAACGTGTTCTTGCCCATGCCGGACAGCGAACCGACATCGAACATGACTTGCATGTCGATATTGGTTTCCGGTGAGGTGCCCATGCCGACTTCGTCCTTGCCTTTGGCAGCGATGAAATTGGCATAGCCTTCGAACGAGGTCGGTACCGCGCTGACTGGCAGCGGGATACCCCAGGCGGCGCTGAGCATCGGATGCAGCTTGTAGGTATAACGCTCGTTGATGAAATACGGCTGGTTGCTTTCCTTGAGCAACAGCACGCTCAGGTTCAGGAAGCCGGGCACATCCATCATCAACGTCGGGCCCAGTACCAGCATGCGTTTCTTGGAACCGTAGCCGGCATCGTTTTTGGTATTGACATCAAAGCCGCCGGTAATGCCGACGCCGCGGACCGGACCGAACGCGATCGGTGATCCGGTGATTTTGCCGACGTCCAGCGTGTGGCGATACACGATGTAAATTTCTTGCGCACCACTGGAAGTACTCGTTTTGGCCGGATCCTTGCTGTCCGACAGCAGCACGTCAACGTTCAGAAAGTTGGTGCCGTATTTGTAGCCGCTGGCATGGGTCAGCGAAAAAATATTCTTGCTGATGTCTTTCTGGTTGTACGGCTCGGCGAACTGCGTGCCGTAACGGTAACCAAGATAGGTATCGCTCCAGTCGGCTGCCTGGGCAGCGCCACCGGCGAGCAACAGGGTAGCGAGGGCAGCGGCGGAAACAAGCGGGCTTTTCTTGAGACAGGACATGACAACTCCATTTTGGTTTTTATGCGCGGGCGGCGGGTGTTTGGGTGGAGCCAGAAAGGCTGGCAGCGGTGCGATCATGCGGGATTCACACTATTACGCCAGTGAAATTTTTGAATAGTGGGTATATCGATAGACAGATGTCGGCAAGCGCGATGGTGTCGCCCCAGCAGGCGCGCGGGTCGGGCGGTTGCCGGGGAATTGCTACCGGATTGCGCGATACCAAAATACAACACTTATTGGAAGGAGAGTGCAGGCGGGCAGGGCGGGTGCGATGTCGCGATGACGGTCGGAATTAGTGCTGGAAGAGCTTGAACAGGACGGTGAAGAGCAGTCCGATCGTGGTGCCGGTCATCCATTTCAGCAGGGTGATGTCACCGGTCATTCCGGTGAGTCGGGTATCGACGTTACGGGCATAGACGGCCATCTTGTTATCGACGCGTAGTTCGAGCTTGTCCACTGTGCTCTCGATGCGTTGTTCCAGGCCGTCGATTTTGCTTTCGATGCGTTGTTCAAGGCTGTCGATTTTGTTGTCGATACGTTGTTCCAGGTTCTCGATTTTGCTTTCGATGCGCTGCTCCAGGCTATCGATTTTGCTTTCGATACGCTGTTCCAGGTTGTCAATTTTGCTTTCGCTGCGTTGTTCCTGGTTGTCCATTTTGCTGGAAAGATGCTGGCTCAGTGCATCCAGATCATCTGGTGAGGCGACCGACTTTCCCAGCACATCGCCAAGCAAGTGCGCTTGCAGTTCAGCCTGTTGGACCGGCAAGCCGGCCGAGGCTAGTCTCTTTGCATAGTCGAGTGTATCGAAGGGATGGCTCATGATCATTCAGGTTCCTTGGTGGCAGGATAGCAGAGGATTTTCAGGACGATAGCCCAGATCTCTATTGTTCCCGCGTCCGATTGCTGTGCCGGCGCGTAGCTCAAGGCAAAACAAAAAAATAAGCATGTCGCTGTGGTATTCAAAAAACCCCGCCGGTCATCGATTCTGCGGCTATATTGCGTTCGCTATATCCCCCATCCCCGCAACCGCATATTGAAGCGGATAATCCGGCGTACTTTAACGGGAGAAAAAAATCCGGAGCCTTACGACGATGAGCGATGAATCAGCTCCAGACATGCCGCCCCGCCTGACGCTGCGTGCGATGACCAAACGCTATCCGGCCGTGATTGCCAATGACCGCATCGACCTGACCGTGCAAGCGGGCGAGATCCATGCCGTGCTCGGTGAAAACGGTGCCGGCAAATCGACGCTGATGAAGATCATCTACGGCGCCGTCAAGCCCGATGCCGGCGAGCTCTGCTGGAATGGCGCAGTCACCACGATCGATAATCCGTCGGCTGCGCGCCAGCTCGGCATTGCGATGGTGTTCCAGCATTTTTCGCTGTTCGACACGCTCACCGTGGTCGAAAACATTGCGCTCGGTTTGCCGAAGGGCACCCGTCTCGATGAACTGGCGCTGCGCATCACGGCCGTTGCCGCCGAATACGGGCTGGAGCTCGAACCGCAACGCCATGTCCACACGCTGTCAGTCGGCGAATGCCAGCGCGTCGAAATTGTCCGCGCCTTGCTGGCCAAACCGCAATTACTGATCCTCGACGAACCGACCTCGGTGCTCACGCCGCAGGCAGTCGAGAAACTCTTCGGCACCTTGCGCAAGCTGGCCGCCGAAGGCTGCAGCATCCTGTACATCAGCCACAAGCTCGATGAAATCCGCGCGCTGTGCCACACCTGCACCGTCATGCGTGGCGGCAAAGTCACCGGCGTCTGCGATCCGCGCAATGAGACCGCCGCCAGCCTGTCGCGCATGATGATCGGCACCGAGCCGCCGGCGATGCAGCATGTGGCGCGCGAGCCGGGCGCCACGGTGCTGGAGGTCAACGGGCTGTCGCTGCCGAAAAATCATCCGTTCGCGACCGCCTTGTCGGCCATCAGTTTTGAGGTCCGTGCCGGTGAAATCCTCGGCATCGCCGGGGTGTCCGGCAATGGCCAGCAAGAGTTGCTGGCCGCGCTGTCGGGCGAAGATCCGCGTGCCGATGCGGCGATGATTGTGCTGCATGAGCAAGCGGTCGGCCGGCTCAATGCAGCCGGCCGGCGCGCGCTGGGAATGGGGTTTGTGCCCGAAGAACGGCTTGGTCGCGGTGCCGTGCCGGAGCTGTCGCTGGCGCTCAACGTCCTGTTGTCGCATCAGACGGCGACCACTGTGCGGGGTGGCATGGTGCGCCTCAAGGCGATCGCCGATATCGCCGCGTCGGTGATCGCGCGCTTCAATGTGAAAGCCGCTGGTCCGCAGGCTGCTGCCAATAGTCTGTCCGGCGGCAACCTGCAAAAATACATCGTCGGGCGCGAGATCCTGCGCGCGCCGACGATGCTGCTGGTGGCGCAACCGACCTGGGGCGTCGATGTCGGCGCAGCGGCGCAGATCCGCGCCGAACTGCTGGCCCTGCGCGATGCCGGTTGTGCCTTGCTGGTCATTTCCGAGGAGCTGGACGAATTGTTTGAAATTGCCGACCGCCTGATCGTCATTGCCAAGGGACGGGTCTCGCCCGCGATCCCGCGCGCCGATGCCACCATCGACCAGATCGGCCAGTGGATGAGCGGCTTGTGGGACGACGCCGGCAAGGAGGCTGCCCATGCTCCGGCTTGAGGCGCGCGCCCATCCGTCGACGCTGATGGCGTGGTGCTCGCCGCTGCTGGCGGTGCTGCTGACGGTACTGTGCGGCGCGCTGCTGTTCATCGCGCTGGGCAAGAATCCGCTGACCGGGCTGGCGGTATTTTTTATCGAGCCGCTGAAAAATGTGCGCGGCTGGACCGAAGTCGGCGTCAAGGTCGCGCCGCTACTGATGATTGCGATCGGGCTGGCAGTGTGCTTCCGGGCCAACGTATTCAATATCGGGGCCGAAGGCCAGCTGGTGGTCGGCGCGATCAGCGGTGGCGCAGCCGCACTGTATTTTGACGACGGCTCCGGCGGCGGACCGCTGCTGATCACGGCGGTGCTGGTGGCCGGCATGCTGGGCGGGATGGCGTGGGCGGCGATCACCGCGTTCCTGCGCGACCGCTTCAATACCAGCGAAATCCTGGTGTCGCTGATGCTGGTGTATGTCGCGCAGCTGCTGCTGAGCTACCTCGTGCATGGCGTGCTGAAAGATCCGGACGGCTTCAATTTTCCGCAATCGAAAATGTTTTCCGACGGCTTCCTGCTGCCGATTCTGGTGCCGCATACGCGCCTGCATATCGGTATCCTGCTGGCGCTGGGCGCGGCACTGCTGGGCTGGATATTCCTGTCGAAGAGCTTCGCCGGCCTGCGCCTGCAGATCGGTGGCATGGCACCGCTGGCAGCGCGCTACGCCGGTTTCTCGTCGCGCAAATCGCTGTGGACAGCGATGCTGGTCTGCGGTGCGCTGTCCGGACTGGCCGGTGTCTGCGAAGTCATCGGGCCGATCGGGCAACTGACGCCGTCGGTCTCGCCCGGCTACGGTTTTGCGGCCATCATCGTCGCGTATGTCGGTCGGCTGCATCCGGTCGGCGTGATTTTTTCGAGCTTCATCATGGCGCTGTTTTACATCGGTGGCGAGCTGGCGCAATCGCGTCTGGGCATGCCGAGCGCAATCACGGGCGTGTTCCAGGGCATCCTGCTGTTTGCCTTGCTGGCCTGCGATGTCCTGATCCGCTATCACCTGCGCTGGAGAAAATAATGGAATCCTTTGCGCCGCTGATTGCGGCATCGATCAATGCCGGCACGCCTTTGCTGCTGGCCGCGCTCGGTTTGCTGATCAATGAAAAATCCGGCGTCGTCAACCTCGGTGCCGAAGGCATGATGCTGATGGCCGCCGTGATCGGCTTTGCGATCACGATCCACACCGGCAGCGTGCCGCTGGGTTTCGTGGCCGGTGCGCTGGCCGGTGCGCTGCTGGCCGGCTTCTTTGCGCTGATGACGGTCTGGCTCGGTGCCAACCAATATGCAACCGGACTGGCGCTGTCGCTGTTCGGCGCCGGCGCATCGGCCTATATCGGCATCAGCTACGTCGGCCAGAGCCTGAGCAACACCCGCTCCGCCGTGCCCTTGCTGGGTGATATCCCGTTCCTCGGTGCCGCGCTGTTCCGCCAGCATCCGATGGTGTATCTGTCGATGGCGCTGTGCGGCGCGATCATCTGGTTTTTGTACCGCACCCGCGCCGGCCTGATCCTGCGCGCGGTCGGCGAGTCGCCGGCGTCGGCCCATGCGCTCGGCTACAACGTGCGCCGCATCCGGCTGTCGGCGCTGCTGTTTGGCGGTGCCTGCTGCGGGCTGGCCGGGGCGTTTTTGTCGCTGGTCTACACGCCGTTGTGGGTCGAGGGGATGGTGGCCGGTCGCGGCTGGATCGCCCTGGCTCTGACCACCTTCGCGACCTGGCGGCCGGCACGTGTACTCAGTGGTGCCTACCTGTTCGGCGGCGTCACCATCCTGACCTTTCACCTGCAAGGGCTGGGCGTACCGATCGCGTCGCAACTGCTGTCGATGCTGCCGTATCTGGCGACCATCGTCGTGCTGGTGCTGATCTCGCGCAATGCGAACTGGATCCGCCTGAACATGCCGGCATCGCTCGGGAAGAATTTCAATCCGAATCAGTAGCCGCATATGCTCGCTATATCCGTTTCGTTATGACGCGCACGATGCGGATCGCCATAATAACTGTCGCTGCAGTGCTTCGCCCGCGTGCTGCAGCGCCGTCCATCGTCCTGTCGCGGGAGCCATACCTTGAGGAAAACCATGTTTAAAAATGTCGTCCGTGGCGCTGTTTCCGCCGCTGCCCTGCTGTCGGTCAGCGCCTTTGCCGCCGAGCCGCTCGGGGTCGGGTTTGTCTACGTCAGCCCGATCGGCGACGCCGGCTGGACTACCCAGCACGACATCGGCCGCAAGGAGATGGAAAAAAATCTCGGTGCCAAGGTCAAGACCAAGTTTGTCGAGAACGTGCCCGAAGGCGCCGACGCCGAACGCGTCATCAGCGACCTCGCCCAGCAAGGCAACAAGCTGATTATCACGACCTCGTTTGGTTACATGAACCCGACCCTGAAAGTCGCCAAACAATATCCGGACGTCAAGTTCATCCACCTGACCGGCTACAAGACCGCCGCCAACGTCGGCATCGCCAATGCGCGCTTCTATGAAGCACGGTATCTGGCTGGCGTGCTGGCGGCAAAAATGTCGACCACCCACGTGGCCGGTTACGTCGCCGCCTTCCCGATTCCCGAAGTGCTGCAGGGGATCAACGCCTTCACGCGCGGCATGCGCAGCATCGACCCGAAAGCCGAAGTCAAGGTCATCTGGGTCAACAGCTGGTTCGATCCGGGCAAGGAACGCGACGCGACATTGACGCTGATCGGGCAGGGCGCTGACGTCGTCACCAACCACACCGACTCGACCGCCGTGATGCAGGCAGCCGAAGAAAAAGGCAAGTACGCGGTGGCCTACCATTCCGACATGAAAAAGTTCGGCCCGAGAGCCCAGCTTGGCGCGGTGACCCATCACTGGGGTGCGTACTACACTCAGCAAGCGCAAGCCGTCATCGATGGCAAGTGGAAGCCGACCAGTGTCTGGGGCGGCATCAAGGATGGCATGGTCAAGTTCGAAAACATCAGCGCCGCCGTACCCGCCGATGTGAAATTGCTGGTTGCCACGAAAGAGAAAGAAATCGTCGCCGGTACCCTCACGCCATTCGCCGGTCCGGTCAAGGATAACGAAGGCAAGGTCCGGCTGGAAAAAGGCCCGATGAGTGATGACGCGCTGAGCAAGATGGATTATTACGTTGAAGGCGTGGCGGGGAAATTGCCGGCGAAGTAATTGCTGTCGTTGTCGACGTTGATCAATGCATCCGGTGCAATGCCCGTTGGTTATTGCGCCCTACCTTCCGCGCACGGTTGCTCAAACCCGTTCCTCGCGTAGGGTGCAATAACCGCAGGGCATTGCACCAAATGCCCTGTCTCCGGGCATTTCACCCGACCTGCATCACCCCACCTGCATCACCCCACCTGCATCACCCCACCAACTCCCCCGCCAGCCGGTTATGCCGCTCCCGCACCTGCCCCAGATCCACCGTCACGCAGCGCCCGTCCCGCACCACCACGCGTCCGTTAATGACGCTGTTCGACACATTGGCCGGCGTACAAAACACCAGCGCCGCGACCGGATCATGCAGCGCGCCGGCGTAGCCGATCTGCTCCATATCGAACATCACCACGTCGGCCGACATGCCCGGTGAGAGCGCGCCGATGTCGTCGCGATTCAGCACTTTCGCGCCGCCCAGCGTGGCCATTTCCAGCGCCTGGCGCGCCGTCATCGCGGCCGGGCCGTAGCCGACCCGTTGCAGCAGCATCGCCTGCCGGACTTCGCCCAGCATGTGCGCGCCATCATTCGAGGCGCTGCCATCGACGCCAAGACCAACCGGCACGCCGTGGTCGAGCATGGCCCGCACCGGCGCGATGCCCGAGGCCAGTCGCATGTTCGAGCACGGGCAATGCGCGACGCCGGTGCCGGTGCGGGCGAACAGCGCGATGCCGGCCGGGTCGAGCTGGACGCAGTGCGCGTGCCAGACATCGTGGCCGACCCAGCCGCAATCCTCGGCGTATTCTGCCGGTGTCATGTTGAATTTTTCACGGCTGTAGGTGACGTCGCTGCTGTTCTCGGCCAGATGCGTGTGCATCGACACGCCGAAGCTGCGCGCCAGCCGCGCCGACTCGCGCATCAGGTCTTGCGAGACCGAAAACGGCGAGCACGGTGCCACCACGATGCGCTGCATCGCGTGGCGGCTGCTGTTGTGGTAGGTCTCGATCAGGCGCTGGGTGTCGCGCAGGATCGCGGCTTCGTCTTCGACCAGCCGGTCCGGCGGCAAACCGCCTTGCGACTGGCCGACGCTCATGGCGCCGCGTGCGGCATGGAAGCGCATGCCGATTTCCTGCGCCGCATCGATGCTGTCATCAAGCCGGCAACCGTTCGGAAAAAGGTACAGGTGGTCGCTGGTGGTGGTGCAGCCCGACAGCATCAGTTCGGCCATCGCGGTCTGGGTCGATGCATGGATCATCGCCGTCGTCAGTCCGGCCCAGATCGGATACAGATGGCCGAGCCAGTCGAACAGCGCGGCATCCTGTGCTGCCGGCACCGCGCGGGTCAGGCTCTGGAACATGTGGTGATGGGTGTTGACCAGGCCCGGCAGCACGACCTGGCCGGTTGCGTCGATGATGGTGTCGGCGTGCCCGGGCAACTCCGCAGTGAGGCCGACCTGCTCGATCACGTTGTCGCGGATGAAGACCGCACCGTCGGCGATTTCACGGCGCTGGTCATCCATCGTTACCAGCACGCGGGCATGGCGGATCAGCAGCGTGCTCATGCCTTGGGCGTGAAGTTGCGCAGGAAGTCGAGCAGGATTTGCGCCGACAACTCGGCATCGTCGGCGGTCATTGTTTCGAGCGGATTGTGGCTGATGCCGCCGTTGCCGCAGCGCGTGAACAGCATCGCGATATCGGTCAGCGTGACCAGCGCCATCGCGTCATGGCCGGCGCCCGACAGCAGCTCAAAGGCCGGTACGCCGGCGCGTTCGGTGGCGGCCGACAATTGCTGCATCAGCCAGGGCGCGCACGGTGCTGCGGCGGCACGCATTGTCAGTTCGCGCTGCACATCAATCTGACGTCGCGCGCAAATTGCATCGACGGTGCGCAGGATATCGGCTACGGCGGCGTCGCGCACCGCATCATCGGCGGCGCGGATGTCGAGTGACAGATGGCACATGCCGGGGATCACGTTGACCGAGCCGTTCGGCACCTGCAACTGGCCGACGGTGCCGACCAGCGACGGCGCGATGCTGCAGCGCTGTTCGACCGCGAGGATGATTTCGGCCGCAGCGGCAGCAGCATCCTTGCGCATCGTCATCGGCGTGGTGCCGGCATGGCTGGCCACGCCGGTCAGCGTCAGCAGATAGCGCGAGCTGCCGGCGATCGAGGTGACGATGCCGACCGGCAGGTTGCGTTGCAGGAGCACCGGTCCCTGTTCGATATGGACTTCAATGAAGCCGAGATAATCGGCCGGATGGCGGGCGATGGCGGCGATCTGCGTGAAGTCGTGGCCGGCATGCTCGAGCGCGTCGCGCATCGAGATGCCGTCGGCATCGGTGCGCGCCAGCAGCGACATGTCGAAGTGGCCGGTGATCGCATTGCTGCCCAGGAAAGTGCTTTTGTAGCGCACGCCTTCTTCTTCGGCAAAGCCGATTACCTCGACATGGAAGGGCAGGGTTTCGCCGCGCTGGTGCAGGTGGGCGATGACGGCGATCGGCAGCAGGATGCCTTCGCGACCATCGTAGGTGCCGCCGTTGCGCACGGTGTCGTAATGTGAACCGGTCATCAGGGTTTTGGCTTGCGGGTTCGGGCTGCGGTACAGGCCGACCACGTTGCCGACGGCGTCGATGCGCGCTTCCATGCCGGCGTCCTGCATCCATTGCAGCAGTTGCGCGGCGGTCCGGCGATGCGCGGCGGTCAGGTAGGCGCAGGTCAGGCCGCTGGCGTCATCGGACCAGGCGCCGAGGGTGTCGCTCCATTGCATGATCTGCTGGCCCAGCAGCGGCTGGCAATCGAACAGGGCGTTGAGGCGCAGTTCGGCGATACGGTGGATCTGACGCAGGTTTTCAGCGATCTCGTCGGTGCGCTGTTGCCGCAGCCGGCGCGTGAAGGCCGCGATGATGGCCGCGCGCGACAAGCCCGATCCATCCGGACCCTTGACCGCGATGATGAATGGAAAATCGAAGCGCGCCTGGTAGTCGGCATTGCATTGCTGCAGCGTGGCGTATTCGTCAGGGCTGCACAGGTGCAGTCCGGCGGCGGCCTGCTCGCCGGTTGATTCGGTGGTCAGGACCGCCTTGCCGGCCAGCTCCGGATGGGCGCGGATCAGGCCCAGTTGCTCGGCTTCGGTGGCGTCGCTGACGGTGGCTTGCAATGCCAGTTTCAGGGCAGCTAATGTGCGAAATGGACGTGCTGCTGCGGTGCGTTCCGGTATCCACGACGAGTGTTCGTAAATGCCCGCGAGTGTGCCGGCAAAGGTCGTGCTGTCGCTGTCGTTGAGCGTCGCTAAAGTAGGTGTCATGCGTCAGCCCTTGGTGGATGGTTGGTGTGCCAGTGGTCGGCGATATCGATGCGGCGTGTGATCCACACCTTGTCATGCGCCTGCACATAGTCGAGGAAGCGACTCAGTGCGGCGAGGCGACCGGGTCGGCCGATGATGCGGCAGTGCAGGCCGACCGACAGCATTTTTGGCTGGTTCAGGCCGTCCGGATCACCTTCTTCGTACAGCACGTCGAAGGCATCCTTGAGGTAATCGAAGAACTGCGTGCCGCTGTTGAATCCCTGTGCTGCGGCGAAGCGCATGTCGTTGGTGTCGAGCGTGTACGGCACCACTAGGTGCGATTTGCGCTGCGCAGTGCCATCGGCGGCGGTGATGTCGACCTGCTGCCAGAACGGCAGATCGTCGGCATAGCTGTCGGCGTCGTAGCGCATGCCGCCGTGCTCGACCAGCAACCGGCGGGTGGCCGGCGAATCGCGGCCGGTGTACCAGCCCAGCGGCGCGGCACCGGTCAGTGCGCGCATGAGGCGGATCGCTTCGGTCATGTGCGCCCGTTCGGTAGCGACATCGACTTGCTGGTAGCTGATCCAGCGCAAGCCGTGACAGGCGATTTCGTGGCCGAGCTGACCGAAGGCGGCGACCGCTTCCGGATTACGCTGCAGCGCCATCGCGACGGCAAAGATCGTCAGCGGCAATTCGCGTTGCTCGAACAGTCGCAGTACCCGCCACAGGCCGGCGCGCGCGCCGTATTCATACATCGATTCCATGCTCATGTGGCGCATCGGAAAAGCTTGCGCGCCAATGATTTCGGACAGAAAGGTCTCAGAGGCCGGGTCGCCATGCAGCACGCAATTCTCGCTACCTTCCTCGTAATTGAGGACGAATTGCAGCGCGATACGGGCCTGGTCCGGCCAGTGCGGATGCGGCGGACGGGCGCCGTAGCCGATCAGGTCACGCGGATAATTCGGAGTCGGGTCGGTCACGCGTTACCTCGCAATGGATGATGAATGGAAGCGATCTCGATGCTACCTATACGCCAGATACTATATCGGCTGACCCGTGCACCTATATGATCTGGATGATAAGTAGTTTCAGGCAACCGATATGGAGAACGAAATGGGCAAGCTCAGTACCCATGTGCTGGATATCACCAGCGGCAAACCGGCGGCCGGTGTCGCCATTGAATTGTACGCAATCGAATCGGGCAGCCGACGATTGCTGCGCAGTGTTGTCACCAACAGTGACGGGCGCTGCGACGCGCCGCTGTTGGCGGGCGATGAGTTACTGCCCGGGCTGTACGAACTGGTGTTTGCTGCCGGTGCGTATTTCGAGGGGCAGGGTGTCGTGGTGCCGCTGCCGCGTTTTGTGGATCGCGTGACGCTGGCTTTCGGCATTGCCGGCGCGGCCGAGAATTACCACGTGCCGCTGCTGGTGTCGCCGTGGGCGTATTCGACCTATCGCGGCAGCTGATCCGCCGCGACTAGTGTGATTAACGCAGGCCGAGGACGTCCTGCATGTCGAACAGGCCGGTAGTTTTGTCAGCCAGAAAGCGCGCCGCGCGCAGGCTGCCGTGGGCATAGGTGATGCGGCTCGACGACTTGTGCGAAATCTCGACGCGCTCGCCGATGCCGGCAAACAGTACCGTGTGGTCACCGACGATATCGCCGCCGCGGATGGTGGCAAAGCCGATCGACGACGGATCACGTTCGCCGGTCACGCCATGACGCGCAAAGACGCCGACTTCATCGAGGTCGCGACCCAGCGTGCTGGCGATGACTTCGCCCATCTGCAGCGCGGTGCCGGACGGCGCATCGACTTTCATGCGGTGATGGGCTTCGATGATTTCGATGTCGTAGCCCTCCGAAAAACTCTTCGCGGCCAGTTCCAGCAACTTCATCGTGACGTTCACGCCGACACTCATGTTGGGCGCAAACACGATCGCGGTGCGCTCGGCGGCGGCGGCAATCGCGGCCTTGCCGGCGGCATCGAAGCCGGTGGTGCCGATGATCATCTTGATGCCGTGCTCGGCGCAATAGGCCAGGTGTTCCAGCGTGCCTTCCGGACGGGTGAAGTCGATCAGGAAATCGGCATCGGCAAGGCCATCGGCGAGCGAGGCACAGATGGCCACGCCGCTGGTCTTGCCGAGGAACGCCGTGACATCGTTGCCGATGGCCGGTGCAGCGGCGACATCGAGCGCGCCGGTCAGGCGGGTATCGGCGGTGGCCAGAATGGTCTCTGCCAGCATGCGACCCATGCGCCCGGAGGCGCCGGCGATGGCGATTTTCAATGCAGTCATGTCGGTGATCCGGAAAAATTTATTGCGGCTGGCGGGCCGATGAGGGAGCGACCGGTACCGTGGGTGCCAGCGGTTTGACTTTTTGCGGTACGCCGCCGGCCAGCATCTCGAGATAGTCCACTTCGGTCGGCAAGTTGCCACCTTCGAAGCGGCTGACGCGGCCATCCTTGAAGTAGACCGTGACGCGACTCGACAGTACTTCGTCGTTGCGCTTGAGCATGCGGAACACATAGTCCCAGCGGTCGGCATGGAAAATATCGATGATCAGCGGTGTTCCCAGCGCGAAGCGGACCTGGTCCGGCGTCATGCCTTCCTTGAGTTGCAAGACCATTTCTTCGGAAATGAAATTGCCTTGCGGGATATCAATACGGTACGGCGACAGGACGCCAAGGAAGCGGCGTGCGCTGGTCGGTGCGCTGCGTTGCATGCCGGCGTTGGCGCGGGCGGCACTGGCGATTTCGGCTGCGCTGGCGCTGCTTGCCGGACTGGCGGGGCCGGCTGCCATGCTCGCAGGCGCTTCCATCAGCGGATTTTTGGAGGCACATCCGGCCAGCAACGCGATGCTCACGAGAGCGGTGCCGAGTACGGCAGAGCGGCAGATGGCGCGGGGAGTGCGGATAAAAGCAGGGGGCAGCATTTGCATGAAGGATCTCGATTGATTGAGCCGAAGCGCCAAAGCGCTATATGATAAAGCAGTTACCCATTACCTAGCCAAGAACATGTCCAACAACCCGACGGACCTCCGCGCCAGCGGCCTCAAGGCCACGCTGCCCCGCTTGAAAATCCTGGATATCTTCCACAACAGCCAGGTGCGTCATCTCAGCGCCGAAGATGTCTACAAGATCCTGCTGACCGAAAACATGGATGTCGGCCTCGCCACCGTATATCGCGTGCTGACCCAGTTCGAGCAAGCAGGCCTATTAAATCGCAATCACTTTGAAACCAACAAGGCGGTCTTCGAACTCAATGAAGGCAGCCACCACGATCATCTGGTTTGTCTGGATTGCGGAAGAGTCGAGGAGTTTTACGACGAAGACATTGAGCAGCGTCAGCAGAAGGTCGCGCTCGAGCGCGGCTTCACGATCGCGGAACATTCGCTGGCGCTATACGGAAATTGCACGAAGAAGGGTTGCGTGCATCGGACTGCGTAGGGTCGGGGGATTTTAAGCGGGTGCACTGATTTCCGGGTGATGCCGGGAGGTGCACCGTCCGCCGCGAACCCGCCCCCGCCAATGCCTACGTATGACTCAACGCATTCGACAATAATTTCGCCGTGATGTCGACAATCGGGATCACCCGCTCGTAGGCCATGCGCGTCGGCCCGATGACCCCCAGCGTGCCTACCACCCGGCCGTTGATTTCATACGGCGCGGTGACGATGCTCATTTGCTCCAGCGGCACCAGGCTCGATTCGCCGCCAATAAAAATCTGTACGCCGGTCGCGCGGTTCGATAAATCAAGCAACTGCAGCAGGCTGGTTTTTTGCTCGAACAGATCAAACAATTTACGCAACGAATTCATGTTCGACGACAGGTCGCTCACGCTCAGCAGGTTGCGCTCGCCCGAGATCACGATTTCATCACTGTTGTCGGCCATCGCGTCGCTGCCGACCTCGACAGCCGCGTGCATCAGCGGTGTCATGTCGTCGCGCAATTTGCGCAGCTCATTTTGCAGACGGTTGCGCACGTCGCTAAAACTCAGTCCGCCGTAATGCAGGTTGATGAAGTTGGCTGCCTGCACCAGTTGCGCCGGGGTGTAGTCGACTTCGCTCAGCAGCAGGCGATTTTGTACGTCGCCGTTGGGCGCGACGATAACCAGCAGCACACGCTTTTCGGACAGCCGTAAAAATTCGATTTGCTGGAATACCGATTCGCGCCGCGGCGTCAGCACCACGCCGGCGAATTGCGATAGCGATGACAGCACTTGCGCCGCATTGGCGATGACCTTCTGCGAGGAGCCGCTCTGGATGCGCGATTGCATGCGCGACTCCAGCAGACTTTCGTCAATCGCGTCGACCGTCAGCAGCGTATCGACAAAGATCCGGTAGCCGCGCGGTGTCGGCACGCGGCCGGCCGAGGTGTGCGGGCTGGAGACAAAGCCCATTTCCTCGAGGTCGGCCATGATGTTGCGGATCGTCGCAGGGGACAGGTCGAGGCCGGAAATCTTCGCCAGCGCGCGCGAGCCAAGCGGCTGGCCATCGGCGATATACCGTTCGACCAGAGTCTTGAGCAGGGTTTGGGCACGGGCGTCTAATTGCATGGGAGTATCTTAGCGAGCGCTGGCCGGACTGGCCAGCACTATCCGGTCAGCCAGCCAGTGTTCCAGTTCGAGCAGGCTGGTGCAACTGGCATCAGGACGGATGTGCGCTGGCAGCACGCGGTCGAAACGGTTCATCCAGACGGCGCGCAAGCCGGCTTTTTGCGCGCCATCGACATCGAGCAGCGGATCGTCGCCGACGTACACGGCTTCGGCGGGATCGACATCGAGCGCCGTGCAGGCCGCCAGGAAAATCGCCGGATCGGGTTTCGCGCTGCCGAACTGGTGCGCGGCAATCGAGATACGGAAATGCCCGGCCATGCCAATCGCCTCCAGGTCAGCCGAGCCATTCGAAATCGTGCCCAGCGCCAGCTGGCTGCCAAGGCGTGCCAGCGATGGCAGCACGTCGTCATACGGAATCACCGCATTGCGGGCGTCATTGAACACCGTCATCGCGCCGTCGATATGCACGGGGTCGGCACCGCTGGCATGAAACGCTTCGGTCAGGCCGGCGTGGCGCAGCCCGGGCAGGTCGATGCGATAGCGCGGTTCGGCCTCCATCAGGGCCATCCTGCGTGCGCGCAGCGTCTCTATCGTGTGCTCTTGCGTGACGGCGGGCGCATGCGCGCGCAACCAGTCGAACAGCAGGGTTTCGGCGCGAATGATGGTCGGCACGATGGGCCATAACGTATCGTCGAGGTCGAACAGAACTGCCTTGATCGGTGCTGGCTGCATGGTGGGATTTTCTTCAGGATAAGAATGCAAGGTGGGTCCACTCCGGGCTTCCTTCAAGTGGGCTGCAAATTATGGTCTAATCCGGAGCATGTCGCTTCCCATTCCTTCCGGCCTGCCGGTTCCCCCGCTGAAAACCATCGCCATCGTTGGCAAACCGACGGCACCAGGTATTGCACAATCGCTCGGCGAAATCGCTGATTTTCTGATTGCCACCGGCCACGTAGTGGTAGTCGAACACGAGACCGCGCTGTCGACCGGCATGACCGGCTATCCGCAAATGACACCCGAACAGATCGGCACCAGTGTCGATGCCGCCATCGTCGTCGGTGGCGACGGCACGATGCTCGGGATCGCCCGCCAGCTCGCGCCGTTCGATATTCCGCTGATCGGTATTAACCAGGGCCGGCTCGGGTTCATGACCGATATTCCGCTGGACCGGATGATGCCGCTGCTGACCGCCATGCTCGACGGAAAAATCGAATCCGAGCGCCGCAGTCTGCTCGAAGGGGTGGTTCACCGGGATGGCAAGCCGATCTTCAATGCACTGGCCTTCAATGATGTGGTGGTCTCGCGCGGGGCAGGTTCCGGCATGGTCGAACTGCGCGTCGATGTGGATGGTCACTTCATGTACAACCAGCGCTCCGATGGCCTGATCGTGGCGACGCCGACCGGTTCGACCGCGTATTCGCTGTCGGCCGGTGGTCCATTGCTGCACCCGAGCCTCGGCGGTATCGTGCTGGTACCGATCGCGCCGCATGCACTGTCAAACCGGCCTATCGTGCTGCCGGACTACAGCGAGATCGTCATCACCCTCATCAGCGGGCGCGATACCAGCGTCAATTTCGATATGCAATCGCTGGCCAGTCTGCAACTGCATGACCGCATCGTGATCCGCCGCTCGGCCCACACGATCACGTTTTTGCATCCGCCGGGCTGGAGTTATTACGATACCCTGCGCGAGAAGTTGCACTGGAATGAATATCCGTCGGTAGAAGGCCGACTAAAATAGCTGCTCCGATCACGCCGCCTGTTTGCCTCCGGCCCACCTGAAAAGAATCACCATGCTGCGCACCCTGACCATCCGTGACTTCGTTATCGTTGACCTGATCGAGCTGGATTTTTCCGCCGGGTTTTCTGTCCTGACCGGAGAAACCGGTGCCGGCAAATCGATCCTGATCGATGCGCTGGCGCTGGCATTGGGCGGACGCGGTGACGCCAGCGTGGTACGCGACGGTGCTGCCAAAGCCGACATCAGCGCGGACTATTCGACCCATGCCGAAGCCGATGCGTGGCTGGCCGGACATGACTTCGCCAGTCCCGATGGTGGCGTGCTGCTGCGTCGCGTGATTGACAATGCCGGTCGCTCGAAAGCCTATATCAATGGCATTGCCGCCACCGCCACGCAGCTGCGTGACCTGGGCGAATTGCTGGTCGATATCCACGGCCAGCACGCGCATCAGTCGCTGCTGAAAACCGACGCGCAACGCCAGTTGCTCGATACCCAGGCCAGCCTGCAGGAACAGGTCAGGGCAGTCGGTATCGCGTACAAAAGCTGGCGCGCAGTGGGCAAGCAGCGTGAAGAATTCGAAACCAATGCGAAGAACGTCCTGCTCGAACGCGAGCGCCTTGAATGGCAGGTCGGCGAACTCGAGAAGCTGGCCGCCCAGGAGGGCGAATGGACCGAGATCAGCAACGAGCACAGCCGCCTGTCGCATGCGGCCAGTCTGATTGATGGCGCGCAGGATGCACTGACCGCGCTCTCCGAGTCCGAATCCGGCACGGTGCCGATGCTGTCGCAATTGACCGCGCTGAACCTGCGGCTGGGCAAGCTGGCCGATATCGACGACGGGCTCAAGCCGGTGCTCGACC
Organism: Actimicrobium sp. CCC2.4; assembly: GCF_034347385.1. Lineage (NCBI taxonomy): Bacteria > Pseudomonadati > Pseudomonadota > Betaproteobacteria > Burkholderiales > Oxalobacteraceae > Actimicrobium > Actimicrobium sp. CCC2.4. The sequence continues at coordinate 3,937,808 of NZ_CP133777.1, read as the reverse complement.
TGCTCGAGCCGGCGCGTATCCAGTTGCAGGAAGCGGTCTATGCGCTCAATGATTATCTGGGCCGGCTCGAACTCGATCCGCGCCGCTTGCAGCAAGTCGAGCAGCGCCTGGGTGATCTGCATTCGAGCGCGCGTAAGTTTCATGTGACACCGGAAGAACTGCCGCAGGAATGTGCGTCCCTGTCGGCGCAGTTGCGCCAGCTGGCCGATGCCAGCGACCTCGATGCCTTGCGTGCGCAAGAAGAAAAACTGAAGGATCAGTATCTTGCGCTGGCAAAAAAATTATCGGCCGCGCGCACGACAGCGGCGCGCCTGCTGGGCGAGGCGGTGACGAAAGCGATGCAGGAGTTGAGCATGGCCGGTGGCCGGTTCGAGGTGGCGCTGGTGCCGTGCGCGCCAGCGATGTCCGGTATCGAACAGATCGAATTCCTGGTCGCCGGCCATGCCGGCAGCGTGCCGCGGCCACTCGCCAAAGTAGCGTCGGGTGGCGAACTGGCGCGTATTGCACTGGCCATTTCGGTCATCGCCTCGACGGCCACGACGACCCCGACCCTGATCTTCGATGAAGTCGATAGCGGCATCGGTGGCGGTGTGGCCGAAGTGGTGGGCCGCCTGCTGAAAAAACTCGGGCAGGAACGCCAGGTCCTGTGCGTGACCCATCTGCCGCAAGTAGCCAGCCAGGCCAACCAGCATCTGCAGGTCAGCAAGTTCAATGCCGCCGGCAAGACCGTCTCGCGGATTGCGGCGCTCGACAGCAAGTCGCGCGTCGAAGAAATCGCCCGCATGTTGGGCGGCATCGAAATTACCGCCACCACGCGCAAACATGCGCGCGAATTGCTGGCCTCCTGAATCCGCTTATTCATTCCATTTCACCACTCAGCTAGTCAAAGGCAACACCGCAATGGCATTCAACAAAGCCCCCGAGTACACCCACGGCAGCGCCGTTAAGACCGCCATCGTACTAGTCAATCTGGGTACGCCCGACCACGCCGATGCACCCTCGGTGCGCCGCTACCTCAAGCAATTCCTGTCCGATCCGCGCGTCGTCGAGATTCCGCGCGTGATCTGGTGGCTGATCCTCAACGGCATCATCCTGCCTATCCGCGCCAGCAAATCCGCCGCCAAATACGCGCTGATCTGGACCAAGGAAGGCTCGCCACTGAAAGTGCACACGGCCAAACAGGCGATGCTGTTGCGCGGTCAGCTCGGCGAGCAGGGCCACGCAGTACAGGTCGACTACGCCATGAGCTACGGCAATCCGTCGCTGCCCGATGTGCTCAACAAATTGCAGGTCGAGGGCTGCGACCGTATCCTGATCGTGCCGGCGTATCCGCAATATTCGGCCACCACGACCGCCTCGATCTTCGATGCGGTGACCAGTCACTATCGCCAGGTACGCAATGTTCCGGAGCTGCGTTTCATCAAGCACTACCACGATGATCCGGCCTACATCTCGGCATTGAAGGACACCGTGCAGGCGCACTGGGATGCCAACGGCCGCGGCAACAAGCTGGTGCTGAGTTTTCATGGCGTGCCCAAGCGCACGCTGCTGCTGGGCGATCCCTACCATTGCGAGTGCTACAAGACCGCACGCCTGCTCGGGAATGCGCTGGGCCTGCCGAAAGACGAACTGCTGGTGACTTTCCAGTCGCGCTTCGGCAAGGCCGAATGGCTGCAGCCATACACCGCACCGACGCTGGTGCAACTGGCGAAAGACGGCCTCGAGCGCGTCGATATCATGTGCCCGGGCTTCACCAGCGATTGCCTCGAAACGCTGGAAGAAATTTCGCTCGAAGCCAAGCACGACTTCCTCGAAGCCGGCGGCAAGGCCTTCCATTACATCCCGTGCGTCAATGAATCACCGACCTGGGTGGCGGCGCTGGCAACGATTGCTGCACGTCACCTGCAAGGCTGGCCGACCCGCTTGAGCGAGGCCGAAAAAGTGGCCGTCAGCGCCGATAACGCCATTGCCGCGAGCGAGGCCCATCGTCTGGGAGCGCCAAAATAATCAAATCAGGCCGCAGATAATCCCCCTTGTAAAAGTGTGGTAGGGCCCCATTTGCCTAACACTTTGTACTTAAGCGCGGTATTTATCCGCAGTACTTATCCCATTATTCAAGTATTGACTGTCGGAGGATTTCTAGATGCAAGACCAGGAAAAGCAAACCGTTGTGAACCCGCAGGCCGATGAGACTCCGGTAACGGAGCAGGAAGTCAGCGGGGCCGAGCCGTCGCTGGAAAGCCGTCTCGCCGAAGCAGAAACCCGCGCCGCCGAGATGCATGATGCGTTCTTGCGCGCCAAGGCTGACACTGAAAATTTCCGCCGCCGCGCTCAGGAAGATATCGCCCGCGCCCACAAATTTGCGATCGAAGGCTTTGCCGAAGCGCTGGTGCCGGTGATGGACAGCCTGGACATGGCGCTGCGGGTCGAGTCGCCATCAGTCGAATCGCTGAAGGAAGGCGTCGAGATGACGCTCAAGCAGCTGGCATCGGCATTCGAGCGTAACCGCCTGATCGCCGTGGCACCGCAACCGGGCGAGAAGCTCGACCCGATGAAGCACCAGGCCATTTCGATGGTGCCCGCGGAGCAGGAAGCCAATACCATCGTCAGCGTGCTGCAGAAGGGCTACATGATCTCGGACCGGTTGCTGCGTCCGGCGCTGGTCACGGTAGCTCAGTAAAAAAACCGCTTGGATGCCGCTTGAAAGTTATCGGCGGCTCCCAATATTGAAGCTAGAAAATCGACGCACACGTCATCGTCATTCAGACATTCAAGATTAAAAGGAAAAATATCATGGGCAAAATTATCGGCATCGACCTCGGTACCACCAACTCCTGCGTATCGATCATGGAAGGCGGCCAGCCTAAAGTCATCGAAAACGCCGAAGGTGCACGTACTACGCCATCGATCATCGCGTATCTTGAAGACGGCGAAATCCTGGTCGGCGCGCCGGCCAAGCGCCAGGCAGTGACCAATCCGAAGAACACGCTGTACGCGGTCAAGCGCCTGATCGGCCGCAAGTTTGACGAAAAAGAAGTCCAGAAGGACATCGCGCTGATGCCGTACCAAATCGTCAAGGCCGACAACGGCGACGCCTGGATTTCGGTGCGCGACAAGAAACTGGCAGCCCAGCAGATCTCCGCAGAAGTGCTGCGCAAGATGAAAAAAACCGCTGAAGACTACCTCGGCGAAGAAGTCACCGAAGCCGTCATCACGGTGCCGGCCTACTTCAATGATGCCCAGCGCCAGGCGACCAAGGATGCCGGTCGCATCGCCGGTCTGGATGTCAAGCGCATCATTAACGAGCCGACTGCAGCGGCATTGGCCTTCGGCCTCGACAAGACCGGCAAGGGCGATCGCAAGATTGCTGTGTATGACCTGGGCGGCGGTACGTTCGACGTCTCGATCATCGAAATCGCCGACGTCGATGGCGAAATGCAATTCGAAGTGCTGTCGACCAATGGCGACACCTTCCTCGGCGGCGAAGACTTCGACCAGCGCATCATCGATTTCATCATCGACGAATTCAAGAAGATCAACGGCATCGACCTGTCCAAGGATGCGATTGCGCTGCAACGGATCAAGGGTTCGGCCGAGCGCGCCAAGATTGAATTGTCGTCGGCCCAGCAAACCGAAATCAACGAGCCGTACATCGCGATGGCCAATGGCGCACCGGTTCACTTGAACCTGAAGATGACCCGCGCCAAGCTCGAATCGCTGGTCGAGGAATTGATCCTGAAGACCATCGAGCCATGCCGTACCGCCATCAAGGATGCCGGCGTCAAGGTCACCGACATCGATGACATCATCCTGGTCGGCGGCATGACCCGGATGCCAAAGGTGCAGGAAAAGGTCAAGGAATTCTTCGGCAAGGATCCGCGCAAGGATGTGAATCCGGACGAAGCCGTGGCCGTCGGTGCAGCCATTCAGGGTGCCGTGCTGTCGGGCGAGCGCAAGGACTTGCTGTTGCTGGACGTGACACCGCTGTCGCTCGGTATCGAAACATTGGGTGGCGTGATGACCAAGATGATCCAGAAAAACACCACGATCCCGACTAAGTTCAGCCAGGTCTTCTCGACGGCCGATGACAACCAGCCTGCAGTGACCATCAAGGTATTCCAGGGTGAGCGCGAAATGGCTGCCGGTAACAAGGGCCTGGGCGAATTCAACCTCGAAGGCATTCCGCCATCGTCGCGCGGCACGCCGCAAATTGAAGTTACCTTCGACATCGACGCCAACGGTATCCTTCACGTCGGCGCGAAAGACAAGGCCACCGGCAAAGAGAACAAGATCACGATCAAGGCCAACTCGGGTCTGACCGAAGAAGAAATCCAGAAGATGGTGCGCGACGCTGAAGCCAATGCCGAAGACGACAAGCGCCTGAAGGAACTGGCCGAAGCGCACAACCAGGGCGATGCACTGGTGCACTCGACCCGCAAGGCCGTGGCCGAATACGGTGACAAGCTCGACGCTGCCGAAAAAGAGAAAATCGACGGCGCGATCAAAGATCTCGAAGCCGCCCTGAAGGGCAGCGACAAGGCCGAGATCGATGCCAAGTCGGCAGCCCTGTCGACCGCAGCGCAATCGCTCGGTGAAAAAATGTACGCCGATGCGCAAGCCAAGCAAGCGGGTGCGGGCGAAGGTGCTGCCGACGCCGGTGCGTCAGCCGAGACCAAGGCCAAGGAAGAAGACGTCGTCGACGCCGACTTCAAGGAAGTGAAAGACAGCAAGTAAAATAGCTGTCTGCCAAGTCGGCCAGCGCCCGCTGTGTCGACTCGCCGAGTTGAGCCGACCGCTCGACTCGGCTTTTTTGTTTAGATTCTAGAGGGTGCCTAACAATGGCAAAACGCGACTTTTACGAAATACTGGGCGTGGCCAAAAACGCGACGGACGAAGAAATCAAGAAGTCCTATCGCAAGCTGGCCATGAAATACCATCCTGACCGCAATCCCGACAGCAAGGGATCGGAAGACAAATTCAAGGAGGCCAAAGAGGCCTACGAGATGCTGTCCGATCCGCAAAAACGCGAAGCGTTCGACCGCTATGGTCACGCCGGTGTCGATCCCAACATGGGTGGCGGCGGCGGTGGCGGCTTCGGTGGCGCCGGAGCCGGCGGCTTCTCGGATGCGTTCGGCGACATCTTTGGTGACATCTTCGGCAATGCGGCGCGTGGCGGCGGTGGCGGTGCTCGCAGTGCCGGGCCACAGGTCTATCGTGGTGCCGACTTGCGCTACAACCTCGACATCACGCTCGAGCAGGCGGCGCACGGTTTCGACACCACCATCCGCGTGCCGTCATGGGATAGCTGTGAGATCTGCCACGGTAGCGGTGCCAAGCCGGGTACCCAGCCCACTACCTGCCCGACTTGTGCCGGCCATGGTCAGGTGCGCATGCAGCAGGGATTTTTCAGCATCCAGCAAACCTGTCCGAAGTGCCACGGTACCGGCAAGGTGATTCCGGAGCCGTGTGTCACCTGCGCCGGTGCGGGACGGATCAAGCGCAACAAAACACTGGAAGTGAAGATCCCATCGGGTATCGACGACGGCATGCGGATCCGGTCATCGGGTAACGGCGAGCCGGGCATGAACGGTGGTCCTCCAGGTGATCTGTATGTCGAGATCCATATCAAGCAGCATCCGGTATTCCAGCGCGAAGGCGACGACCTGCATTGCGAAATTCCGATTTCGTATGCGAAGGCCGCGCTGGGCGGCGAGATCGAAGTCCCCACGCTCAGTGGCAAGGCTTCGTTCACGTTGCCTGAGGGAACGCAGACCGGCAAGACCTTCCGTCTGCGCAGCAAGGGTGTCAAAGGCGTCCGGTCCGGTTATGCCGGCGATCTGTTCTGCCATGTTGTCATCGAGACCCCGGTCAAGCTGACCGAGCGGCAACGCGAACTGCTGCGCGAATTCGAGGAGCTGACCAACGAAAGCGGTGCCAAACACAGCCCGCAATCGAAGTCCTGGACCGAAAAGGTCAAGGGCTTCTTCGAGTAATCCGTATGTCTTCCGCCAGCCGCCGTCTCCGGTCCGGGAGCCGGCGGTTTTTTTTGCCAGATGATTTACCTGTTCCGGAGAATGCGACGTGACATTACGCCGACTTATCCTGCTGCTGGGAGCCTGTTTCACACTTGCACTTGCACTTGCACTGACACCGGCATTGGCGCGCAATGTCGATGGCATCCGCTTCGACGACCGCGCGACGGTGGCAGGCCAGGAGCTCAGACTCAATGGTGCCGGCATCCGCTTCAAGGCGGTCTTCAAGGTCTATGCGGCCGGCTTGTATCTCACCAGCCGATGTAGCAGCTTGCCGGAAGTGCTGGTCGTCGGTGGGGCGCGGCGCGTGCGCATTGTGCTGCTGCGCGATATCGGCAGCGAGGATTTCCGGCAAAGTTTTCTGGGGGCCATCCAGAGCAATAACGAGCGCAGCGAAAAAACCCGGTTGGCTTTGCACCTGATCCGGCTCAGCGAACAGCTCAGTGCAGGCGCTGACTTGAAGAGCGGGGATGTGCTCGTCGCCGACTGGGTTCCGGGTATCGGCACGACCTTCCTGCGCAATGGACAACCATTTGGCGAGCCCTTGCCCGACCTGGCTTTTTTTAATGCTGTACTGCGAATCTGGCTCGGCGACAAGCCGGTGGATGCCGGGCTCAAGCGTTTGATGCTGGGCGAAATCCCTGATGACATGCTCGAAGAGCGCCAGTGATCCGGGCGATAGGAGGTGGCTTTGGCGTCGCGCGTCGGGCGCAGGATTTTGTTAATTATTGCCGGTGATAATTTCACATTAGCACTTAAACTACGGCATACTTTGAGCCCATGCAATCTGCCGTAAGCCACCATGTCTGAACCTCACTCTTCTGTTGCTCCTGCCGAAGCGCCACACGCCGATACCATCACGCCTACCGTCGTGGTACTCGATGACCAGAGTACCGGGAGACTGATCCTGGCCGAGGTAATCAAGGGGATAGACCGGGGCATTCATATCGCGATGTTTGCCGATCCGGTCGCGGCCATCGATTACGTGCGGCAGCATCCGGTTGACCTTGTTCTGACCGATTTCAAGATGCCGGTGCTCGATGGCATCGAGACCATCCGCCAGCTGCGCGCGCTCTACACCTACGAACAATTGCCGATCGTGATGACGACCGTCGTCAGCGATCGCGAAGTGCGTCATCGTGCTTTTGAGGTCGGGGCGACCGACTTCCTGATCCGGCCGGTTGATCCGATCGAGTGCCGCGCGCGCTGCCAGAACTTGCTCAATCTGCGCCAGCAATACCTGATCAACAGCAATCACGCGCGCACGCTCGAAGAGCGCGTGGCGGCAGTCACGCGTGAACTGCGCCTGAGCGAGATCGAAACGCTGGTGCGGCTGGCCCGTGCCGCCGATCTGCGCGATGCCGTCACCGGCGCGCACCTCAAGCGCATGGCCCGTTATGCAGGCCTGATTGCGCGCGGACTCGGCCTGCCGGATGACGAAATCGAAGCCATCGAGCTGGCCGCACCGATGCACGACATCGGCAAGCTTTGCCTCCCGGATGCGGTCCTGCAACAGCACGAGGAACGCGATACGGCCGGGATGGCGATCCTGCACACGCATCCCCGCAGCGGCCATGACATCCTCAAAGGCAGCCCGTCGCGTTTTTTGCAAGTGGCTGCCAGCATCGCCCTGCATCACCACGAAAAATTCGACGGTAGCGGTTATCCGTTCGGTCTGGCCGGTACCGCCATTCCGCTCGAGGCGCGCATCGCCACGCTGGCCGATGTGTTCGATGCGCTGACGTCGGCGCGGCCGGGCAGGGCCGCCTGGGAATGGGGTGTCGCACTTGATTTTCTGGTGGCGCAAAAAGGGCTGCACTTCGATCCCGCACTGGTCGATGTTTTTCTTCGTCATGCCGACGAGGCGGCGGTGATTTACCGCAGCCCGGCCGATTCGTCACCCGCCTAGCCGTCCATGCTGATGCGCCTCGCCACCGTCGTGGTCGCACTGAGACTGTTTGCGCGTCACCGCAATAGCGAACACGAACAGGCGCTGGTGCGCATGGCGATGGCGTCGCTCATTTGCCTGCTGGTGGTGTGGCAGAGCGTGCGGGTACATACCTCGGACCTGATGCTGGCATTGATCGGTTTTTTTCTATGCCTGAGTGCGTTGATCCTGGCCGACGTCCGGCGACGGCCGCAGCCGGTGCGGACACGCCGGATCATCGCTATCCTCAATGATGCCGGTGGCATCACTTGCGGCATGCTGTTCGCCGGCGAGCTGGGCATGCCGATCTATCTTTTCTATTTGTGGATCACGTTCGGCAACGGTTTTCGCTTCGGTAAGCCATACCTGTACGGGACTTTGCTGGCCTCGCTGGCAGGTTTGTCGGTGGTGCTGTGGCAGGTCGATTACTGGGCGCAGCATCGCGCACTCGGGGTTGGTTTGTGGTGCGGGCTGGCGTTGCTCGGGCTGTATTTTAGTACGCTGGTGACGCGCCTGACCGGTGCGCTGCAGCGGGAAGAAGCGGCCAACCAGGCCAAGCGAAATTTCATTTCGTCGGTCAGCCATGAGATGCGCACGCCGCTCAACGCGATCATCGGGATGACCGATCTGTTGCAGGGAACCCGGCTGGATCGCGAGCAGCAAGCCATGCTGGGCAGTCTCGATACGGCCGCACAGTTGATGCTGGCGTTAGTCGAGGATGTGCTGGATTTTTCCAAAATCGAAGCCGGCAAGCTGGTCATCGAAGATACCGCCTTTGACCCGCACCGGCTGGCCGGCGACATCATCGATCTGTTCCGCTATCAGGCTGTTGCGCGCGACTTGCAGCTGCGTCTCGAGATTGACCCGGCACTGCCGCATGGCTTGTACGGTGACCCGCATCATTTACGCCAGGTGCTGGTCAACCTGATGTCGAATGCGATCAAGTTCACCGAGCAGGGCCACGTCGTGTTGCGCATCGCCTTGCTGCCGGATGACGGCGAGTGCGTGCGTGTGCGCTTCGATATCGAAGACACCGGCATCGGCATCGCTCCCGCGGCACAGGCCAGGATCTTTGATAGTTTCACGCAGGCCGATGCATCGACCACGCGGCGCTACGGTGGCACCGGGCTGGGCACGACGATTTCACGCCAGCTGGTCGAATCGATGGGCGGCCAGCTGGGCTTGCGCAGTAGCGTCGGTGTCGGCAGCACCTTCTGGTTCGCATTGGCGCTGCGGCCACATGGCCCGGCCGGGGCAGTCGAGGTCGTGGCACCGCCGCGCCGGTTGCCGTCAGCCTGCGCCTATGCGGTACTGGTCGCTGACGACAATGCCACCAACCGCACCGTGCTGCGCATGATGCTCGAACGCGCCGGCCACCAGTGCACGCTGGCCGAAGACGGCGAACAAGTGCTCGACTTGCTTGAAGAACACAGCTTCGACGCGGTCATTCTCGACATGAACATGCCGCACATGAACGGTCTGGAAGCGACCCGGGCGATCCGCTTCACGACGCTGCCGGGTCGCCATCTGCCGCTGATCATGCTGTCGGCCGACGTCAGTGCCGAGACCCGGGAAGAATGCCGCCTGGCCGGTATTGATCAATTTTTACCGAAGCCGATCCGTATCGATGATTTGCTGGATGCACTGGACCGGTTGATTGCCGGTCCCGGCGCGCCGGGACCGCATGCCGGCGGGGCACCGTTGCGCATCGTGCCGCCGCCAGTGGTCAGCCTGGATACGGTACTGGATACGGTACTGGATGCGGCAGCGCTGGCCGAACTCGAGGCGATCGGACATGACGTGATGTTTGTCGACGGGCTGGTGGCCGGTTTCATTGCCGACACGCAGGTGCTGATGGCACAGATCGCAGTGGCGATTGGCAACCAGCAGCTTGGGGCGTTACGCGATTTGCTGCATGCGCTCAAGGGCTCGGCCATGAGTATCGGCGCGCAGGCGCTGTGCACTACCTGCGCGCAGCTTGAAGAACGCAGCGATGCCGATTTGCGTCGCGAAGGGCGTGCACTGCTCACGCAGTTACAGCAGGCGGTTGACCAGTTGCTTGATGCGCTCGACCGATACCGCCACACGCGCAGTCATTGCCGCGCGTGACCGGTCGGGTCAGGCCAGGGCGATTTCCTGCCGTGCGGCTTCCTGCTGGCGCAGTTGTGACCGTACCAGCCGCCCCATCATTTTCAGGTCTTTGTCTTCGAGACGCAGCGCGGCCTCGACCCAGACTTCAGTAATGCCAACCAGTTCGTCATACGACACCGGCGTGGTGTGACGACGGCATTCGAACAGGGCGCGCTGGCCGTTGCGGCGTCGGCTGTTGCGACGGGCGTAATCGGTGACAGCGGCTTCACCCTGGCCGGTCGGGACCACCAGGTCGACCAGTCCCAGCGCGCGCATTTCCTGTGCCGTATAAATTTTTCCGCTCAGGATGATCTCTTCGGCCAGGCGCGCGCCGACCCGGCGCGTCAGCAGGCTGTAAGCACCCATACCGGGAAACAGATTGAACAGGATTTCAGGAAAACCCATGCGCGCATGTTCTTCGGCGATCAGCACGTGGCTCGCCAGTGCACTTTCAAAACCACCGCCCAGCGCCTCGCCTTGCAACAGCGTGATGGTCGTGATGTTGGTATCGAAACTGGTCAGACGGTCTTGCAGCGTATCGATGCACAGGCGCGCGTAATGCAGCAGGCCGGCGCGATCGTGCGTGCCGATCAGGTGCATGAATAGCGCGAGGTCGCCGCCATAACTGAAGATGTCCGTCGTGCGCGAGGCGCCGACATGAAACTCGACCGGGTATAACGCATCGTCGATTTCGATCTGACCGTGGTTGGCTTTAAGCAGGCTGCTACTGCTGCGGATTTCATTGAGCAGACCGATGTTAAAACACGGTACGCCGGCCGCTTGCATGAAGGTCCACAGGACCTTGTTTTCCTGGTCGTACTCCAGCTCGATCTGGTGAAAAGGATTGACCGGAATGCCATTCGCAGTCAACGGGAGACGCAGGTGTTTCAGCTCGGTCATTGCATTCATGATGGTTCGCCTCTTGAGTGATGGGACGCGGAATGCGCGGTCGCATGCCGGATAGAACCGAGTGTAGGCACCCGGATGGCCTATCAAAACACAGAAAAGAATGACTTTTCTTTAAGATAAATAACTTCTTGCTCATTGATTTTCAGGGCTATTCGTGAGTATTCAGGCTGGCTGCGGGTTGCGGCGGTTCGGGCTGACGGCGCGGAGGGCGTGGTATCGTGCGACGTCAAATTTTTAGCGAGTCTTTCCTTGACCTCAACCCCCAAACGCCTGTTGTTGATCGGTGGCGGCCATGCGCATCTGTTCGTGCTGGAGGCCTTGTGCAGGCAATCCGCCGACACCCGGGCGCAACTGGATGTGACCCTGTTGAGCCGCGAACTCGACACTCCGTATTCCGGCATGTTGCCCGGACTGGTCGCCGGCCACTATCGCACGAGGGAATGCCATGTCGATCTGCGGGCACTGGCCGCAGCCGCCGGCGTGCGGCTGGTGCAGGCGACGGTCAGCCGGCTCGACCTGACCGGCAACCGCGCTTACACCGGCGAGGGCAGTTGGGAGTTCGATCTGGTCTCGCTCGACATCGGCTCGACGCCGCCGGTCGAGGGTATTCCCGGTGCTGCCGGTGCCGGACTGGCGGTCAAGCCGATCGATCGTTTTTTGCAGCAATGGAATGAGTTGCAAAGCCGGATCGATCAGCTGGTCCGGCCGGTGCATATGGTGATGGTGGGCGGTGGTGCCGGTGGCGTCGAGCTGGTGCTGGCGATGGCGTATCGCTTGCGCGCTCACAAGGACCGGGTCAAGTGGTCGCTGGTCAGCCGCGGTGATTTGCTGCCCGGCTATCCGCGTCGCGTCGCGCGGATGATGGCGGCCCGGCTGGTCGCCGCCGGTGTGGCGATACGTACCGGCAGCCCGATCGCACGGGTCGACGGCGGCCAGCTGGTCTTCGCCGATGGCAGCATCGCGGCCTGTGACCAGGTGCTGTGGGCGACCGGTTCGGCTGCGCAGCAATGGCCCGCAGCGGCCGGGCTGGCCTGTGTCGATGACGGCTTCATCAGCATCAACCAGCATTTGCAATCGGTCAGTCATCCGCATGTATTTGCGGCCGGCGACATGGCCACCGATGTGACGCAGCGACGTCCGAAAGCCGGCGTGTTCGCCGTCCGGCAGGGCCCGGTGCTGGCCGAAAACCTGTTGCGCCATGCCAGCGGACAGCCGCTGTTGGCGTATCGCGCCCAGCGTCAATATCTGTCGCTGATGTCCGCCGGTGGCCGGCATGCGGTGGCATCGTGGTACGGCCTGTCGTGGCAGGGCGGCTGGGTCTGGCAGTGGAAAAACCGGATTGACCAGCGCTTCATGCAGCGCTTCAGCCGTCCTTTTGACGCTGACGACCTGCCTGTGCCCCCAAGAAGGTAGAATCACGCGCGTTTCCGACATTTCCAGAAAGTATTTCCATGACAAATCCCATCAAGAGTAGCGACGCACTGGAGCACCTGTTCCAGAAAAATCGTCGTTGGGCTGCGTCGATGATCGAGCAGGATGCGGATTTTTTCCGCAAGCTGGCAGCGCAGCAATCGCCCCAATATTTGTGGATAGGCTGTTCCGACAGCCGCGTGCCGGCCAATGAAATTGTCGACCTGCTGCCGGGTGAATTATTCGTCCATCGTAATGTCGCCAACGTGGTCTGCCATTCGGATCTGAATTGCCTGTCGGTGCTGCAGTTCGCCATTGATGTGCTGAAGGTCAAGCATGTGATTGTCTCCGGTCATTACGGCTGTTCAGGCGTGCATGCCGCCATGACCGGCCGTCGCGTCGGCTTGGCCGACAACTGGCTGCGCCACGTGCAGGACGTGCACCAGAAACACGGTCGCTATTTCGGCGACGTGATCCCGAAGGGCGAGCAGCTCGACCGTCTGTGCGAACTCAATGTGATCGAGCAGGTCGGCAACGTGTGCCAGACCACGCTGGTGCAGGATGCGTGGGAGCGCGGCCAGGACCTGACCATTCACGGCTGGATTTATGGCATCAAGGATGGTTTGCTGCGCGATCTTGGTGTTACGGTCAGTTCTCCGGAAGAGCTGGCGGTCAAGATGCCGGCTAGTCTGGTGAGGTATGAACTGGCTTGACCGTCTGCCCACTGTTCGTCTGAGCCTGGATCGACCCCCAACGTCAGGTGCAAGCCAGCTTCGCCTTCGGCCCTCCCGCGACATGGTTAAAAAACCTAATTTGCTCCGCAGTATTGCCCGTTCACCCCACCGCGTTACAATGCCTCGCCATCCGGTTCACAAGACCGTTTCCGCTCCCCTTACTTGAACGAACAGGCACCCCATGTTTGGATTTCTCTTGCGCCGCGCAGGACTGGTGATACCGACTTTTCTCGGCATTACGCTGCTGGTGTTTTCCCTGATCCACATGATTCCCGGCGATGCGGTCGAGGCGATGTCCGGCGAGCGCGGTATGGATGCCGCCCGCTACGCCCGCCTGCTGCATGAGTTCGGTCTCGACCGGCCGCTGTATGTGCAGTACTTCGATTACCTGTGGCATGTGCTGCAAGGCGACCTTGGCCGCTCGATCACGACGCAGGAACCGGTGCTGCGAGAATTCCTCACGCTGTTCCCGGCCACCATCGAGCTGTCGATCTGCGCGATGCTGGTGGCGCTGGTCATTGGTGTGCCGGCCGGGATGCTGGCCGCACTCAAGCGCAATACCGTGCTCGATTATTCGGTGATGGGTGTGTCGCTGACCGGTTATTCGATGCCGGTGTTCTGGTGGGCGCTGCTGCTGATCATGTTGTTCTCGGTGACGCTGGGCTGGACGCCGGTGTCGGGCCGCATCGATATCCTGTTCGACCTGCCGCCGGTAACCGGCTTCATGCTGATCGATAGCCTGCTCTCGGGCGAGCCGGGTGCGTTCAAATCCGCCGTGTCGCACCTGATCCTGCCGGCTATCGCGCTGGGCACCATTCCGCTGGCAGTCGTGGCACGCATGACGCGCTCGTCGATGCTCGAAGTGCTGCGCGAAGATTACGTCCGCACCGCGCGTGCCAAGGGCTTGTCGCGCTGGCGCGTGGTCGGCGTGCATGCGCTGCGCAATGCGCTCATTCCGGTCATCACCGTCATCGGTCTGCAGGTCGGCACACTGCTGGCCGGCGCGATTCTGACCGAGACGATTTTTTCGTGGCCGGGCATCGGCAAGTGGCTGGTCGAGGCGATCCGGCGACGCGATTATCCGGTGGTGCAGGGCGGCATCCTGCTGTCGGCCACCATCATCATCGTGGTCAACCTGATCGTTGATGTGCTGTACGGCGTCATCAATCCACGCATACGGCACGGTGCATGAGCGCCCCTGACTTGCAGCCGCATCCGCTGCGCGAACTATGGAATTACTTCAGTCAGAATCGCGGTGCCGTCATCGGCCTGGCGGTGGTGATCGTACTGGTCCTGACCGCGCTGCTGGCGGATGTGATTTCGCCGTATTCACCGATCGAGCAATACCGTGATGCGACGCTTGTGCCGCCGATGTGGCAGGCCGGCGGCAGCAGCAAGTTCATTCTCGGCACCGATCCGGTCGGGCGCGACATGCTGTCGCGGCTGATCCACGGCACGCGCTTGTCGCTGGTTATCGGGCTGGTCTCGGTGACGCTGTCGCTGACCATCGGCGTGATCATCGGCTTGGTCGCCGGCTTCTTTCGCGGCGTCGTCGAAGTGGCGCTGATGCGGCTGATGGACATCATGCTGGCGCTGCCCAGCCTGCTGCTGGCAGTCGCCGTGGTGGCCATCCTCGGACCGGGCCTGATGAATGCGATGTACGCAATTGCCATCGTGATGCTGCCGCATTATGCGCGCCAGACCCGTGCTGCCGTCATCGGCGAAATGCAGAAGGACTACGTCAACGCGTCGCGCATCGCCGGTGCCGGCACGGTCCGGTTGATGTTCAATTGCGTGCTGCCCAATTGTGCCGCACCGCTGATCGTGCAAGCTACGCTGGGATTTTCGAGCGCGATCCTTGATGCCGCCGCGCTGGGTTTTTTGGGACTGGGCGCACAACCGCCGACACCGGAATGGGGTTCGATGCTGGCCAGTGCGCTTGAGTTTATCCAGAGCGCGTGGTGGGTCGTGACCTTCCCCGGCCTGGCGATCCTGGTCTCGGTGCTGGCCTTCAATTTGATGGGCGACGGTTTGCGTGACGCGCTCGACCCGAAACTGAAACGGTGACCACGATGGCGCTTCTTGAACTACAGAACCTGCGGGTCGAATTCGGCTCGGAAAAATCCCCGTTCACGGCTGTCGATGGCCTCGACCTGACGATTGCCGAAGGCGAAGTCGTCGGCATCGTCGGCGAGTCCGGCTCCGGCAAAAGCGTGACCTCGCTGGCGCTGATGGGACTGATCGATTATCCGGGCCGGGTCACGGCGACGCGCATGGCCTACGACGGTCGCGAACTGCAGAGCATGCCCGGGCGCGAACGGCGCAGCCTGCTCGGCAAGGATATCGCGATGATTTTTCAGGATCCGATGACCAGCCTCAATCCGTGCTTCACGGTGGCCTATCAGCTGATCGAAACCTTGCGCGTGCATCAGGGCGGCAGCAATGCAGTGATGCGTGCCAAGGCGCTGGCGCTGTTGCAGCAAGTGGATATTCCTGACCCTGAACGCCGCCTCGATGCGTATCCGCATCAGCTCTCCGGCGGCATGAGCCAGCGCGTGATGGTGGCCATGGCGATTGCCTGCAATCCGCGCCTGCTGATCGCCGACGAGCCAACCACGGCACTCGACGTCACCGTGCAATCGCAGATGCTGGAATTGCTGCTGCAATTGCAGCGTGACCGTGGCATGGCATTGATGCTGATCACGCATGACCTGAGCGTGATCGCCCAGACCGCGCAGCGGGTCGTCGTGATGTATGCCGGACAGGTGTTCGAGACCGGCCGCGTGCCCGACATTTTCAGTGCGCCGCGCCATCCTTACACGCAGGCTTTGCTGGCAGCGCTGCCCGAACACAATATCGGCCGTGCGCGCCTGCAGACCATTCCCGGTGTCGTGCCGGGTCAGTACGACCGGCCCGACGGCTGCCTGCTCAGCCCGCGCTGCGCCTATGCAACCGCGTTATGCCGCAACCAGCGGCCGGAGCTAACGGGTCCGGCTGAGGCGCAAGTGCGCTGCCATTTTCCGTTGGACGCCAGCGGCCAGCCCACCAACAACTGGCACAAGGAAGAGGTCGCACCATGACAGATGCCGTGGCACTGCTCGAAGCAAAAAATCTGGCCAGACATTACCCGGTATCGCAGGGTTTCCTGAGGCCGAAAGCCTGGGCGCGTGCGCTCGACGGCGTGTCGTTCACGCTGGTGGCCGGCAAGACGCTGGCCGTGGTGGGCGAGTCCGGTTGTGGCAAGTCGACGCTGGCGCGCCAGATCACGATGATCGAACCGCCCAGCGGCGGCGAGTTGTGGATGGATGGCGCCAACGTCGCCACGGCCGATCGCGCCACGCTCAAGCGCGTGCGTCCGCTAGTGCAGATGGTGTTCCAGAATCCGTATGCCAGCCTCAATCCGCGCAAGAAAGTCGGCGCGATGCTGGCCGAACCGCTCGAGATCAATACCCGTCTGAACAAGGCCGAACGGACAGCCAGGGCGCTATCGATGATGGCGCAGGTTGGCTTGCGGCCCGAGCACATCAACCGTTATCCGCACATGTTTTCCGGCGGCCAGCGCCAACGCATTGCGATTGCGCGCGCCCTGATGCTGGATCCGAAAGTGATTGTTGCCGATGAGCCGGTGTCGGCGCTGGATGTCTCGATCCAGGCGCAGGTGCTGAACCTGCTGATGGATTTGCAGCAAGCCAGCGGCGTGGCGTATCTGTTCATTTCCCACAATCTGGCAGTGGTCGAACATATCGCCGACGACGTGATGGTGATGTATCTGGGCAAGGCCGTGGAACACGGCAGCAAGGAAACCATTTTTGCCCGTCCGCTGCATCCGTACACGCGCGCTTTGCTGGCCAGCACACCGCGCATCGATCCGGCGCAGCGTCAGGAAAAAATTATTCTTACCGGAGAGTTGCCGTCACCGATAGCGCCGCCGCCCGGCTGCGCCTTCAACACCCGCTGTCCGTTTGCGCAGGAGCGCTGCCGCGTCGAAGTCCCTGCGCTGGTACCGTTCGATGGCCGGCTGGTGGCTTGTCATCGGGTTGCCGAGATCAGCTAGCGCGTTGCGGCCAAACCGGCGTCAGTCGCCGAACAGGTCGTCTTCACCGGTTCTTTTTTCGCGCGCTTCTTCGATCATGCGGCGGTCCTTGATACGTTTGCGGATAATGATCGCATGCTGTTCGGCGGTCATCGGCGGCGCAGTCATGATTTCCTTGAGCTGCGCGGTGTTGATGTAGTTGTTCTTATTGAGATGGTTCAATTCAAAGACTCCATTGAAAGTCGATCTGCAATAATTGCCCGCGAGGCTGCAGCGGGAGTCACTTCGTCAGCCTGTCCGTTTGCCTGCATTGGCCAGGGAATTTCTTGGACAGGCCTATTCTGCCACAAAGAACAGCACCAATACTGCGCCATTGCAGTGTGACGACTGGTGGCCCGCCATCCGCGCCGGCCTTCAGGCCGCGCCTGAAATTACCGCGCTGCGGCACCGCCGTTATCCGTGCCATTGCGCGTGTTAATTTTCTTTTCAGTGCAAATAGATTGCGTCGCAATGAATTGCAGGCAAAACAATTGCACGCGATCTTCTGCTGCGTCAACGCCGACCCCCTATGCGAAGATTATAAAATGCGTAATACTCGTCGCGTTTGCGTAAAGACAGGCAAAGTCCGGTTGGCGCGACACAAGTGCCCTTTTCGGCGCGTTCATCCGGCATGCATCGCCCCCATTACCCCTTTTGGAGAACTCAATGAATGAAGTCGTCATCGTCGCAGCCCTCAGAACAGCGGTTGGTAAATTCGGCGGCACGTTGGCCAAAGTTCCTGCCGTCAATCTGGGCGCGCATGTCATCAAGGGTTTGCTGGCACAGACCGGCATCGATCCGCGGCTGGTCAGCGAAGTCATCATGGGACAAGTGCTGGCCGCCGGTTGCGGACAGAACCCGGCGCGTCAGGCGCTGATCCATGCCGGCCTGCCGGACATGGTGCCGGGCATGACCATCAACAAGGTCTGCGGTAGCGGCCTCAAGGCCACGCATCTTGCCGCCCAGGCGATCTTCTGCGGCGACGCCGACATCATCATCGCCGGTGGCCAGGAAAACATGAGCGCGTCGCCGCATGTGCTCAACGGTTCGCGCGACGGTTTCCGCATGGGTGATGCAAAGTTGGTCGACACGATGATCGTCGATGGCTTGTGGGATGCCTTCAATCAGTATCACATGGGCACCACTGCCGAGAACGTCGCCAAGAAATACGAAATTACGCGCGCCGAGCAGGATGCCTTCGCGGTGGCTTCTCAAAACAAGGCCGAAGCCGCACAGAAAGCCGGCAAGTTCAAGGATGAAATCCTGTCCCTCGAGATCGCCAGCAAAAAAGGTAATTTCCAGTTTGATGCCGATGAATACATCAAGGCCGGTGCCACGCTCGAA
The DNA here is from genome assembly GCF_034347385.1 of Actimicrobium sp. CCC2.4. Taxonomy (NCBI): domain Bacteria; kingdom Pseudomonadati; phylum Pseudomonadota; class Betaproteobacteria; order Burkholderiales; family Oxalobacteraceae; genus Actimicrobium; species Actimicrobium sp. CCC2.4. Next base: position 3,919,250 of record NZ_CP133777.1, on the reverse strand, counting down.
TCGCTGGCTGCCTTGCGTCCTGCCTTTGCCAAAGACGGTACGGTTACCGCCGGCAATGCCTCCGGCCTCAATGACGGCGCGGCCGCCGTGATGATGATGTCGGCCGCCAAGGCCAAGGAACTTGGCCTCACGCCGTTGGCCCGCATCAAGGCGTATTCGTCGGCTGGTCTCGACCCGAGCATCATGGGCATGGGTCCGGTCCCTGCCGCGCAGCTGTGTCTCAAAAAAGCCGGCTGGACGCACGCCGACCTCGACTTGATGGAAATCAACGAAGCCTTCGCTGCCCAGGCCATTGCGGTCAACAAGCAGATGGGTTGGGATACCAGCAAGATCAATGTCAACGGTGGCGCGATTGCCCTGGGTCATCCGATTGGCGCATCAGGTTGCCGCATCCTGGTGACGCTGATCCACGAAATGATCCGTCGCGATGCCAGGCGTGGACTGGCCAGCCTGTGTATCGGCGGCGGCATGGGCGTGGCACTGGCCATCGAGCGCTAAGACTTCAGTCAGTTACAATCCAAAACCTAATGGTTTTAAACGTAAAACAACAGGAGACAAAAAATGGCACGTGTAGCACTGGTTACTGGCGGTATGGGGGGGTTGGGCGAGGCCGTTTGCGTCAAGCTCGCGGCACTTGGATATCAGGTCGTGACGACCTATTCACCTGGCAATAACAAGTCGGCTGCCTGGTTGGCAGAAATGGAAAAGCTGGGCTACAACTTCCGTGCCTATTCGTGTGATGTCGCCGATTATGATTCGGCGGCAGCCTGTGCAGCGAAGGTCGCGGCCGAGATCGGGCCGATTGATGTGCTGGTCAATAATGCCGGCATTACGCGTGACATGACCTTCAAGAAAATGGACAAGCCGAACTGGGATGCGGTGATCGGCACCAACCTCGATTCCGTGTTCAATATGACCAAGCCGGTGTGTGATGGCATGGTCGATCGCGGTTGGGGTCGCATCATCAATATCTCGTCGGTCAATGGTCAGAAGGGCGCATTCGGGCAAACCAACTATTCGGCCGCCAAAGCCGGCATGCATGGTTTTACGAAGGCGCTGGCGCTGGAAGTGGCGCGCAAGGGCGTCACCGTCAACACGATCTCGCCGGGCTATATCGGTACCAAGATGGTGATGGCGATTCCGCAGGAAGTCCTCGACAGCAAGATCATTCCGCAAATTCCAATGGCGCGCCTGGGCAAGCCCGAAGAAGTTGCCGGACTGGTGGCTTATCTGGCGTCGGATGAAGCCGCATTTTTGACCGGTGCGAATATCGCGATCAATGGCGGACAGCACATGTGTTGATGGCTGAGCAGACATAAAAAAGGCGTCACCCTGAACGGGGTGACGCCTTTTTTTATGGCCCGGATCAGGCCTGACGGGGATTGTCGACCAGCGCCTGCAATTGTTCGACCAGTGCCGGCATGCGCAGATAGCCGGCGGTGACCATGTCGAGCTGGCCATTGCGTTCCAGTACCAGCATTGGGAAGCCATCGATTTTCCAGGCCTTGGTCTGGACAAAATCGGCATGTGTGGCGAGCACGATTTTTTCCGATGCCCACAGGGTTTCGAAGGCGTCGGTGTCGGTTGGTACACCGGCGTTTGTTAGCGCAGTGCTGGCAATGTCGGCCAGTACGGCGCTCTGTGTCACATCGCGCCCGTCGACATAAAACGCCTGCTGGATGGCCGTGAATACGGCTAGCGTTACCTGCGGTGCCAGCGTGCGGGCGGCGACGACGGCGCGGCAAGCAGGTTCCGTGTTGTAGACAAAACCGGGCTGCTCGATGGCATGGTCGGAAAACGGCAAGCCGCTGGTCTCGTGGACTTTTTTCCAGTGCGTCATCAGCTCGGCTTTCATGGGCGCATCCATGCGGTCGCTGTTATAAGCGCGCAGTCCGCCGAGCACAATCTCGACCGGCAGGCCAGGCAAACCGTCGAGCAGGGCGGTCAGTTCAGGACCGAATCCGTAACACCAGGAACACATCGGATCAGCGATATAAATAAGGTTGGGCATCGACATGCTCTTTCAGAAGGGAGGTCAGCGAAGTGTACGGGACGGTGCCTCTGCCGGCAGAATAATTTGAGGCAGGTTAACCTGTGGCTGATGGTACGTGGTGCACCGTTGTGCTGCGGCTACCCGGTATTGATTTTTGGTCTCTGGTTCGACTAGCATTAAAAATCCGGAAAAATGATGGGTTTCAGGTGTAAGCAATCCATCATGCTCCGCGACTACGCTTCAGTTTCACCGCAAGCCCTGTTGAATTACTCCACTTCACTTTTAAAGGAAATAATCATGAATGCTCGTCAAGCCCTGTTCGCTACTGCCCTGTCCGCAATGTGTGTTGCCGGCCTTTCTACCGTTCACGCCGCCACTGCTGCGGCTGACAAGGAAAAATGTTTTGGTATCGCCAAAGCCGGCCAAAACGATTGCGCCTCCGTCACCGGTAGCCATTCCTGCGCAGGCCAGGCCAAGAAGGATATGGACGCCAGTGAGTGGAAATACGTCGCCAAGGGCACCTGCGAAAAAGCCGGCGGTACACTCGCTGCTCCCAAGTAATCCCCCCGTTCCGATGTCATCCTATCCTGCTCCGGGCCAGGCCCTGTTTGGCGCGTCCGGTGTCGGGATCGGATTGCGGGCACCGCACTACCGGGATTTTCTGGCGCAGCGTCCCAAGGTCGACTGGCTGGAAGTCCACACCGAAAATTATCTTGATGCCGGCAGCTGGGATGCGCATGTACTGGACCAGCTGCGGCAGGATTATCCGATCAGTTTGCATGGTGTCGGCCTGGGTATCGGGTCGGCAGCGGGCTTTTCGGAGCAGCATTTGCAGCGGGTCTGCGACACGGTGCGCCGCGTCGACCCGGTGCTGGTGTCCGAGCATCTGTGCTGGGGTGCCGTCGATGACCGGCATCTCAATGACTTGCTGCCGATGCCGCTGACGCCTGCCGCATTGCAGCTGGTGTCGGAGCGGGTCGACCGGATCCAGCAAGCGCTCGGTCGCCGCCTGCTCATTGAAAACGTCTCGACGTATTTGCGCTTTCGCGCCGATACGATGACCGAGACCGAATTCCTTGCCGCACTGGTCAGTCGCACCGGTTGCGGCATTCTGCTGGACCTCAATAATCTCTACGTCAACCAGTGCAACCACGGCGAAGATGCGCTGGCGGCGCTGGCCGAGGTGTCGGCCGGCAGCATTGGCGAATTTCATCTGGCCGGACATCTGGTGACGCCGGATGCCGTGATCGACCACCATGGTGATCGCGTTGCGGCACCGGTCTGGGCGTTGTACCGCGCGGCACTGCAGCGCTTCGGCCCGATCGCCACCTTGATCGAATGGGACACCGACATTCCGGACATTACCGTGCTGCTGGATGAAGCCCGACGCGCGCAGGACATCGTTGCAGAGATGCACTTGCCACCGCCGTATCCGTCGCTCTCCGTCAGCCAGGGCCGGATGGCAGCCGCTTTGCTGGACCATACGGTCGAAGCCGACGCCATTTCGCTGTTCAATGGAGATGCCCAACTGGTGAGACAGCGTCTTGCGTTGTACCGTGGCAATCTCACAGCGACCTGGGACAAGGCGCTCGCTGCGGCGTACCCGGTCTTGCAGGCACTCGTCGGCGAAGAATTTTTTGCGGCGCTCGCGCGTGCCTATGGCAAGCAGCAACCGTCCACCAGCGGTGATCTGAATCAGGTCGGTGAAGGCTTTGCCGATTTCCTTGCGGATTTTGAGCATGTTGCCGCTTACCCGTATTTTCCCGATATGGCACGTACCGAATGGGCGGTGCATCGCGCCCATTACGCCGCAACCGCGGCCCCCTTCGATCCTGTCGTGCTGGCGACCTGGACACCCGATCAGTTCGATCAGGCCCGTTGCCACTTGCATCCGGCCTGCCGTTTGCTGGCGTCGCGCTGGGCGATTGCCGATCTGTGGCAGGCCCATCAACCCGACAGTGCAACGCCGTTTCCGGAGGCGCTCGATGTGCCTTGCTTGATGCTGGTCGCGCGGCCGCAGTGGCGCGTGGTGTTGCTGCCACTCAGTCCGGCTGCCCACGCTGCATTAAGTCTGTTGCAGCAAGGCGCCACGCTGGGTGCAGCAGTGGATGCGGCGCTGGAGATTGACGCTGGTTTTGATCTGGGCGCGCACTTGCAGCAATGGCTGCAACAGGCAGTGCTGGTGGCCATCGATCCCTAATCCCTTTTCAATGGAGTCATGAATCATGGAAAGTTTCTTTCGTCTGCATCGCCGTATCGCGAGTTTTGATCAGGTCCTTGTTACGCTTGGCGGCGCGCTGATCGCACTGGCCATCCGCCTGTATGTCGGCTGGCAGTTCTTTAAATCCGGTCTCGTGAAAATCGGTGACTGGGATGCCACGCTAGCGCTGTTCCGGGATGAGTACCACGTGCCCTTGCTGCCACCCGAACTGGCCGCCGTGATGGGGGCAGGCGGCGAGCTGGTCTTTCCGGTGCTCTTGTTACTAGGGCTGTTTTCGAGACCGGCTGCCATCGGATTGTTCGTGGTGAACCTGATGGCCGTTCTGTCGTATCCACAACTTTTCATGTTTGAATGTCCTGCCGCGGTGAACGACCACGCTTACTGGGGTGCGCTATTGCTGGTGCTGATTGCGTATGGTCCCGGTAAGGCATCGGTCGATGGCTGGCTCGATGGTCGTGTCAAGACCTGACCCAGGAGGTCAGGCGTGGCTGGGTCGAGGTACGAAATTCCAGGTTGGTGATGCCCAGCGCACCGGCCGGACCGGTCAGAAAAGCAAGGCCAGGTTTGACCGGGAATAAAAAATTATCGCGCAGGTAAATATCGGTGTGGCAGTTCGCACTGGCGTTGTACAACTGCGGTTTGATTTCCTGCCAGACCGCTTCGCTGACCCATCCGTACAGGAACAACTGGTTCGGATATAGCGCGCTATCCGAATCGAGATAGCCTTTCTGGCCGGCCTGCAACGCGGGATGGGGCGGCGGCCCATCGCCGATAGACAGGTCGATCCAGCCATCGTTGAGCGGGTACGCCTGTTCGCTTTCATAGCTCGATGGCTTGAGCAACAGTTGCCATTTGCAGCTGAATTCGGCGCGTTTTTCGAGTCCGTATTTTTCGCTCCACATGGACAGACCATCGCTGACGGTCAACTGGGTACGGATAATCTGCCCCACCAGCGATGGCTCGTGGGCGCGCACGGTATCGAGGTTTTCATGCAGATTCCAGAACAGCCATCGCGTGCGTTCCGCGTCCGACATGTGCGCCAATGCGGACAGCGCTTGCGTGCCGTATGGTTCCAGTGCACGCATCACGTCGCGACGTAATTTTTCGTTTAATTCTTCGAGCTCAGGTGCAGATTTCCGGGCAGCTTCGGGTTTCATCAACGACTCCAAAAAGAGGGTTTCGATGAGTCAGTCTAGGAGACATTCCTGAAACCACAATGTGTCATCCGGTCTGTTTAGTTACCACCATTGAGCTGATTGGCCAGCGAGGCGGCGCGCTCCCGGCCTGCCGGGCTGAGCGTGATGTGCAGGCTGCCGCTATGGACGAACAAGGTTTTTTCACGTTTTAGTGTTGCCGAAAAATTGTTCGAGTCATGGCAAGCTTGTTCCTTGCAGACTGCGCGTATGGTATCGAGCGTCGTGTGGTCGGCACCCATCAGCGCATGAGCATGGGCCACCAGCAGCGCTGCATTGACGGTCTTGTTGGCCATGTTGTTACCTGGAAGATTTTTTAGTAGCTGCAATTTGCCATCGGCCTGCGTGTACAGGTTGGCGAATTTTTCCAGCGCTTGCGGTGCCAGCGTCGCGCTAGCCGGGCTGGTCGTACCGATGGTGTCGATGCCGTTACGCCATTTGGCACCCGTGGCGACGACTTGGCAAATCACGGTTTTCAGCCGGTTCAACTGGTCAGCGACGAATGATTCGCTGCCTTCGATTTCTATGATTCCTTCGCGTGCCGACACCACGACACGTGCCTTGCTGGTGGAAGAATCCATCTCTTCACCGACCTTAATTGACATGACATTCCCATCGAAAAATATAAAGGATGATCGCTGCCGCCTGAAAGAAGGTGACGTGCGACGTGTGATTGCATTTTCAGTGACGACACCGGCAGGGTTCGGAGCACGACTCCTTTTCCGGTCACCGCCAACTATTGGTTCGAACGATTGCTTATTTATAAGTAAATTAGGCAGAACTTATTTTGATAAACCGCAATCAGCGCATGTGGAATGGTTGGATTCAAGCCGTAAGTGCTAGTTGCAGCTTTAGGTGGCGATGTTGCCGGGTTGGTTCGGTCGGTTGTGCAATTTTTCTGCAGCCAGAACAGGGGATTGATCGGTGTCAATCGGGGCCTGTTCCGCCGGTGAATGCAAATAGAGCAATTACAGCTGGCGCGCCTTGAAGGTATCGCAATCGTTCACGATACCGGTAGCGATGCCGCGCTTGAACCAACGTACCCGCTGTGCCGAGGTGCCGTGCGTGAACGAATCGGGGACGACTTGTCCCTGCGCCTGGCGTTGCAGCGCATCGTCGCCGATGGCGGTGGCGGCATTGAGCGCGGTCTCGACATCGCCGCGTTCGAGAATGCCGCGTGCCTCGTTGGCATGGAAGGCCCAGACGCCGGCGAAGCAGTCGGCCTGCAATTCCATGCGGACCGATAGCGCATTGGCGCGGGTCTGGGTCGCCTTGCGGCGGGCCGCATCGACCTTGCCTGAAATCCCCATCAGGTTCTGGACGTGATGGCCGACCTCATGGGCAATGACATAGGCTTGGGCGAATTCGCCTTCGACCTTGAAGCGCTCGCGCATCAGCTTGTAAAAGCTCAGGTCGATGTAGACCTTCTGGTCAGCAGGACAATAGAACGGACCGGTAGCACTTTCCCCCTGGCCGCAACTGGTCGATGTCCTGCCACTGAAGAGGACCAGTTTGGGTTTGACATAGTTGCCGCCCTGCGCGCGGAACTGCGCCGTCCAGACGTCTTCGGTATCGGCCAGCACGACCTTCACGAAACGCGCGGCTTCGTCGTTGGCAGGTGGTGCTTTGGCAGGTGCCTGCTGGCTGGGCGCACTGCCGCCACCGCCGCCACCACTGAGCAGGTTGATCACGGTGGCCGGATTGATGCCAAAAAAATAGGACGCCACCAGTGCAATGGCAATGGTGCCGATGCCGACCGAGCGTCCGCCGAAGCCGCCACCGCCGCTGTCGCCACGGCGGTCTTCCACATTGTCGCTCTCGCGATTGCCATCCCATTTCATGACGATATCCTTCCGGGTGATTGTGTGATGGTACGGGTCACGACGCCGGCATGATCCGCCGGAACGTCAGGTTCACGCGTGCGCTGCACGCCGCGCGTGATTTGTCGACAGCGTGTTTCCAGCAGCGCTGTGTTGCCCCCGCCATCAGCAGCAGGCTGCCATCGGTCAGTGCCAGCAGCGTGGTCTTCAGTTCCGGCCGGGTCTTGTGCTTGAGCTTGAAGACCCGCGTTGCACCTAGGCTCAATGATGCAATCACCGGTGCCGGACCGAGACTGGCTTCATCATCGCTATGCCAGCCCATGCTGTCCTGCGCATCGCGATACCAGTTCAGCAGCACGCTATTGAAGCGCACGCCGGCGAGGTGTTCGATGTCTTGCCGGAGCTGCGCCAGGAGCGGTGTCCATGGCTGCATCGGCAAGGTCAGTCCGGAATACGTGTAGGCCAGTCCGGCATCCCCGTGCGCGGCGACCAGTCGCGGCTGCCAGTGCTGCCGGCCAAACAGCGTGATCTGTTCGTGGCGCCAGTCGGTGCTATCGATCAGTTCGCGCAGCAGCAAGTTGCAGTGCGCGGCCGGATACAGATCGCGCTGGAAGCGCACATCCGCATCCGGTAAGGGCAGTTGCTCAAGGCCGCGACCGGCCTGTGCAAACAGATCGTTCATTCCGATTGGCCGGGCTTCACGTGGATGCGTACGCCGCTGAGACTGACCACCTGGCCTGCGCGGATCTTGCAGGTCTTGCGCAATTCCTGCTGGCCATCGACCGAGACATTGCCGCCGGCGACGACCATCTTGCCGGCACCGCCGCTGTCGCAAATACCTACCAGTTTCAGCAGCTGGTTCAGTTCGACGAATTCATCGTTCAGTTCAAAATCAATTTTTTGCATCGTGTTTCCATCAAACGTGAGAGTCAGGCAGCGATCACGAACAGCGCGATCACGCAGCCATAGCCGACCACCCAGGCCAGCGAGCGCAGGGTCGGCTTGTTAGCAAGGTAGAGCACCGTGTACAGGATGCGCGCGGCAATGAAGGCCATCGCTAAGCCGTCGACCTGCAGTGGATTGGCATCGAGCTGCTCGGCGATCAGCACCGCGACGGCGAAAAACGGGAACGCTTCGAAGTGATTGCGATGGGCGTAATCGGCGCGGCGATGAAAGCCGGTCTGCTTTTCCATGAAGGCGCGCGGCTCGGCATTGTCGTAGCCGCGCAGTCCGGCCTTGGCGATGGCCGTGGTCAGCACCGGCATCAGGCCGGCAATCAGTACACACCAGTAAGCGATAGTCATGTCAGCCTTTTTTTGTGGAAGGTGAATCAGGTAAATTCTCGATGGCTACCGGCACCAACTCATCGGCCGGCACAAAGCCGAACAGGCGGCCATAAAAATACAGTTCGGCTTCGAGCGCACGGCGGATATTCTCGGCGCGCCGGAATCCGTGGGCTTCGCCTTCGAAGCGGATATAGGCGACCGGCAAGCCCTTCTCGCGCACGGCATCGAACATCAGTTGTGCTTGTGCCGGCGGGACTACACGGTCTTCCATGCCCTGAAACAGAATCAGCGGACTGGTCAGCCGGTCCGTGAAATGGATAGGGGAGCGCGCCACATAAATATCCTGACGTGCCGGATACGGACCGACCAGGCTGTCGAGGTAGCGCGATTCGAACTTGTGACAATCGCGCGCCAGCGTTTCGAGATCGCTGACGCCGTAATAGCTGGCACCGGCCTTGAAGAGCTCATGGAAGGTCAGCGCTGCCAGCGCGGTATAGCCGCCGGCACTGCCACCGCGAATGGCGAGTTGCTGTTCGTCGGCCGCGCCGTCGGCGACCAGGAAGCGCGCGGCATTGAGGGCATCGTCGACATCGACCACGCCCCAGTTGCCATTGAGCCGGTGACGGTAGGCGCGGCCATAACCGGTGCTGCCGCCGTAATTGACATCGACTACCGCGAAGCCGCGGCTGGTCCAGAACTGGATCGCGAGGTTTAGCGTGGCACCCGCTGCCGAGGTGGGACCACCGTGGTTGAACACCAGCAGCGGCGGCTTGCGGCCGGCCGGTGCGGCGTAATCGCGGTTGGCCGGCGCGTAGTAAAACGCGTGGGCGTGGCGCCCGCCGGTGGTCGGGAACGTGATGGCGCGCGGCACCGACAGATAGCCGGCATCGACATCGAGAGAAATTGCGCGCTTGAGAATCCGGTGCTCGCCGGTCTGCAGATCAAGCCGCACGATGGCATCCGACCGGTCCGGTGCGCCGCCGATGAAGACCACAAAATCGGGACCAACCTGCAAGTCGCTGATCTTGCGAAACGGCGTGGCGATGTTGGTCAATATGCCGCTATCCGGATCCAGCACGGCCAGTTGCCAGTCACCGTCCTGGACATAGCTGCAGACAATCCGGCCGCTGCCATCAAAGCCATAGGTCGAGATACCGACATTCCACAAGGGCCGGCCGAATTCGGCGGCCATCGGACACAGTGCCTGCACCGTGTCATCGTGCAGGCGATACAGGTTCCACCAGCGGCTTTGCTCGGAGACGAAATGCAGTTCGCCCGACGGTGACCAGGCCGGCTGGAAGATCGGGTCATCGATGCCGCCGGCGATCTTGCGCGGCGTGCCGAGGCTGCCGTCGACGGCCACGCTGGCGCACCATAAATCAGTGCCATCCCACGGCATGTTCGGATGATCCCAGCTCAGCCATGCCAGCTGGCTGCCATCGGGACTGAGGCGTGGCGATGCGTAAAAATCATGACCTTCCAGCAGCACGGTTTCGCTGCCATTGGCGAGGCTGATCGCGACGAGGGTATTGATGGCTTCGCGGGTGGTATCGCCGTGGTCTTCGCGGATCGCGATCAGGCGATGGCGGGAGCGATCGAGGACCGCATCGGCGAAGCGCATTGCGCCGCTGGTAGTCAGCGCTTGCGGGGCATCGTTACCTTGCTGCCGGTACAAGCGCTGGTCGGCGTGATTCGAAAAGTACAGCACGTCACCATCGATGCACACGGCACCGCCGCCGTACTCATGGACGCGACTGCGGACATTGAACCCGGCCGCAGTCAGATCGGCCGTGCTGCCATCGGCGGCATGCCGGACGATGACGCTGCGGCCCTGCTCGCGCGCGCGTCCTTCGATCCAGTAAATTGCATTGCCGGCGATGGCCGGCTGGTCCAGCCCGACCGATTCAGCGACGATGGCGGCCGAGGTGATCGGCGAAAGCCAGGCACCGTACGGTGTGATGGTGTGCTGGCTGTTGTGCGGTGCTGTGCTCATCGGGGTTTCCTGTGACTGGGTCGGTTTTTTGTTGGACTGCGGCGCATCGATACGTGCACCGGCATCACTGCGGTGCCGGCGCGATCATTTCCACGTAGTCGTACAGCGCACCGAGGATTTCTTCGCCGCGGGTGTCGGCCTGTTCGGACAGCTGGTCGATTTCACCGAACAGGATGTCGACGGTGCGGGCACCGTCGCTGCCTTCGAACAGGCGATCGCTGCGGTGCTGTTCCCAGCGTTCGGCCTCGGCGGCATCGAGCGTGTCGGGGAAGTTGCGCGCGCGGTAGCGGAAAAGAAGTTCTTCGAGTCGCACGTCGTCAAAGCCCGGGTGAGTTTTTGCCAGTACTGCCGGCGACAGCGCCCTCAACTCGGTCAGCTTGCGCCGGTCGCCATTGCCGACGAAGCCGTTGTACAGGTCTTCGTCGACATCCGGCGTGGCTTGCGCCGGACGCTGGAACACCTGCTTCCAGAGCGCGTCCATGTCACCGAGCGTGGCGGCGAGGGTGGCATGCCGGTGGGCCTGCTCCAGATCGATCTGCCATTTTTCTGCCATCGCCGGCGACAGGGTTTTCAGGTTGCCGACCACCATGGGCGACTTGTTCAGGTGGATGGTCTTGATCGGCAAACGGGTCACGCCTTCGGGTAGGTCGGCACTGCGCGTGAACATACGCAGGCGGATCGACTCGACATCCAGCGTGGCCAGTTCGGACGGGTCGCGGGACAGGTCCCAGCCGATGACTTCGTTCTTGTTGGTCGGGTGCGTGGCCAGTGGCCACATGACACCGAGGCAGCCGCGCTCGGCCGGGAACATGCCCGATACATGCAAAAAAGGTTTGCGTGCCGGCAGGCCGATCTCGGCGCTGACGCGGTCTTTCTTGTGTAACGCGAAGCAGAAGTCGAACAGCTTGGGCTGCTGCGTGCGGATCAGTCGCGCCAGTGCAATCGTGGCGCGCACATCAGACAGCGCATCATGCGCGGCCGCATGTGCAATACCATTGGCCTTGGTCAGCAGTTCGAGGCGGAAGCTCGGTTTGCCTTCATCGTTCATCGGCCAGTCGATACCGTCGGGACGCAGTGCATACGTCATCCGCACGACATCCATCAGATCCCAGCGACCGCACTGGTTTTGCCATTCGCGGGCGTACGGATCGATCAGGTTGCGCCAGAACAGGAAGCGCGTGATTTCGTCATCGAAGCGGATCGTGTTGTAGCCGACCCCGACGGTGCCGCTGGCGGAAAACGCCGCTTCGATGGCGGCGGCAAACTGGTATTCGGGCAAGCCGCGCTGCAGGCATACCTGCGGCGTGATGCCGGTGATCAGGCAGGATTGCGGATCGGGTAAATAGTCATTGGCCGGCTGGCAGTACAGCATGATCTCGTCGCCGATTTCATTGAGTTCGGCATCGGTGCGGATGGCCGCGAATTGCGCCGGCCTGTCGCTGCGGGTGTTGACGCCGAAGGTTTCGTAGTCGTGCCAGAGAAAAGTGTGTGATGACATCGTGATCCGCAGTCCGTGTTGATTTAATCCGATTTGGCTAACAGCGTGAAATGTTCGACTACCGGTGCGCTAGCGAAGAACGGGCCGACCAGTGCGCGCCATTCCTGAAAGGCGGCCGATTCGCGGAAATCGACGGTATGGTTTTCGAGGGTTTCCCAGTAAATCATCAGCACGTAACGCTCGGGCGATTCGACGCTTTTGTTGATCTTATAGCCGCGAAAGCCGGTGGCGTTGCTGATGGCCAGTGCGACGCCGCGCTTGATGGCGATATCGAAGTCAGCTTGTTTGCCGGGAAGGATGCGGATATCTGCGAGTTCGAGAATCATGATGGCCTGACGGTAGCTTGGAAAGCGCTGATTATCCCACCGAATTGCATGGCGACGACAGCGACGATCGACGTTGGGGCAGTATCATGGCGCAGGTTTTTTTATTGGACAGGGATGGTATGGCGAAGATCGATGATGTCGTGTTGCGACAAAAGGAGGGGGCCCGGTTTGTCATCACGGCACCCATGCTCGGCTTGAACGAGCAGCAGTTTGATTTGCTGGCCAGCGGCTGGGTTGAAGATGGCGGTCCGGGTTTCGAGGTGGCCGGCGTGCCGCACCGCACCTGCATCGATGGTGAATTTTTCATCAACCGGATTACGGTAGTGAAGTCGACTGCGGAGTAGGCCAAGTTACCCCGGTGCCGCATTAATATGCTGTGCATCGGGCACACAAACAAAAACGGCTCACATTGCTGTGAGCCGTTTCAAGCAATTACCTTCAATTGCATCCAACTTATTCGTGGTAGGCCGTGCGGGATTCGAACCTGCGACCAACGGATTAAAAGTCCGCTGCTCTACCAGCTGAGCTAACGACCCGAAAGACCGAGATTATAGGAACTCAAGATGGATCTGTCAAACCTTGCGGTCTAATTGACTAAACTATTTTGCGGTGACCTGCTGATCCCATCGGATCGGCAGGTTCATCGCGGTCAGCGCATTGTAGCCAGGCGTTCTTTTGCGGTCTGGGCAGCCGGTGATGACGGATATTGCGCCACCAGGGTTTCAAGGGATTTCTTGGCCGCCGGACGGTCTTTCAGCTCGGCATAACAACTTGCGATGTTGAGCAAGGCGTCTGCTGCTTTCGGATTTTCCGGATAGTTCTTGACCACGACCTGCTGTGCGGTGATCGCATTGCGGTAATCACGTTGTGCATAGTAGGTCGTCCCCAGAAAATACTGAGCCGACGGTGCAAAGCCGGATTGCGGATAGCGCCGCATGAAGTCGGTGAACGCTGCGCCGGACGTCTTGTAGTCGCCCGCCTTGAACAGTGCCAGTGCGGCTTCGTACGTCTTCTGTTCGGCCGGCTCGACGCTCGTTTCTTTGCCATCGACAGTCATCTTTTGCGGTTCAAGCTTGCGCAAGCGTGTGTCGAGATCGACGTAGAAATCCTTTTGGCGCTGCTGCGTGTTGGCCACTTCATTGGTCAACACTTCCAGTTGCCCGCGCAACTTCGCCACTTCCTGACGCAGTTGCTCGTTCTGGCTGGCGACATCGAGCAGGCTGTTCTTGTCGGCCTTGGTGTCGAGCTTGATGTCGGCATCGCGCCGGACACTGTCGATGCGGGCCCGGATATCAAGAATGGCCCTGCGCGCTTCGTCATCATCGAACAGTCCGGCTTGTGCAGGCAGAGTGAAAGAGGACACCGCGGCCAGCATGGCCACGGCACACAAGGATTTTCCGAAGCGCGTCATGGCAATCAATAGACGATGTCAGCGCGACGGTTTTCAGCGTAGGCGGCTTCGTCGCTGCCGGTGGCTTTAGGCTTTTCTTTGCCCAGCGAAACGGCTTCGAGCTGGCTGTCTGCTACGCCCATCAGACTCATTGCCTGACGCACTGCTTCGGAACGCTTCTGGCCGAGTGCCAGGTTGTATTCGCGGCCACCGCGATCATCGGTATTGCCCTGGATGATGATCTTGCGTGACTTGTTGGCGCTGAGGTAGCGGGCGTGGGCTTCGAGGACCGACTTGAATTCGGCTTTGACGACATAGCTGTCGTAGTCGAAGTAGACGCTACGCTTGGCCAGCACGCCTTGCGGGTCGTTCAATGGATCGGTCGAACCGGCATTGACCGGATTGACGGTACGGGTGTCAGCCGGAGCGGCCATGGCGGCGCTACCCGAACGATCTTCGACCGGAGGCTTTTCATCCAGCTTGGTGGATGAGCAGGCCGAAAACAACAAGGCACTGGCGGCGACAACGGCAAAGGTCGATAAGTTACGCATTTACTTCTCCTGGTAAAGACAAATTGACTGATTGAAATAAGGACTGAAATCTTATTTGATGAATGGGCCCCAGGTCGGCTCGCGGATGTCGCCGGCCTGCGTAGTCAGGCGTTGTTTCACCCGACCGTCGACGGATACTACCGCAAGCGAGCCACGTCGCCCTGATTCGGTGGCGTACATGATGTACTTGCTGTTCGGTGAAAAGCTCGGCGACTCATCTTTGGCAGAGTCTGACAGACGTTGTTCCTGACCATTAGCGAGGTCCATCGCATATAACTGGAATCCGCTGTCGCGGCGGGAAATAAACGCCAGTGTTTTGCCATCCGGCGAGACGCGCGGGCTGATGTTGTACGAGCCCTTGAACGTCACGCGCTGGGCATCGCCACCGCTGACCGGCATCTTGTAGATTTGTGGTCCGCCGCTACGATCGCTGGTGAAATAAATGCTTTGGCCATCAGCCGAAAACTGCGGTTCAGTGTCGATGCCGCTGCTGTTGGTTACGCGGCGCAAGCCTGTCCCGTCGGCATTGACGATATAGGACTGGGTCAGGCCGTCACGTGACAAGGCAATGGCCAGCCGGTTGCCATCGGGCGACCACGATGGTGCCGAATTGCTGCCCTTGTAATTGGCCAGCACGGTGCGTTGGCGTGTCACCAGGTTTTGCACGTAGACCACCGGTTTTTTGTTTTCAAATGAGACATAGGCGACACGGGTGCCATCGGGCGACCAGGCCGGCGAGATGATCGGCTCGTTCGAACGTAAGGCGACATTGGTGTCTTCGCCATCGGCATCGGCCACTTCGAGCCGGTACTCTTTGCCGGACTTGGTGACGTAGGCAATGCGGGTGGCAAAGGCACCGCGCACCCCGGTCAGTTTTTCATAGATGTCATCGGCAATCTTGTGGGCGGTGACCCGGGTGCGGCCTTCCGGTGCAGTCAGGGAGAGCGCCGATAGCGGCGCGCTCTTGATCATGTCGAGCAGCTTGTAGCGCACGTCGAAGCGGCCATCGGCCAGACGCTGCACGCTGCCCACCACGAGCGCATCGGCGCCGCGGGATTTCCAGTCGGCGTAATTAATGTCGGAGGTTTCGGACATCGTGCCGGCATCGATGATTTTGAAGTACCCGCTGCGCATCAGGTCGGCCTTGATGATGGTGCTGACTTGGGCTGGTGCGATCGATTCATCGGCGAAGGTGGCGATGGCGATCGGAATCTGGTTGGCACCGACGCCGGCGATGTCGACGCGCAATTGGGCATGGGCTGCGGTGGCAAGTACCAGACCAAGCAGGGCGAGGGCAGAGAAGAGAGTTTTTTTCATTGGCTGATCAATCTTTGGGTTTGTGGGACACGGTGAAGCCCGAAGGCGCCGTACCCGATTTATCGGCAGGGAAGGGTTGTGATTTTTCAATTGCACGGCGAACGGCTTCATCGAAGCCCGGTATGCCGGAGGTTTTCAGTTTGCGTATGCCACGCACCGTGCCGTCGGGCAGTAGCTCAACCGCATACTCGACTGGCGGGTTGCCTTCGATGTCTTCCGCGCCATTGAACACGGTATTGGAGCGGATTTTTGCACCGACTTTCTGGATGTAGCTCGGGTCGCCGCGCGGTCCCTGGCTTTTTGGTGCATCGCCGCTGCCGCCCGGACCAACGGCGCCGCCGGCGATACGCTTCATTTCTTCGTCGCGGATCCTGGCCAGTCGCTTGTCGTCGATCTCGTCTTGCTTGCGTTTCTTGTCGAGTTCGGCTTTTTTCAGGTCAGCCTTTTCCTGTGCTTCCTGCTTTGCCAGTTTATCCAGCTTGTCCTGCTTTTCCTTGGCGTCGAGCTTGGCCTGTTGTTCCAGTTTTTCTTTCGCTTCGAGCTTATCTTGCTTGTCTTTCTCCAGTCGCTTTTCCTTGTTCAGTTTTTTCAGTTTGTCCTGGCGCTCTTCTTCGAGGCGCTCTTTCAGCAACTCGGCCTTGCGCTTTTTTTCCTGCTCCAGCGCGATCTCGGGATCGATCACCGGCGGCTTGACGACGGGTGCGACTTTTTCAACGGGCTTGGGCGGCGCGACCGGCTCCGGAACTTCCTTGACGACGGGTTTCGGTGGTTGCTCGGGTTCAGGTTCAGGCTGCGGCTTGGGCGCGGCTTCTCGCACCTGCGGGCTCCAGACTTCGGCTTCGACAACCAGCGGCGACTCGTTTTGCCAGCGCACGCCTATCCATAGCATGACCAGCAGCGCGCCATGCACGGCCGCAGCCAGTGCGATCGCGCGCCAGCGGCCGGGTTCCTTGGGTATTACATACTGTGCAACCGGTTTCATGACCATCTCAGGACTTGGTCGCGAGGCCGACGCGTGTGATGCCGAACTTCTTGGCTTCGGAAATGAGGCTGATGACTTCTTCGTAGCGACTATCCCTGTCGCCGGAAATCATGACCGGCATGTCCGGGTTGGCTTCATGTAGCGCTTTGAGTCGTTCCAGCAAATCCTTGCGGCTGGTGGTCGTCTCTTGTTTGGCTGCGGTATTTTTCTGGCCATTGATGCCGATCGTGGATGCGGCGTCAGGCTTCAGTGAAATCTGAATGTATTCCGATGGCGGCAGCGATGATTTCTCGGCGGTCGGCAAATTGATGACACCGGGATTGGTAATCGGCGCGGCCACCATGAAAATAACCAGCAGCACCAGCATCACGTCGATGTAGGGAACGACGTTGATGTCGGCCTTGAATTTGCGGGTGCGGCTGCTGCGCATGGATGAACTCATGATCAGCGCGCCTGACGTTGCAGGATATTCGAGAACTCTTCAACGAAGCTTTCGAATCGGATCGACAGGCGGTCAACGTCATGCGAAAAGCGATTGTAGGCAACGACGGCGGGAATCGCTGCGAACAGGCCGATGGCGGTCGCGACCAATGCTTCGGCGATACCCGGAGCGACGGCCGACAAGGTCGCTTGCTGAACATTGGCCAGGCCGCGAAAGGCATTCATGATGCCCCAGACCGTACCGAACAAGCCCACATAGGGCGAGACCGATCCGACCGATGCGAGGAATGACAAGTGGGATTCGAGCGCATCCATTTCGCGCTGATAGGCAGCGCGCATGGCGCGTCGTGCGCCGTCGATGAGCTGGCTGGCGTCGCCGGGATTGCGGTTCGATAGCGATGCCTTGCCCTTGTTGAATTCGCTCATGCCTGCAGCAAAAATGCGTTCTTGCGCACCTGTTGCACCTTCGTTGCGCCGGCGATTGGAAGCGGCGTCCTGGTACAGCGTGTTGAGATCTCCGCCGGCCCAGAAGGCGCGCTCGAATTCTTCGGTCTGCGCTTGCGCATTCTTGATTGAAAAGGCCTTGCGGAAAATATACGTCCAGCTCATGACCGAGACAGTCAGCAACAGGGCCAGTACCAATTGCACCAGTATTGAGGCGTTGGCGATGAGGGAAACAAAAGAGAGATCTTGGGTGACGGTCATTGATGGTCTGTATGGTAGCGGTTGTTGTTGATCGGGATAATCGCGTTCATTGCTGGATACGATCGAGTACCTGAGGTGGAATCGCGCTCGGGCGGAAGCTTGCACAATTGACGCAGCCTACCTTGATACGGCCGACTGCCAGCAGAGTCGAACCGGCCGGCGTGATTTTCCACGCTTCCTGCAAGAACTCGACAGAAGCGCGTCCAAGGCGTTGGACCACGACCGTGAGTTTCAGTTCATCATCTAATTTTGCCGGGGCTTGATAGTCGACGCTGGTACTTTTCACGACGAACATGACGCCGTCTCCCTCGGAAAGCAAGCGTTGTCCGATGCCTGCGGCGCGCAGCCATTCGGTGCGGGCACGCTCGAAAAACTTCAGGTAATTGGCGTAGAACACGACGCCACCGGCATCCGTGTCCTCGTAGTACACCCGTATCGTCCAGCTATACGGTGCCGGTGCACCATTGTCCGGCGTCGACTCGGAGGGCATGTGCATCGGCAACACTCCTTATTGCGTACGCTTAATGGTAAACGGCGAAAAGCCCTGACAGGTTGGCATCATCTCGACGTAATTGATGTTGACGTGTGCTGGCAGCGTGGCAATCCAGAATGCGGTTTCGGCGATATCTTTTGCATTCAGCGGGACCGTACCCTCGTACACTTTCGCTGCTGCCTCGTCATTGCCTTTCATGCGGATATTTGAGAATTCAGTGCCACCGGACAGGCCCGGTGCAATATTCGACGCACGTACGCCGGTACCAACCAGGTCGGCCCGTAAATTTATCGTGAACTGATCGACGAAAGCCTTGGTAGCACCGTAGACATTGCCACCCGGATAGGGGTAGGCGCCGGCAGTTGATCCGATATTGATAATGGTCCCGCTGCCGCGCTTGACCATATCGGGCAACATCAAACGGGTCATGGTGACCAAGCCCTTGCAATTGGTCTCTATCATGGTCTCCCAATCGTCGAGAGAGGCTTGCTGGGCGGGCTCAACGCCCAATGCCAGGCCGGCATTGTTGATGAGAACATCGATGTCGCGCCACTCTTGCGGCAGTCCCGCGAGGGCGGCTGTGATTGTTTCCTTGTCGGTCACGTCCATCTCTACGGCAAGTACGCTGGCACCGAGTTCAATCTTGAGTTCGTCAAGGCGGTCGCGACGGCGGCCGGTGGCGATGACACGGTGGCCGTGGGCGACGAATTTGCGCGCCATTTCTGCACCAAAACCTGATGTAGCACCCGTAATTAAAACGATCATGGAGTTTCCTTTTAGTCGTGCCATTGAAGAAAGACCAAAATTGTAGCTGAATCCTTTGCACGCTTCGGACCCGATTCTGAGGTGCCTTGCTGAAACCGGCAGGTTCACTTACAATTTCGTACCATTTCTACTCACGTGACTGGCGAAAAGTTGGCTTCTAATACAGAGGCGAGCGATAAGGTGGATACCACCGGGGAACGTGAGTTTTTCATCAGCCGTTCGCCTGGGCAGCCCAAAAATGGAACGCACGACTGAGGCTGCCCGTCATCTTCTATTGGCCCTCAGTTGACTCATGCAATGTTAAATTGCACGTTCATCAATTGGAGTATGTCATGTTCGATAAAAACCAAACCATTGCCAAAACTGATCCGGAATTATGGGCTGCCATGCAGCTGGAGACCGCGCGTCAGCAAGATCACATCGAGTTGATTGCGTCAGAAAACTACACGTCACCTGCTGTGATGGAAGCGCAAGGGTCGCAGCTAACTAATAAATACGCAGAGGGCTATCCCGGCAAGCGCTATTACGGCGGTTGCGAATTCGTCGACATGGCAGAAACATTGGCGATTAACCGGCTCAAGGCGTTGTATGGCGCGGAAGCCGCCAATGTGCAGCCGAACTCCGGATCGCAAGCTAATCAGGCGGTCTTCTTTGCGGTATTGAAACCGGGCGACACCATCATGGGGATGTCGCTGGCAGAAGGCGGTCACTTGACGCACGGTATGCCACTGAACATGTCCGGGAAATGGTTCAGCGTCGTTTCATATGGTCTCAATGCGGCCGAAGAAATTGATTACGAAGCCATGGAAGCATTGGCACGCGAACATAAGCCAAAACTGATTATTGCCGGTGCATCTGCCTATTCGCTGCGTATTGACTTTGAACGGTTTGCAAAAATAGCCAAAGAAGTGGGCGCCTATTTCCTTGTGGATATGGCGCATTACTCCGGGCTGATTGCTGCCGGCGTTTATCCAAACCCTGTTCCACACGCGGATTTTGTGACGTCGACAACGCACAAGTCATTGCGTGGCCCGCGCGGTGGGATCATTTTGATGAAAGCCGAATTCGAAAAAATGATCAACTCGGCAATCTTCCCAGGTATTCAGGGTGGACCGTTGATGCATGTGATCGCCGGAAAAGCGGTCGCGTTCAAGGAGGCATTGGAGCCGGAATTCAAAACGTATCAGCAGCAAGTGATCAAGAATGCCGACGCATTGGCAAAGACACTGATCGAACGTGGCTTGCGTATTGTGTCCGGACGGACTGAATCGCACGTCATGCTGGTGGATTTGCGCTCAAAGAAAATTACCGGCAAGGAGGCAGAAGCGATCCTCGGCTCCGCGCACATGACCTGCAACAAGAATGCGATTCCAAATGATCCGGAAAAGCCATTCGTGACATCCGGGATTCGTCTCGGTAGCCCTGCGATGACAACGCGTGGTTTTACCGAGATCGAGGCGATTAAAGTGGGGCATCTTATTGCTGATGTGCTGGATAATCCTCACGACGCCGCGACCATAGAACGGGTTAAGGTCGCAGTGCAGCAGTTGACCAGCGCATTCCCTGTCTACGGTTGAAGTAATGAATGATGCCAGGAAGCATCCTGGCATCAAGAATAATAAAGCCCGCTTCATGTGTTCTTGTAGTTTTCAACGGATGGTAATTGTCGAATGAAATGCCCATTCTGTCAGCATGACGACACGCAGGTGCTTGATACGCGCGTGTCAGAGTTAGGTGATGCAATTCGCCGTCGTCGCCGTTGCGTCAAGTGCGAAAAGCGCTTCATTACCTTCGAACGTATTGAGCTGGTAATGCCTGCTATTGTCAAAAAAAGCGGAAGCCGTACAGAGTTCGATTCAATCAAGTTGCGAAGCAGTTTGATGTTGGCGCTGCGAAAGCGCCCAGTGCCGGCTGCAGCAGTTGATGCTGCGGTCCACTGTATCGAAGAAAAAATTCGAACTAGTGGAGAGCGGGAAATTACATCCGGTCACATTGGCGAATTGGTGATGTATGAGCTGAAAAGCCTAGATAAAATCGCCTACATACGATTTGCGTCGGTCTACAAAAGCTTCGAAGACGTGGCTGAGTTCCAGGCAGCGATCGCGGAAGTCGCGCATGAGCGCAAGGCAGACCCAAAGTCGTGACTATTATTCATATCAATGCCTTGCCAGCTCCGACGAGAATTTGATATAGTTCGGCTCCCGTCGAAAGGCGGGAATGGCAGGGGTTCGGAAGTTGATTGCGGCAAGTGATGTGGCAGCGACGTTAGCGCAAGAAGGCGACGGAACTGGGGTTTTGCTGGAAATTAAAAGCAGAACGCGCCAACGAAAAGGTTGACGCCAACATCGCAAAGCAGCATAATCTTGTTTCTCTGCAGCAGACAAACAAAACGCTTTGTCAGCAGCACACAAGACGGCACGGTCGGTGAGGGTAATCGAAGTGTTGTGGATGGTGCGGTAAGTTCTTTAACAATTAACAGTTGATAAGTGTGGGCACTTGGTGGAAGTGCACTGTGGTGACTTAGGTTGCTACGGAGTCTTTACATATAAGCAAGTGCTCACGAAGAAATATAGGAAAGATTGAAAGATTGATCCTGTCAGTATTTTGAGTGAGCGACCGGTCAGCGATGACCATGTCCGAGAGGACATAAAACACAGAGATTAAACTGAAGAGTTTGATCCTGGCTCAGATTGAACGCTGGCGGCATGCCTTACACATGCAAGTCGAACGGCAGCACGGGGGCAACCCTGGTGGCGAGTGGCGAACGGGTGAGTAATATATCGGAACGTGCCCTGGAGTGGGGGATAACGCAGCGAAAGTTGCGCTAATACCGCATACGATCTACGGATGAAAGTGGGGGATCCGCAAGGACCTCATGCTCGTGGAGCGGCCGATATCTGATTAGCTAGTTGGTAGGGTAAAAGCCTACCAAGGCGACGATCAGTAGCTGGTCTGAGAGGACGACCAGCCACACTGGAACTGAGACACGGTCCAGACTCCTACGGGAGGCAGCAGTGGGGAATTTTGGACAATGGGGGCAACCCTGATCCAGCAATGCCGCGTGAGTGAAGAAGGCCTTCGGGTTGTAAAGCTCTTTTGTCGGGGAAGAAACGGTTCATCTTAATACGGTGGGCTAATGACGGTACCCGAAGAATAAGCACCGGCTAACTACGTGCCAGCAGCCGCGGTAATACGTAGGGTGCAAGCGTTAATCGGAATTACTGGGCGTAAAGCGTGCGCAGGCGGTTATGTAAGACAGATGTGAAATGCCCGGGCTCAACCTGGGAACTGCATTTGTGACTGCATGGCTAGAGTGTGTCAGAGGGGGGTAGAATTCCACGTGTAGCAGTGAAATGCGTAGAGATGTGGAGGAATACCGATGGCGAAGGCAGCCCCCTGGGATAACACTGACGCTCATGCACGAAAGCGTGGGGAGCAAACAGGATTAGATACCCTGGTAGTCCACGCCCTAAACGATGTCTACTAGTTGTCGGGTCTTAATTGACTTGGTAACGCAGCTAACGCGTGAAGTAGACCGCCTGGGGAGTACGGTCGCAAGATTAAAACTCAAAGGAATTGACGGGGACCCGCACAAGCGGTGGATGATGTGGATTAATTCGATGCAACGCGAAAAACCTTACCTACCCTTGACATGGCTGGAAGCTTTGAGAGATCAGAGTGTGCTCGCAAGAGAACCAGTACACAGGTGCTGCATGGCTGTCGTCAGCTCGTGTCGTGAGATGTTGGGTTAAGTCCCGCAACGAGCGCAACCCTTGTCATTAGTTGCTACGAAAGGGCACTCTAATGAGACTGCCGGTGACAAACCGGAGGAAGGTGGGGATGACGTCAAGTCCTCATGGCCCTTATGGGTAGGGCTTCACACGTCATACAATGGTACATACAGAGGGCCGCCAACCCGCGAGGGGGAGCTAATCCCAGAAAGTGTATCGTAGTCCGGATTGTAGTCTGCAACTCGACTGCATGAAGTTGGAATCGCTAGTAATCGCGGATCAGCATGTCGCGGTGAATACGTTCCCGGGTCTTGTACACACCGCCCGTCACACCATGGGAGCGGGTTTCACCAGAAGTAGGTAGCTTAACCGCAAGGAGGGCGCTTACCACGGTGGGATTCGTGACTGGGGTGAAGTCGTAACAAGGTAGCCGTATCGGAAGGTGCGGCTGGATCACCTCCTTTCTAGAGCATGCGCGGAAGCCCTGTGTCCACACTTATCAGCTGTTAGTCGAGAGAAGAACAGCAAGCAGTAAAAACAAGCAAGCGATGACAAGGAAGTGCACGAGAGTGTGGTGATATGTCGTGGTGAAGTGGCGCGGGTTCAAGCGGGTCTGTAGCTCAGTTGGTTAGAGCACCGTGTTGATAACGCGGGGGTCGTTGGTTCGAGCCCAACCAGACCCACCAAGACAGAGTAGGGTGGTAAGCAGCAAGTAGTTAAGCAGTCAGTGAAACACCTGGGGGGTTTAGCTCAGCTGGGAGAGCACCTGCTTTGCAAGCAGGGGGTCGTCGGTTCGATCCCGTCAACCTCCACCAGAGAACGATGAATAAATGCAGTGAAGTAAAAATGCAAACCTAAGCAGCGTCATTCGCGAAGCGAATGACAAGGTATTAGGTTTGGTTTTTTATAACAAGAAACCATGAGCTGTTCGCTCTTTAACAATTTGGAAGAAGTAAAGATTTATCAGTGTCGATGAGACTCGTGAAAGCGAGAATTAAAGGCGCTGGTGGGTAGTGATTGTAATCAACAAACATGGATTCAACATGCTTGCATCTAGCTGGGCTACGCAAGTAGCTACAAAGGTGCAAGTGCATACGTAGTACTCAGTTGTTCTAACCGTCTTTGTGTCACCGGTGCATTTCGAAAGAAAGACGCTGGTGGTACAGAGGTCAACGTTATAGGGACAAGTGACTAAGTGCACATGGTGGATGCCTAGGCGATATCAGGCGATGAAGGACGTAGTAGCTTGCGATAAGCTGCGGGGAGCGAGCAAACACGCTGTGATCCGCAGATTTCCGAATGGGGTAACCCGGCCTTAATGGTCATTGCAACCTGAATACATAGGGTTGCAAAGCGAACGCGGCGAACTGAAACATCTAAGTAGCTGCAGGAAAAGAAATCAACCGAGATTCCCAAAGTAGCGGCGAGCGAAATGGGAAGAGCCTGCAAGATCTAGCATGAGACATAGTGGAAGCCACTGGAAATTGGCGCCATAGTGGGTGATAGCCCCGTACACGAAATGTCTGGTGTGGAACTAAGCTTGCGACAAGTAGGGCGGGACACGCGAAATCCTGTCTGAAGATGGGGGGACCATCCTCCAAGGCTAAATACTCGATATCGACCGATAGTGAACCAGTACCGTGAGGGAAAGGCGAAAAGAACCCCGGAAGGGGAGTGAAATAGATCCTGAAACCGTGTGCATACAAACAGTAGGAGCGGACTTGATCCGTGACTGCGTACCTTTTGTATAATGGGTCAGCGACTTACATTCAGTGGCAAGGTTAACCGTATAGGGTAGCCGTAGAGAAATCGAGTCCGAATAGGGCGTTCAGTCGCTGGGTGTAGACCCGAAACCAAGTGATCTACTCATGGCCAGGATGAAGGTGCGGTAACACGCACTGGAGGTCCGAACCCACTAATGTTGAAAAATTAGGGGATGAGCTGTGGGTAGGGGTGAAAGGCTAAACAAACTTGGAGATAGCTGGTTCTCTCCGAAAACTATTTAGGTAGTGCCTCTTGTATCACCATCGGGGGTAGAGCACTGTTATGGCTAGGGGGTCATCGCGACTTACCAACCCATTGCAAACTCCGAATACCGATGAGTGCGAGCAAGGGAGACAGACGTCGGGTGCTAACGTCCGGCGTCAAGAGGGAAACAACCCAGACCGCCAGCTAAGGTCCCAAAGATTGGCTAAGTGGAAAACGAAGTGGGAAGGCTAAAACAGTCAGGATGTTGGCTTAGAAGCAGCCATCATTTAAAGAAAGCGTAATAGCTCACTGATCGAGTCGTCCTGCGCGGAAGATGTAACGGGGCTAAGCCAGTCACCGAAGCTGCGGATATTAACGTCATTTATGACGTCGATATGGTAGGAGAGCGTTCTGTAAGCCTGCGAAGGTGTCTTGTAAAGGATGCTGGAGGTATCAGAAGTGCGAATGCTGACATGAGTAGCGATAATGGGGGTGAAAAGCCTCCACGCCGTAAGCCCAAGGTTTCCTGTTCAACGTTCATCGGAGCAGGGTGAGTCGGCCCCTAAGGCGAGGCAGAGATGCGTAGCTGATGGGAAGCAGGTTAATATTCCTGCACCGTCGTATGATGCGATGGGGGGACGGATCGCGGAAGGTTGTCCGGGTGTTGGAAGTCCCGGTCCTTGACTTGTAGAAGGCATCTAGGTAAATCCGGGTGCGTAATTCAAGGGGTTGAGGCCAGCTTATTTATAAGCGAAGCAATCGGAAGTGGTTCCAAGAAAAGCCTCTAAGCTTCAGTCATACGAGACCGTACCGCAAACCGACACAGGTGGGCGAGATGAGTATTCTAAGGCGCTTGAGAGAACTCGGGAGAAGGAACTCGGCAAATTGGTACCGTAACTTCGGGATAAGGTACGCCCTTGTAGTTTGACCTCCCTGCGGAGGAAGGACGAAAGGGTTGCAATAAACTGGTGGCTGCGACTGTTTAATAAAAACACAGCACTCTGCAAACACGAAAGTGGACGTATAGGGTGTGACGCCTGCCCGGTGCTGGAAGATTAAATGATGGGGTGCAAGCTCTTGATTGAAGTCCCAGTAAACGGCGGCCGTAACTATAACGGTCCTAAGGTAGCGAAATTCCTTGTCGGGTAAGTTCCGACCTGCACGAATGGCGTAACGATGGCCACACTGTCTCCTCCCGAGACTCAGCGAAGTTGAAATGTTTGTGATGATGCAATCTACCCGCGGCTAGACGGAAAGACCCCATGAACCTTTACTGTAGCTTTGCATTGGACTTTGAACCAATCTGTGTAGGATAGGTGGGAGGCTTTGAAGCGGGGACGCTAGTTCTCGTGGAGCCAACCTTGAAATACCACCCTGGTTTGTTTGAGGTTCTAACCTTGGTCCGTTATCCGGATCGGGGACAGTGCATGGTAGGCAGTTTGACTGGGGCGGTCTCCTCCCAAAGTGTAACGGAGGAGTTCGAAGGTACGCTAATTACGGTCGGACATCGTGATGATAGTGCAATGGCATAAGCGTGCTTAACTGCGAGACTGACAAGTCGAGCAGGTACGAAAGTAGGACATAGTGATCCGGTGGTTCTGTATGGAAGGGCCATCGCTCAACGGATAAAAGGTACTCTGGGGATAACAGGCTGATTCCTCCCAAGAGTTCATATCGACGGGGGAGTTTGGCACCTCGATGTCGGCTCATCACATCCTGGGGCTGTAGCCGGTCCCAAGGGTATGGCTGTTCGCCATTTAAAGTGGTACGTGAGCTGGGTTTAAAACGTCGTGAGACAGTTTGGTCCCTATCTGCCGTGGGCGTTGGAAATTTGAAGGGGGCTGCTCCTAGTACGAGAGGACCGGAGTGGACGAACCTCTGGTGTACCGGTTGTCACGCCAGTGGCATTGCCGGGTAGCTAAGTTCGGAAGAGATAACCGCTGAAAGCATCTAAGCGGGAAACTTGCCTTGAGATGAGATTTCCCAGGAACTTGATTCCTTTGAAGGGTCGTTCGAGACCAGGACGTTGATAGGCTGGGTGTGGAAGTGCAGTAATGCATTAAGCTAACCAGTACTAATTGCCCGTAAGGCTTGTCCCTATAACCTTGATGGGTTAGAGACGACGAGTATGGCGTATGCGATTGTTGATGCATCACGCCCGCTAACTGCACACTGAAGATGATTTCAAGGTGTGTGTTGTACTTCTTTACTTCTTCCGAATTGCGTCCCCTGAAGGAGCCAGATCAACGGCCCCCACAGAGGATTCTACAAGTTAAGCCTGATGACCATAGCGCGTCGGTACCACCCCTTCCCATCCCGAACAGGACCGTGAAACGACGTTGCGCCGATGATAGTGCGTCAACACGTGTGAAAGTAGGTCATCGTCAGGCTCAGTTACATGCAGCAAACAAGAAGGCCCTTCGAAAGAAGGGCCTTTTTGCATTGGCGCGGCAGAAAAAGCAAAGGAAAATTGACGACTATTCCCTCAACCGCCGTGTGCCGAATGGCGATTTATCGACCTACCCTCCAATCCACCATCGAAGGTCGACCTGGCAAATCCACCATCGCAATCGCCACCGGCGTACGTGAGATCACCTTGCCTGCGCGCATCACCACAAGACGCGTTGCGCACAAGCGGATCGCTTCAATACTATCGCGCGCTTGCAGCACTACGATGTCTTCAACAACGATTCAAAACTGATATAGGTTTTGTATCGTCAGCTGCGTAAAACCGCCACTCCCAATTGGGGGTCGATCGTTTGGCCGGCGATGTTACTCACACGGTCGCCGACGAGATGGAGGAGATTCGGTTGAAAGGAATGTACCGTGTTCAGACTTCAGATCAAAAAGGAAACGTCATCGATGTCGATCTGGAGATTCGCTATCGCTGTATCAAAGTCCGGCCCCCCATTGGCAAACAGAGCCGGTATCCCGCTCTTTCCTTGACGGTCATCCACGCGCGTGAACGCGGTGCGCCAGCCAATCGGAAGCCTATCGAGTGGAAGCTCATCACCGATTTGTCAGTCACTTCCCGGCGCGAAGCGATTGAAAAACTCGACTGGTATGCCCTGCGCTGGAAAATCGAGACGTTTCATAACATTCTGAAGTCCGGATGCCGAGCCGAAGAGTCCCGATTACGCACAGCGGATCGACTCGCCAACGTGATCTCTGTTTTTTGCATCATTAGTTGGCGACTGTTCTGGCTCACCATGATTAACCGGACATGCCCCGATGCCAAGCCAACAGTAGCACTGACCAATGTCGAAATTGAACTGTTCAACTGTTTGGTAAAAGACAGTAAGCGGGCCCGTAAGCTGCCACCACTGTCGCGCTATCTTGAAAAAATTGCCCAACTGGGCGGTTATCTCGCAAGGGCCAATGATTCACCACCAGGCAATATTGTTATGTGGCGAGGCATGCGTCGACTGGCAAATATGCAATTCGGTTTTAATCTTGCCTCAGAAAGATATGGGTAATTGAAAGCTCACGAGCAACGTCTTGACCAATTGCGCTTCGTAGCAAATACGGGATTTAGCGCGAAGCGGCGCCAAGCTGGTCGGCCACATTCCAAGGCAGCAAATCGTTGATTTGATTGATGGGATGGTCGGCAATGTGCGTGAGCACATGGCGCAGGTAGGCTTCCGGATCGATGCCGTTCAGTTTGGCGGTGCCGATTAGCGCGTACATGGCGGCAGCGCGCTCGCCGCCGCTGTCGGCACCGACGGACAAGAAATTTTTGCGTCCCAGAGCGACGCCGCGCAGAGCACGTTCAGCCGCATTGTTATCGATCTCGGCGATGCCGTGATCGCAGTACAGCAGCAACGCCTGCCACTGGTTGAGCGCGTAATTGATGGCTTTGGTCGTGTCGGACTTGGTCGACAGGGTCGGCAAGCGCGCACGCAGCCCCGCTTCGAAATTTACCAGCAGGGGCAACGTCTCAGATTGTCGAGCCTGCTTGCGCACATCCGGTGGCTTGCCGCGCAGCGGTTCTTCAATCTCGTACAGTTCGCCGATCCGGCGCAGCACCTCGTTGGTGAATGTCGTCCATCCAATGGCGATTACCACCGCGCTTCTGCGCCGAATCTGTGAACTGTATGAGATTGAAAAACCGCTATGCGACAAGTCACTGGATGTACATAAGCTAATACGATAAACCCAAGCGCTTTTCCTGTTGTTCGCCTTCGAAGTATGGCTGCGAGCGCGCTTGCTGGCTCTGTCGACTAAATCCTACGAGACCAAAGTCATCAATTACGTGAGTAACCAGTGGCAAGCATTGTTGTTGTACTGCGATCACCGCATCGCCGACATCGACAACAAGGTAGCTAAACGCGCATTGCGCAGCGTTGCCCAAAGACGAGAAACGTTCCTTTTCGTATATGTCGACTGCGACGACAAGGGCGTTGCAGCCGTTCACGTACTGATTGGCTCCGTCTAACTGACCTGTATTGATGCGGCGGCCTGCCTGCTCCGTGTGCTCACGCATATCGCCGATCAACCTATCAATCAACTCAATTAATTACTACCGTGAAATGTCATCGATAAGCTTGCGGCCGCTTTGCGCTAAATCTCGCATTTGCTGCGAAATAAAATTGATCGTGATTTTATTAGCGAAGCGCTCACATCGATTGAACTAAGACCGTTACCTTGTTACTCATGAAGTGTCAGGGAGAAATTCAACTTAAGGAGATCAATATGGCCGCAAGCGAAGTCATGCCAGTATTGCGTCGTTTAGGGCAACACTATGATGGGGCAAATGAGCAACTGGACGATTACTTTGAGCGAGGGATGCGAGGAGAGGAGCCTGATCCCTCGGAGTTTTTTGCGCAATTGCAAAAACGTCAGGTTTCCCAACAAGCCATGGAAGCGACGATAAAACTCAATGAAAAAGGTAAGAAGGCAGCCTTGAACGAATCAAAATAACTATATGGAAGAATTTAGTGAAAATGATATTTTAGATAAGCTCCCATTAAATGAAACTATCAATTTCGACGGCACTTCAGTCTGTTTGGAAATATTTTCTGAGGGTGCCATATTAAGTGGCGTGTTATCAAAACCATATACTCAGTCCGATTTAACAACTTTTTTGGAATCATCTTTTTCAATGGTTCTTTCTTTTGATGCGGGTATTGCAATTGATGATCGTAATGAATTGTTATTGCTAATAAAATGGTTGCCACGTGTTCGGTCATGGCGCGATGCTGAAATTGATTTTGAGAAATTACTTAATCAGATGGATTGCTGTATTCCAAGTACAGCTGTCGAAAATAATTTTTCTTCAAGTGAAAATTCAAAGTCAAGGGAAGAGCAACGTATTCGTAGATTACTTTACCGTTGAAGATAAATAATTAACAGCCTTCCTTCATATATAAATATTTTTACCTATTTCACGAATAGGATAATTTATGCACAGCACAAAGATTTCGCTATGGGTCTCCAAATACGTGGATATTCGTATATATTTATTGGCTTCCATTTTTTATATATTGTCATCTTTGTTTATGGTGGAAAAAGTAGCTGCCGCGGTTCCAGCAAGCTGGAAAGCAACTGGTTTTGGTATTAACGCAAGCGGCATGACGCTGTCTGATGTGTTACAGGAATTTAGTACAACCTATGGGGTTAAATTAAAGAACACGATGTCCACGGATGCTGTTCTGCGCGGCAGATTTCAAGGAAGTAATGGATCCGAATTCCTTGATCGGTTGGCTGCGAAGTATTCTTTCCGTTGGTTCGTCTATAACGACACGTTGTATGTTGGTCGGTCCAGTGATGTGACGTCAATGCGTATTCAAGTCGGAGAAGATGCTGTTCTGGACTCAAAGGCCGCTTTGACTGGTCTGGGTTTGTTCGATTCACGTTTCGGTTGGGGTGAACTGCCAGATGAAGGGGCGGTATTAGTAAGTGGTCCCCGGCAGTATGTCGATCTGGTGCGCGAAACATTATTGCCCACTGGTGAAAGCAAGAAAAACGGTATTACTGAAAAACAGTTAATGGTGTTTCGTCTGAAATATGCCAGTGCCACTGACAGGACAATTAGTACCCGCGGTCAAGCAGACAATATTATTCCCGGTGTTAAATCCATTCTGTCGGGACTGCTAAATGCACAGGGGAGCCAGGGTTTTTCCAGTCCTGATGATTTTTCGGTGGGTAGTGATAAACGTTCGCGGCAAGGAAAATCCGGGCGTGGCGGCGCCAAAGAACTCACCACCTCACCCAGAACGGGTGAGTCAAGTCGTACCTTGCTTGCTAGTGCTCGTGACTACAATACGAATCCTCGTAATGAGGATGGCGATACGGACGAACTCAAACGCTCGCCGCGTTCAAAAATGCCGAGTGTGCGTATCGATGCTGACCAATCGCTCAATGCGATTATTATTTATGACAGCGGAAATAAGCGAGCGATGTACCAGGCATTAATTACCGAACTCGACATTGAACCTCAACAAATTGAAATTGAGGCATTGATCGTTGACATTGACCGGAGCCAACTCAATCAGCTTGGTGCTGAGTGGGGATTCAATGCCGGTAGTGTTAGCGCGACATTTAATGGTATGTCCACAGATTCCAAAGGTGCGTCTTTGCCCGTATCCGGATCAACATTATTGATCAAGAATGCAGCAAATTTTTACGCCAGATTGAACGCAATGGAAAACAAGGGCGATGCGCGTATATTGGCCAAACCGACAATTTCCACTCTTGAGAACATCGCCGCCGTATTGGATTTAAGCCAGAGTCGCTATTTGCCGTTGGTTGGGGAGCGAGTCGTCGATCTCGCAAATGTGAATGTGGGCACGATGCTGAAAGTCACGCCGCGCATCGTGCGCGAGGGTCCGCTCACCCGGGTGCGGTTGGATATCAATATAGAGGATGGCGCGTTTTCCGCTGACGCCGCGAGCAGCACAAACGTCACACGATCAACGATCACCACACAAGCCATTATCGAACCGCAACATACCTTGCTTATCGGCGGTTATCACTCCGAAGCGAAAACGCAGAGTCGTCAAAAAATTCCAGTTCTCGGCGACATTCCTGTGATTGGCGGGCTGTTTCAGAATAACGCGGATAGCATCAACAATCGTGAACGGCTGTTTCTGATTACGCCAAGGATTTCCGGGTTGACCGGTTTGCAAGCAAATCGCCAATCGTCACTTACCGAAAAAGCACGTGATATTTTGCAAGCCGATCGAGCCTCTCAGTTAGTGCCGCAATCCCCATCCGCACGGCAACAAACGCGTGCTGCAGTCTCGCCCGATCCACGAGTATCAGCTCCACAACTACCTGCTCCACAACTACCCGCAACTCTGTCTCCATCACCATCGCCGGCAATGCAGATGGCGCCCTCAAGCGCATCTGGTACAACAAGGGGGCCGGCACCGGCACAAGTTCTAGATACACTAACTCGTGCACAAGTCAGTCAAGTGCTTGCTTCAAATGATATGACACCAAATGTGCCTCAGCGTACTTTTGCTCAATCAGATGAGCCCAGTTCCGTGACACCCAAAGAGACGAAGAAGAAAAAGCAGCAAGTGCTGTTACTTCGCTATCGACAATAGACCGCGGTAGCGTAACGGCCTAAGCAGGATGCCAACTCGACAGCGAGAAACGCTAAGGTTTGCGGTGATAGCAAGCACGGAATCTACAGCTTTTGGATGGGACAATTGCGCTTTACACACACAAGCAATGGTACAAATACGTATAAGAACGCATGAGTGGCTCTGCTAAACTTCTTGATTACGTTATAAAACTCAATAGGAAGGCTGCAGAGATGGATTCGATGATCGAGAAGAAGGAAGAAATTCGCCAGCAACTACGTCAGGCTGCGCTCGAATACCACGAGTTTCCCACTCCCGGCAAAATCAGTGTCACACCTACCAAACAATTAACCAATCAGCGCGATCTTGCCCTGGCGTATTCGCCGGGTGTTGCCGCTGCTTGCGAGGAAATCGTTGCTGATCCAGCCAACGCATTTCGCTACACGGCACGTGGAAACCTGGTCGCTGTTATTACTAACGGTACCGCTGTGCTGGGTTTGGGAAATATCGGCCCGCTGGCGTCGAAACCGGTCATGGAAGGCAAGGGCGTACTGTTCAAAAAATTCGCAGGTATCGATGTATTTGATATCGAAATCAATGAACTTGATCCTGATAAGTTGTGCGACATCATTGCCTCGCTGG
The DNA here is from genome assembly GCF_034347385.1 of Actimicrobium sp. CCC2.4. Taxonomy (NCBI): domain Bacteria; kingdom Pseudomonadati; phylum Pseudomonadota; class Betaproteobacteria; order Burkholderiales; family Oxalobacteraceae; genus Actimicrobium; species Actimicrobium sp. CCC2.4. Next base: position 3,886,406 of record NZ_CP133777.1, on the reverse strand, counting down.
AGCCGACTTTCGGGGGGATCAACCTGGAAGACATCAAGGCACCGGAATGTTTTTATATCGAGCGAAAGTTGCGCGACCGGATGAAAATTCCGGTGTTTCATGATGACCAGCATGGCACGGCCATCATCGTTGGTGCGGCAATCCTCAACGGTTTGAAAGTCGTCGGCAAGGACATCAAAGATTGCAAACTGGTCGTCAGCGGCGCTGGTGCGGCTGCTCTGGCTTGTCTGGATCTGATCGTCGACCTTGGCTTCCCCATTAAGAATATTTTTGTCACCGACCTTGCCGGCGTGGTGTATCAGGGGCGCGTTGAACTGATGGATCCGGATAAGGATCGTTTCGCTCAAGTAACCGATGCCCGCACTTTGGCCGATGTCATGCCCGGTGCCGATATTTTCCTCGGACTATCGGCAGGTGGTGTCCTGAAACAGGACATGGTCAAAGGCATGGCCGCCAACCCGCTGGTCTTTGCACTAGCCAACCCGACGCCGGAGATCCTGCCTGAAGAAGTCATGGCGGTGCGTGGTGATGCAATCATCGCCACCGGCCGGTCGGATTATCCGAATCAGGTTAATAACGTACTGTGCTTTCCGTATATTTTTCGTGGCGCACTCGACTGTGGTGCCACGACGATCACCCGTGAAATGGAAATCGCCTCCGTTCATGCGATCGCTGAACTGGCGCAAGCGGAACAATCTGACATCGTCGCCACCACGTATGGCATCGCGAACCTGAGCTTCGGCCGTGAATACCTGATCCCGAAGCCGTTTGATCCCCGGTTGATGATGAAAATCGCGCCAGCCGTTGCTAAAGCAGCAGCTGCCTCTGGTGTGGCCGCTCGTCCGATCACGGATATGCAGGCTTACGTGGACCGCCTGCAGCAGTTTGTGTACCACAGTGGCACGTTCATGAAGCCGCTTTTCCAGTTAGCTAAGAATGCTCCGGACGAACTTAAACGTATCGTCTATGCCGAAGGTGAAGAAGAGCGGGTCTTGCGCGCTGTGCAGGTTGTCGTGGATGAACGACTTGCCAAGCCAATTCTGGTTGGTCGCCCAGCCGTGCTGATGCAGCGCATTGCAAAATTCGGTTTGCGCCTGAAGCCGGATGTCGATTTCGAGGTGATCAATCCGGACCAGGACGAGCGTTATCGTGATTTCTGGCAGTCCTACCTGGCAATCACCCTGCGCAAAGGCGGGACCGAACAATGGGCCAAGCTGGAAATGCGTCGTCGTCACACGCTGATCGGCGCGATGATGATCCACAAAAACCATGCAGACGGCATGATCTGCGGCACTTTCGGCACGAATGCGCTGCACTTGCACTACATTGATCAAGTCCTGGGCAAGCGCGATGGCGTCAACGTCTACGCGGCGATGAACGGACTGATCCTGCCGGATCGCCAGCTCGTACTGGTCGATACCCATGTGAACGAAAATCCGACTGCGGAACAGCTGGCTGAAATCACTATCCTGGCAGCAGAAGAAATGCGTCGCTTCGGCTTGTATCCTCGCGCTGCCTTGCTATCGCATTCCAGTTTTGGGTCCAGCAACACCGAGTCCGCCAAGAAAATGCGTGCCGCGTTGGCAATCATTCAGCGCGACGCACCAGATCTTGAAGTTGATGGCGAAATGCACGGCGATGCGGCGCTTGACAGCAAACTGCGGAACAAGATGATGCCGGACTCGCCTCTCAAGGGCGATGCCAACTTGCTGGTAATGCCAAACATGGATTCGGCCAACATCGCCTACAACTTGCTAAAAGTTGCCGCCGGAAATGGCATCGCGATCGGGCCTATCCTGCTGGGATGCGCCAAGCCTGTCCACATCCTCACGCCATCGGCGACCGTACGTCGCATCGTTAATATGACGGCATTGTGTGTGGTGGACGCAATCGCAGAGCGCTAAGACAGGCCAGCCCCAAAAAAAGCCGGCGGCCAATGTAGCTGCCGGCTTTTTTTATGCACGATCTATTGAAAAAAAATGCGTTTTTCAAAGCAGCTTCAATGGCACGCGACCGGTTGGTACAACGGTTGATGCGCGGTCGCAATGACCCAGCTGATCATCAAAAAACATATGCGGACGAAATGCCGCCAGTACATCCGACTTCGCCACACCTCCCATGAAAAACGTTTCGTCTATCGTCACATCCCAGGCACGTAATGTTCGAATTACGCGCTCGTGCGCAGGTGAAGAGCGGGCCGTCACCAAGGCGGTACGAATCGGACGCGCACGCCCGTCAGCGGCCTTGAAGTTATTCTGAATGAACGACAATGCCTTGAGCAGTCGGGCAAACGGCCCCTCCGGCAACGGCTTCAGTGCGTTTTCGCGTTCATGCCGTTCAAATGCCTCGATACCTTGCGTCTGATAAATCCGCTCTGACTCATCTGAAAACAGCACGGCATCGCCATCGAAGGCAATCCGGATCTGATCGAGCTCCTCAAGTACGTTATCTGGTTTCTGATACAGCAAGGCTGCCGCCACACCGCTGTCTACGGCTGCCTGAACATCGTCATCGTGCAGCGACAGAAACAGGCTCACATTGAAAGCATGCAGGTAGGGTGCCAGCGGCGCACCACCCGACAACACGGCCCGTGTAATGTCGAGCCCATGATAGGCAATCGAGTTAAAAATACGCATCGAGGTTTCGGACGAATTGCGCGACATGACTACGACTTCCACAAAACGCTGGTTGTGCGTCAGTACATTGAGCTTCAGCAGCGCCCGCACCAGTGCAAAGCCGGCACCGAGTTGCAGTATCTGGTCTTCGTGTTCGAGTTGATGCTGTCGATAGGCATCCAATCCATGCTGCTGAAAAATCGCTTCCTCGACCTCGAGGTCAAACAGCGCGCGGGAAGAAATTCCGATGACCAGCAATTGATCGAGCGATACCGGCATCATGACTCCAGAAAGAGGGAGGGCAAAAGCAGCAGACGAAAAAAAACAGGCAAGTAACAGTATAAAAAATTTATACGATTAGCTGACTGCTCATTTTTGATGACGTTACTTGAGTCTGTTTGAACCTGTTTGAACCTGATTGGTGCCGGGAGCCGGAATCGAACCGGCACGCCTTTCAGCGCGGGATTTTGAGTCCCGTGCGTCTACCTATTCCGCCATCCCGGCAACGCAGGCAACATTATGGCGCATTAAGTTGTGCGGGGCAACCTCGCTGGCCCGCTGATTGCACCATTGCCGCGTAAACTTCAAGGTATGATTCCGGCTCGATTATTACAACCGCGCAACGCGGTCGCCACCGATGATCCGCTGGGAAAAAATCAGGGAAGTTTTCCTGGGCAAGGCGCTCGATCCCCTGAAAACCGAAACACGCCATTCACTCGCATTGGTGGCTTTTCTTGCCTGGGTCGGACTAGGTGCCGATGGATTGTCGTCCTCGGCGTATGGTCCTGAAGAGACCTTCCGCGCCCTTGGCGTGCATACGCACCTCGGCCTCTACATGGCGATTGCCACGGCGCTGACAGTCTTCATCATTGCGCTGGCATACAACCAGGTCATCGAACTGTTTCCGACCGGTGGCGGCGGATATCGGGTGGCATCGAAGCTGGTCGGCCCCTACATGGGACTCATCGCCGGATGCGCACTGATCCTCGACTATGTACTCACGGTCGCCATTTCCGTGGCCGCCGGCGTCGAAGCACTGGCATCCTTGCTGCCCCTCGGCTTTCATGCTTACAAGCTGTGGACGGAAGTAGTCGTGATCGGTCTGTTGATCGTGCTCAATTTGCGTGGCATGAAAGAAGCCATCAAGATTTTGTTGCCGATTTTCCTCGGGTTCGTCGCGACCCATTTGTTCCTGATTGTCTACGGCATCATTGCCCACGCAGGCAATTTGCCCGGGCTGGTGCCCCATACCCTCGCCGAGACAACCCAGCTAGCCGGCAACATCGGCTGGATAGGCGTGGCAGGCATGTTGCTGCTGGCGTATTCGCAAGGGGGTGGTACGTACACGGGCCTTGAAGCGGTGTCGAACAACGTCAATATTCTGGCGGAACCACGCGTCCATACCGGCAAGATGACCATGTTCTACATGGCGCTATCGCTGGCATTCACCGCCAGCGGAATCATTCTGCTGTACCTGCTGTGGGATGCCCGGCCGGTCGAAGGCCAGACCCTCAATGCCACCACGTTCAAGGCCATCATCGACAGTCTCGGCATGGGGCCGTGGGGCAGCCAACTGTCTTTGATCGTTGTCTTGGCCTTCGAGGCCGGCTTGCTGTTTGTCGCCGCCAATACCGGTTTTCTGGGCGGACCGGCGGTCTTGTCGAACATGGCGGGCGACTCGTGGGTGCCGCATAAATTCCGGTATCTGTCGACCCGGCTGGTGACGCAAAACGGCATCCTGGTCATGGGCGTTGCTGCCCTGGCGATCCTGTTCTGGACCCGCGGAAGCGTCACCTTGCTGGTGGTGCTGTATTCGATTTCCGTGTTCCTGACCTTCGCCATTTCGCTGTTCGGTCTGTGTCTGTACTGGTGGCGGCATCGCAATGAGCTGGAGCACTGGAGGCGGCGCTTCCTGTTATCTTTGCTTGGTTTTGCGATCTGCTTCAGCATTCTGATGGTCTTGCTGGTAGAGAAATTTACCGACGGCGGCTGGGCAACGGCAGTCATCATCGCGGCCATTGCCGCGCTCTGCATCTACATCCGCAATCATTACAGCGAGACCAAGGAAGCGATCCGGTCGGTCGATCAGGTCTTTGCCAATCAACCCTTCGGCCCGCATGTCGGTCCGGTCGAACCCGATCCGGATAATCAGACTGCCGTCTTCATCGTCGGCACATCGCGTGGAGGCGGTCTGCACGCACTGCTGTGGGTCCAGCGCATGTTTCCCGGACACTTCAAGAATTTTGTCTTCGTCAATGCGCGCACAGTCGATTCCCATGCCTACGGCGGCGAAGGGGCGGTCGAACTGATGCGGGCAGAAGCCAATGCCACGCTCAAGTTCTTCGTTGATTTTTGCCATAGCCACGGCATGGCATCGGCTTCTTCACTCGGCTTCGGTACCGATGTCGTCGATGAAGTGACGCATCAATGCGAAGACATCAGCCGGACCTATCCGAATGCGATTTTTTTCACCAGCAAACTGATCTTCGAAGCTGATAACTGGTTCATCCGCTTGCTGCACAACCAGGCTGCGCTGGCGATCCAGCGGCGCTTGCATTTTGATGGTTTGCAAATGGTGATTCTGCCGATGAAGGTCTAGCACTCCGTGTCTGGCAGGTGCCAATCTTTCAGGCGTTCCGCGATTTCCTGTTCAGTGGGAAGCAATTTGCGATAGGCCTCCGGTAGTCGTGAGCTGGTGCCATAGGTGGAAACGCCGATCGGCATGGTGGTGGTTTTAAGGGCGTATTCGACCACCGTGCGGTTTTTGCTCTTGCACACAATGATGCCAATCGCATCGTTTTCTCCATCGACCTTGACCTGCTCGTTCAAGGCGAACAGATAGAAATCCATCTTGCCTTTGTACTCAGGCTGGAATTCTCCGACCTTCAGTTCAATGGCGATCAGGCTTTTCAATACCCGGTGGTAGAGCAGCAAGTCGATAAAGAAGTCGCTGCCGCCGACGGTCAGCCGGTACTGGTTGCCAACAAACGTATAGTGCGGTCCCATTTCGAGGAGAAAGTTACGCACTTTGCCGAGCAGCGCCGCTTCCAGTTCGCGCTCTTCGTGCGCCTCGGCCAGTTCAAGGAAGGCAAAGGTGTAGTGATCCTTCACCGCCAGTTTGGCCTGGCTGGCCACGGCCTTGGATAGCGCTGTATCGAAGCTGGTCTGGTTCAGCAGATATTTTTCGAACGTCTTGCCGTCGATCTGGTGGTCGAGTACGCGGCGGGTCCAGCCGAAGCGGGCGGTGGCGCGCAGGTAGAACTCGCGCTCCTGCGCATTCTGGCAGCGGTCAAGGATCAGCGTATTTTTTGTCCATGCCAATTCTGCAGCCAATGGCTGCAGAATTGGCATGTCCTTGTATTCACGATAGAAAATGCGCATGTACCAGAGATTACGCACCGAATAGCCACTTTTTTCGCCGAACTCGGCACGCAGATCCCGTGACAGTTTTTCAACTACGCCTTTGCCCCAGCCATCAGCGATCTGTCGCTCCTCGATCAGCTTGCCGAGGTCCCAATACAGCGCGATCAACTCCTTGTTGACGGCGCGTAGCGCCTTGAACTGGGCCGAGTGTATACGGGATTTCAGCGTGGATAAAAAACTGCCGTAGTGCGATTCGGACGGAATCGAATTGGCCTCTGCCATGACGTAGCTCCTTGTGCGGGAAAGGAATGCTGCGCTGGTGGAGCTATGGCAAGCTCCGCCTGGCGCGCCGTCAGATGGTCGCGCCGGGCGGATGCGAGATGCAGTTTCCGGTCATCCGGAAGAAAAAATACGGTGCTTGCCGGTGACGATGAAGGTTGCACGCAACCTGATTGCTCACAATGCAATAGCAGCGTGAGCGGGAAGGTCAGGCCGCCTTCAGTTGTGCCGCAAACGCTTCCAGATGCTGATCGGTACTCCCGAACTGCAACTCGATGGCCATTAAGCGTTTGAAGTAATGACTGACGATCAGCTCGTCCGTCACGCCCATCCCGCCATGCAATTGCACTGCCTGTTGCCCGACAAACCGGCAGGCTTGGCCGATCACGACCTTGGCGGCCGAGAGCGCCGCCGCACGCTGCGCGAGGTCGGCATCGGTGCAGCGCACAGCCGCCAGAAAACTCATCGAACGCGCCTGTTCGCAATGCAGGACCATGTCGGCCATACGATGCTGCAAGGCCTGGAATTTGCCGATCACGACACCGAACTGCTGGCGGTCGCGGGCATACGACACCGTTGCCGCGAGCAGCTTGTCGAGGATGCCGACCGCCTCGGCACAGACCGCAGCAAGCGCCCGGTCACGCATGTCGGCCAGTGCCGTTCCGGCGTGATCGAAGAGCGCGTCTGAAGTCACCACCACCTGGTCGAGATAGACCTCGCTCGCCGGCACGCCATCGACGGTCTGGTAAGACACCAGTCGCACGCCCGCGGTGGTGCAAGGCACACCGAACACCGCAATACGATCGTCCGGCAGCAGCGCACTGACCAGCAGCAACTGCGCCGAGCTGGCATGAGCAACCAGGCATTTCTGACCATTCAGCACGAAACCATCCGCCATCGGCGTGGCGCGCGTGGCAATCTGCGTCCAGTCGAAGCGCGTGCCGGCTTCATCATGCGCAGGCACCGCAATCAGGCTGCCGTCCAGCAGCGCCGGCAGCAACGCTGCACGTTGCTGCGCAGTGCCCAGTTGCGCGATCAGCGTAGTCGCCATCACCGCGCTGGCCAGGTAAGGTTCCAGTACCAGCGCTTCGCCCATCGCTGTCATCACCAGCAGCGTATCGACCGGTGTCCCGCCAAGCCCGTCATCGGCTTCCGGCACCTGCAAGGCTAGCAGCCCGAGATCGGCAAAACCCTGCCAGGCCGTAGCGCTGAAACCGTCAATGATTTGCTGGCGCTTCGCAAAGTCATAATCCTTGCCGAGATAGCGGCGCGTCGTTTCGAGCAGCATGTTCTGCTCGTCGTGAAAGGTGAAGTCCATGTCAGAGTCCCAGGATCATTTGCGCGATGATGTTTTTTTGGATTTCATTCGAGCCGCCGTAGATCGACAGCTTGCGCATGTTCAGATAACCGGCTGCCAGCGCGGTAGCGTCATCGGGTCCGACCTGCTCGCCGTCGTAGCCCTCGGCCATCGCATCGCGCCGCAGCGGCAACGCGTACGGTCCGACCGCCTGCACCAGCAGTTCGGTGATCGCCTGCTGGATTTCGGTACCCTTGATTTTCAGGATAGAGGCTTCCGGACCCGGTGTGCGGCGCTCGGCTTCGGCGGCCAGCACGCGCAGGTTGGTGATCTCCAGCGCCATCAGGTCGATCTCGATTTGCGCGATGCGGGCGGCAAATAGCGGGTCTTGCAGCAGCGGTTTGCCGTGCTTGATTTGCTGTGCCGCGACACGCTTGAGGCGCGCCAGTTCCCGCTTGCCGATACCGATGCCGGCGATGTTGGTTCGTTCATGACCGAGCAAAAATTTGGCGTAGGTCCAGCCCTGGTTTTCAGTGCCGACCAGATTGCTTACGGGCACCCGCACATTGTCGAACCAGACTTCATTGACCTCATGCGCGCCATCCATCGTGATGATCGGTCGCACCGTAATGCCGGGTGATGCCATGTCGATCAGCAGGAAGGAAATCCCGCGCTGCGGCTTGACCTCGGTGTCGGTTCGTACCAGGCAAAAAATCCACTGCGCATACTGGCCCAGCGTGGTCCAGGTCTTCTGGCCATTGACGATGTAGTCGTCGCCATCCTGTATTGCACGGGTTTTCACCGAGGCCAGGTCGGAGCCGGCGCCGGGTTCCGAATAGCCCTGGCACCACCACTCTTCACCCGCCAGAATTTTCGGCAGATGGCGTTGCTGCTGCTCCGGCGAACCGAATTGCATCAGCACCGGCGCGACCATTTTCAGGCCGAACGGCACCGCGCGTGGCGCACCGCCAGCGGCGGATTCCTCATCAAAAATATACTGTTGCGTGGCACTCCAGCCCGGTCCGCCGAACGCGGCCGGCCATGACGGCGCACCCCAGCCCTGCGCATGCAGGATGTGCTGCCAGCGCAGGTAATCGTCGCGACCCAGGCTCAGGCCACGGGTGACCTTGTGCCGGATATCGTCAGGAAGATTGTGCACAATGAAATTGCGTACAAGCTGCCGGAATGCCTGCTCGTCGTTGCTGAAATTCAGATCCATGCGGGTCTCGAAAAAAGATTAGCTGCTAAATGCCTGGATGCCGGTCATCGCACGGCCGAGGATCAGCGCATGGATGTCATGCGTGCCTTCGTAGGTGTTGACCACTTCCAGATTGACCATGTGACGGATCACGCCGTACTCGTCCGAGATCCCGTTCCCGCCCAGCATGTCGCGCGCGACACGCGCGATATCGAGCGACTTGCCGCACGAATTGCGCTTCATCATCGACGTGATTTCGACGGCCGCCGTGCCTTCGTCCTTCATGCGGCCCAGGCGCAGCACGCCTTGCAGCGCCATCGTGATCTCGGTCTGCATGTCGGCCAGTTTTTTCTGGATCAGCTGGTTCGCGGCGAGTGGTTTGCCGAACTGCTTGCGGTCGAGCACGTACTGGCGCGCGATATGCCAGCAGGATTCCGCTGCACCGAGCGCACCCCATGAAATGCCGTAGCGCGCTGCATTCAGGCAAGTGAACGGCCCCTTCAGACCACGCACATCGGGGAAGGCGTTTTCTTCGGGGCAGAACACGTTGTCCATGACGATCTCGCCGGTGACGGATGCGCGCAAACCGAACTTGCCGTGGATTGCCGGTGCCGACAAACCGGCCATGCCTTTTTCAAGGATGAAGCCGCGGATCGCGCCTTCATCGTCCTTGGCCCAGATCACGAACACATCGGCGATCGGCGAATTCGAAATCCACATCTTGCTGCCGGTCAGCGCATAGCCGCCAGCGACCTTGCGCGCGCGCGTCACCATCGAGCCGGGGTCCGAGCCATGGTCCGGTTCGGTCAGGCCGAAGCAGCCAATGAATTCGCCGGTCGCCAGTTTGGGTAGAAAACGCTGGCGCTGGTCTTCGGTGCCGAACTCGAAAATCGGTGTCATCACCAGCGAGGACTGCACGCTCATCATCGAGCGATAACCGGAATCGACCCGCTCGACTTCGCGCGAGATCAGGCCGTAGCAGACATAGTTCAGACCGGGACCGCCATACTCTTCCGGAATGGTCGGGCCGAGCAAACCGAGCTCGCCCATCTCGCGGAAAATCGACGCATCCATTTTTTCGTGACGGAAGGCCTCGAGGATGCGCGGTTGCAGCTTGTCCTGGCAATACGCGTGCGCGGCGTCGCGCACCATGCGTTCTTCGTCGGTCAGTTGCTGATCCAGCAGTAGCGGATCGTCCCAGTGGAAAGGTGCAGATTTTTTCATGGCAGTCCTCGGAAAAAGTGAATGGTGTCCAGTGTGATCGGAATCAGGCGGGCGCGTGCAGCAGCGACAAACCGAGTGCAGCGCGACGCTGCAGCCACGGACTTGGCCGGTAGCGCGTGTCGCCGCTGAGGCGTTCGATATTGTGCAGGATGCGCAGCACGGTGGCGGCACCGAGCTGATCGCCCCAGACCAGCGGTCCTTGCGGATAGCCCAGGCCCAGCACGACACCGCGATCGATGTCGGCCGGCAGCGCGATGCCTTGCTGGGCGATCTCGCAAGCGATGTTGATGATGTGGGCCAGCACGCGCTGCGCCACCAGCCCGGTGCTGTCGTGCAGCACACTGATGCGCGCGCCGTCGCGGCCAAACAGGCCGCAGGCCCGCGCCAGATAGGCAGGGTCGGTGGCCGGATTGGTCATCAGCACATGATGGGTCGGGCTGTCGAACAGCGCATCGATAGCCACCGTGCGGCGCGCATCCAGGCCTTGCTGCACCACGCAGTCGGTGCAATCCTGACCCAACGGCGTGACGATGCAGAGCGCCTGCGCCGATGGCGTGACGCTGGATTCGACGGCGTAGCCGGCCGCCAGCAAACGCTCCGCCAGCGCTGGTTCGGCCCTGCTCAGCCAGACCGCGCCCGGCTCGGCCTGAAGATTGGCGAGTTCGGCGTGCACGACTTTCTTGCCGTTGTCATCGTAGGCATAGAAGCCGCGTCCGGTCTTCTTGCCGAGCAGCCCGGCCGTCAGCATTTGCCGGGTCAGGCCTTGCGGCCGGAAGCGCGGCTCGTCGTAATACTGGCGATAAATCGATTCCATCACCGGATGCGAGACATCGAGGCCGGTCATGTCCATCAGTTCGCACGGACCGAGCTTGAAGCCGGCGGTGTCGCGCAGGATGCGGTCCAGCGACGCCACCGAAGTCACGCCTTCGGCCAGGATGCGCAAGCCTTCGGTACCGAAGCCGCGTCCCGCATGATTGACGATGAAGCCCGGCGTGTCCTTGGCGCGCACGGCCGTGTGCCCCCAGTGCCGGCCCAGTGCCAGCAATTGCGCAACGACTGCCTCGGTAGTCAGGATGCCGCCGATGACTTCGACGATCTTCATCAGCGGCACCGGATTGAAGAAGTGGAAGCCTGCCACGCGCTGCGGATACTGCAGGCCGGCGGCAATCGCCGTGACCGACAGCGACGAGGTATTTGATGCCAGGATTGCGTCGGGACGCACCAGTGTCTCCAGCGTCGCGAACAGGGTCTTCTTGGCGGCGAGATCCTCGATGATCGCTTCGATGATCACATCGCAATCGGCCAGGTCGGCCAGTTCACCACACACATGCAGGCGGGCCAGCGCATCGCTGGCGTGGTCTTCCTGCAGCTTGCCTTTGGCGACCAGCGTGGCGAACGTGGTGGCCAGCGTGCGGCTGGCAGCGGCGGCCGCACCGGCACCGGCGTCGGCCAGAAAAACGGTCGCACCGGACAGCACGGCGATCTGCGCAATGCCACGTCCCATCACGCCGCAGCCGATGATGCCGATCAGTGGTGCAGGCGTCGCGATGGAATGGATTGACTCGGACATGCTGGTCTCCGGTGTTCTGCAGTGCAGAATATGTTTTTTGGGTTGCCATACTGTATTGAGGCAGAGCAGGGCTGTCAACCGGCAATTGCATTTGTTCACGCTTGTCAATCGCGATTCTGCAGTGCAGAATACTGGCTCACTCCGGCGGAGCTCAACTATGTCTCGTATCGATCAGGTTTTCCAGTCTTTCACCCGTACTCACGCCACCCATATCGCGCTGCAGGACCGTCATGACAGTGTTACCTACGCCGACCTCGACGCGCGGGTCGATGCCGTCGTGCGGCAACTGCAGCAGGCCGGCGTGCGCCCCGGCGACCGGGTCCTGCTGGTAGCCGAAAACTCGGTCGCGCTGGCGCTGACCATCCTCGCCGTGAGTCGCTTGCGGGCCTGGTCGGCGAGCGTCAATGCCCGCTTGTCAGCGCGCGAAATCGATAACTTCCTGCTGCACTCCGGCGCGCGCCGGGCCATGTATTTCAGTGCCGGTTCGGACGAGGCCGCCCGCCATGGCGAGGCACAGGGCGCGCAATTGCAGCAATGGGAGGGCATCGGCGCGGTGATGCTGGGACCGTTGCAGGCCGGGGTCACGACCGAGCCAGCAGCACCCGACGTGGCCGCGCTGGTCTACACCTCCGGCACCACCGGTGCGCCGAAAGCGGTGATGCTTACGCATGCGAACCTGCTGTTCATCGGTGCCAACAGCCGCAAGATCCGCGCACTGACACCGCAGGATGTGATCTATGGCGTGCTGCCGCTGTCGCATGTGTACGGCCTGTCGGCTCTGCTGGTGGCGGCGCTGGCCAGTGGTGCGGCATTGCAGCTGGTGCCACGTTTTGATCCGCTGGCGATGGCGCACGCCTTGGCGCACGACGGTGTGACGGTGCTGCATGGCGTGCCGGCGATGTATGCCAAATTACTGGCATCGGGCGAGCGCTTGCCGGCACCGCAATTGCGGGTCGCGCAGTCGGGCGGGGCACCCTTGTCGGCCTCGGTGAAGGCCGATTTCGAAGCGTGTTTCGGTATCCCGCTGCACAACGGCTACGGCATGACCGAAGCCGCGCCGTCAATCTGCCAGACCCGCATGGACGTGCCGCGTACCGACTGTTCGGTCGGGCCGGCCATCGAGGGTATCGAGATCCGGCTCGATACCTTGATGCAGGATGTCGATGGCATCGGCGAATTGCAGGTGCGCGGGCCGAACGTGATGGCCGGCTATTACCGCGCACCGGAAGCCAGCGCCGACGCACTGACTGCCGACGGCTGGCTGCATACCGGCGACCTGGCCCGCATCGATGCCGATGGCGCGGTGACCATCGTCGGCCGCAGCAAGGAATTGATCATCCGCTCGGGCTTTAATGTCTATCCGGTCGAAGTCGAGCAAGTCCTCAATGCCTATCCTGCCATCGTGCAGTCGGCCGTAATCGGACGCAGCAGTGCCGACAATGAAGAGGTACTGGCCTTCATCGAACTGCGCGCCGATGCGGTGCTGGACCGCGCCCATCTGCACGAGTACCTGCGCGCCAACCTGTCGCCGTACAAGATGCCGGCCGAAATCATCGCGCTGGCCAGCCTGCCGGCCGCCGCCAGCGGCAAGATCCTCAAGCGCGAACTGCACAAGCTGGCCATCGCCAATGCATAAGATCGTCAAGCCGGCCGTGGTCAAGGAAGACCGTCACTTCGTGACCGCCCTGGCGCGCGGACTGGATTTGCTGGCGTGCTTCCGCTCCGGCGACAAGATGCTGGGCAATCAGGAACTGGCCGAGCGCAGCAAGCTGCCAAAGTCGACTGTCTCGCGCCTGACCTACACGCTGACCAAACTGGGTTATCTGCAATTCGACGAAAGTGCGGGCAAGTACCGGCTGGGTACTGCCACGCTGTCGCTCGGCAGCGCGATGCTGAGCCGGCTCGATGTGCGCCAGCTGGCGCGGCCGGCGATGCAGCAGCTGGCAGACTTTTCGCATGCGATGGTGTCGCTCGGCATGCGCGACCGGCTCAGCATGATTTACATCGAAAATTGCCGCAGCCAGGCGGCGCTGACACTGAGCCTGGATGTCGGCTCGCGCATTCCTCTGGCCAGTACCGCGATGGGTCGCGCTTATCTGGCCGTGGCGCCGCAGGGCGAACGCAACGAGCTGCTGGCGCGGGCGCGCGAACTCGACGAGGCTGGCTGGCCGGCCTTGCAGGAAGGCGTGCAACGCGCGCTCGACGAGTACAGCGAGTTCGGTTGTTGCACGTCGATTGGTGACTGGCAAGCGGGCGTCAATGCGATTGCGATTGCGTTCCGTCCGCCCGATGGCAGTACGCCGGTGAGCATCAATTGCGGTGGTCCGGCGTTTTCGTTGTCGGCGGATTTTCTGGTGCGGGAAGTGCGGCCGCGGCTCATTGATCTGGTTGAGCAGTTGCGGCGGGCGATGGCGGCGTGATGGATGCGGAACCGCTGTTGGTTCAATGACTCTCTGGTTTTCTGAAGCAAGCGCCACCGCCACCGCAACCGCAACCGCAACCGCAACCGCAACAAAATCGTAGGGTGCAATAACCGGAGGGCATTGCACCGGGTGCACCACTAGCGGTTGATGAAACTGTCTGTGCTCCGCTACGACCAAGCCGGGCCCCCGGCTAGGTCATGACGGAGTGCTTTCAATTTCATGAACCGCAGGCGGTCCATTCGGTGCAATGCCCTTCGGTTATTGCACCCTACGATCTTCAAAAGCCTCTTCAACTTCAACTTCAAAATCAACTTCAACGGCTACGACGCGTCCGGCGATTCATTACACTCCCGAGCCTATGATCCCGCGCCACGCTATTCCAGATACGGATTCCCAAACCCCAGCTTCGCCAGCACCTCGATCTCCAGCGCTTCCATCTCATCGGCCTCGAGCTCGTTTTCGTGGTCGTAGCCCTGCGCGTGCATCACGCCGTGCACCACCAGATGCGCAGCATGCGCGAGCAGTGGTTTGCCTTGCGCGAGTGCTTCGGCCTGCAGCACGTCGGTGCACAGGATCAGGTCGGCGCGGGTGATGTCGTCATCGGGATCTTCTTCGCCATCGTTATAGGCAAAAGTCAGTACGTTGGTCGCGTAATCCTTGCTGCGGTAATCGCGGTTGAGCGTGCGGCCTTCGTCGCTGTCGACGAAGCGCACGGTCAGTTCTGCCGGCGCGAATAGCGCTGCCCGGACCCAGCGCCGCACCAGCGGGCGGGTCACGACGGTGGCCAGGCGCGGGTCCGGATACTGGACCGATAACGAGAGTTTATTTTTTTGCGACACGGCGGCTCGCTGCTTGTTTGACCGGGGCCGGCGCGCTGGCTGCTGCGTACGCATCGACGATGCGCGCCACCAGCGGATGACGGACCACGTCGGCGCTGTTGAAGCGCGTGAAGGCGATGCCGCGGACGTTGTCGAGCACGTCGATTGCATCGACCAGTCCGCTCTTTTGCGTGCGCTGCAAATCGATCTGCGTGATGTCGCCGGTCACCACAGCCTTGCTGCCGAAGCCGATCCGGGTGAGGAACATCTTCATCTGTTCCGGCGTGGTGTTCTGCGCTTCATCGAGGATCACGAATGCATGGTTCAGCGTGCGGCCGCGCATGTAAGCCAGCGGCGCGATTTCGATGGCTTGTTTCTCGAACATTTTTTGCGTGCGGTCGTGACCGAGCAAGTCGTACAGCGCGTCGTATAGCGGGCGCAAATACGGGTCGACTTTCTGGGCCAGATCGCCGGGCAGAAAGCCCAGCCGTTCGCCGGCTTCGACTGCCGGGCGGGTCAGCACGATGCGCTTGACGACATCGCGTTCGAGCGCATCGACCGCGCACGCTACCGCGAGGTAGGTCTTGCCGGTACCGGCCGGGCCGACGCCGAAAGTGACGTCATGGTCGAGGATGGCTTTCAGGTAGGCCAGCTGGTTCGGCGTGCGGCCGCGCAGGTCCATGCGACGGGTCTTGAGTGTCGGGCCTTCCGGCGCTGGCGTGTCGGCCTCAGCCTCGATCAGTTCCAGCGCTTTCTTTTTGGCCGCGCCACGCAGCGGTTTCAGGCTCGCGGCCGGGACTTCGGCATAGGCCATGCCGGCGCGCTGTTCAACCAGGGCCAGCTGGACTTCTTCGATCGAGACCACCTTGTCGGCAATCGCATAGAACTGCGCCAGCAGGGAGGTTGCGCGTTCGGCATTGTGGCCACCGACGATGAAGCGTTCGCCACGGCGGAAGATGGTGACGTCAAGCGCGGCAGAAATCTGGCGCAGGTTTTCATCCATCGGTCCGCACAAGTGGGCCAGCCGCTTGTTGTCGAGCGGCTCGGGAATGAAGTACAGCGGTTCGGCGGGGGAGCGAGTTTTCAAGCGGTTCTTTGTTGAGGTGTCTGAAGTGAAGGCGCAGCGGGCATTTCACCGCGTACCGAATAGCCGAAGCTGTGTGTGATGGTCAGGTCGAGCAACTGGCCGACCAGGCTGGCACCGTCCGGTCCGGCGGCAAAGTTGACGACGCGGTTGTTCTCGGCGCGACCCTGGAAATCGCCGGCGTCTTTTTTCGACGGGCCTTCGACCAGCACGCGCACGACCTGGCCGACCATCGCGTCGCTGTAGCGCCGCGTGTTGGCATCGATGACGGCTTGCAGGCGCTGCAACCGGGCCAGCTTGACCGCATGCGGCGTGTCGTCCTCGAGTGTGGCCGCCGGTGTGCCGGGACGCGGGCTGAAGATGAAGCTGAAGCTATTGTCGTAGCCGATGTCATCGATCAGTTTCATCATCGCCTCGAAGTCGGCATCGGTCTCGCCGGGGAAGCCGACGATGAAGTCTGACGAGATCGCGATGTTCGGCCGCACCGCGCGCAGGCGCCGGATGATGGACTTGTATTCGAGCGCGGTGTAGCCGCGCTTCATGGCCATCAGCACGCGGTCCGAACCGTGCTGCGCCGGCAGGTACAGATGATCGACCAGCTTCGGCACCTTGGCATACGCATCGATGAGGCGCTGGCTGAATTCTTTGGGATGGCTGGTGACAAAACGGATGCGTTCGATGCCGTCGATTTCGGCAATGAATTCGATCAGCAGCGCAAAGTCAGCGATCTCGCCATCGGCCATCACGCCGCGAAAAGCATTGACGTTCTGGCCCAGCAGCGTGATTTCCTTGACGCCTTGCGCGGCCAGTCCGGCCACTTCGGCCAGCACGTCATCGAAACGGCGCGAGACTTCTTCACCGCGGGTGTACGGCACCACGCAATAGCTGCAGTATTTGCTGCAGCCTTCCATGATCGAGACAAAGGCGGTGACGCCATCGACCCGCGCCGGTGGCAGGTGATCGAATTTTTCGATTTCAGGGAAGCTGATGTCGACCTGCGCCTTGCCGGACGCGCGGCGCTGATCGATCAGCGCGGGCAGGCGGTGCAGCGTTTGCGGACCGAACACGACGTCGACATACGGCGCGCGCTTGATGATGGCCGCGCCTTCCTGCGAGGCGACGCAGCCGCCGACACCGATCACCAGGTCGGGCTTGAGTAGCTTCAGTTCACGGATGCGGCCGAGGTCGGAGAAGACTTTTTCCTGGGCTTTTTCGCGCACCGAACAGGTGTTGAGGAGGATCACGTCGGCATCTTCCGGGGTGTCGGTCTTGACCATGCCGTGGGTAGCGTTGAGCACATCGGCCATCTTGTCCGAGTCGTACTCGTTCATCTGGCAGCCGAAGGTTTTGATGAATACTTTTTTCTGCATTATTGATTCTGGCTTGAAGTGGTAGGTTTGGCGGGAAGCCGGACGGCGGCTTCAGCGGCGCTGAGCAGCCAGACCCGGTTGATCGCGCCGTCGAGGTCGGTGGTGTAGTTGACGATGTGCGCGCTGTGGCCCAGCGTGTTCGGAATCACCGTCAGGTTATCGGTACTCCAGATCCGTGCGCCTTGCGAGAGCCGCGCCGCTTTGCCGTCCACCTGCACTTGCGGATAGTCGGTGATGACGAGGCTGGCACGATTGGCACCGGCCGGGAACGGCCGGTCGAAAGCCAGTGCCGACAGCGTCGTCAGGGTCAGGGCTAGCAAGATCAGGGGGCGAGATAAACGCATGGTGGCTCCGCAGGAAGGACTGTCGGGATGATTCAGGAGCGGGGCCGGTTAATGCGCAAGGCACCGCAAATGGCCTTGTAGTTTATCACCAACCCCGTGCCGGATCGCCGTCGCACTCAGCGCTGCCGGGCGATGGCGCGCTGTGTCTCCCCGCAGATACGGGCATACGTCTCGTCGTTCAGGTTCAATGCCTGCCAGGCGGTGCGCGCGACCGACGGAGCCAGTTCGTGACCTTCGTCGGACGATGCCAGCTGGTGCACGATGGCGTTGGCGATGTGGACCAGCGCAGCCAGAAAGCCGACGCCGTGACGGTCCGGTTCGTGGTGGCCGGCAATCGCCAGGCGCATCGTGTCCGAAAAATTCCAGCTGATCGCCAGCAGTTCGCCGGCTTCGGCGTGATCGATGTCGAGGATGTCGCGCTCTGCCTCGATCAAGGCACCGCCGTGTTCGTGATACCTGGCCAGCACGCGGGCGTACTCGTCAGGGAAGCAGCTCACCAGCACCAGTCGGCCGATGTCATGCAGCAGCGCGGCCGTCATCGCGATGTCGGGATGCATGCCGATGTGGCGTGCCAGGATACCGGCGGCGACGGAAGCGTCACATGAATGCCGCCAGAACACCGTGTGATCGAAGCCCTTGCAGGTGCGCTCGGGGAAGCAACCGGTCAGCGCCGCCTTGGTAATGAGCGTGCGGACATTCTGGAACCCCAGCAGCGTGATGGCCTGATGAATCGTGGTGACCTTGACTGCGGTGGCGAAATACGCCGAGTTGGCCAGTCGCAGCGTCTTGGCTGTCAGTGCCATGTCTTGCGAAACCTTGCCCGCCAGGAGCGCGATATCGAGGTTGTCCTGATCGACGATATTGAGTAATTCCATCACGATCAGCGGCGGGGACGGCAAGTCCCGCACGTTCTGGATGCATTGCGTCCGGGTGGCAGTCGTCATGAGTTAGTCCGTGGTGGCTGTGGAGATGGAGTGAGCTCGCGCGCTAGCTGCCGAGAATACCTTAGACAGATGGTTGCGGATACCGGACGAAGCCGAAATGCGCCGGCAAGGCCGCTGCATCGAGCCGGCCCAGGACTATCTTCTGGTCACGGTAAATCAGGATCAGTGCCGCCGGTTGTGCCGGTTGTGCCAGCCAGTCCAGCAGCGCGTCGTCATCGACGCTGACACCGTTGATCTGCAATTGTCCGAGCCAGTGCGCGGTATCGCGATCATCGACCTGCGCGACCTGCTCGCCCGCCTGCAGGATCAGCTGGCCCTGCCCGGTCAGCCACGCGGCCTGGATGTGCTCCAGTGCGGTGCCGGTCTGCAGCACGAAGCCGTGTTGCGGATCGGTGCGGGCAATGTACGGCGTCGCTTCGAGGTTCACGTAGACCCGTTGCGGTCCGTTCTGGAAATACCAGCGGCCCTCTGCATCGTGCAGATAATTGCGGTTGATGAAGCCCATCAGCGCGACATGGGCGATCCGGTCGCCGGGCTGCTTGTGCTGTTGCGCGGCTTCGTCGCGCATGCGCCAGTGGCCGCGCGCATCCAGCGCCAGCCAGCCATAGCAGTGCGGCACTTCCGGCCATTTGGCCATGGCCTTGCGCACGATGTCATCCATGTGAGTTACTCCTGTGCTGAAGAAAATCAACGATGCGGCGCGGCAGCCAGTCGAGCCGGCCGGGTGGCGCGCCGTCGGCGAAACCGACGTGGCCGCCGGTATCCGGATAGTCAAGCGTCACGGCGGCTGCGGCCCTGGCGGGCAAATGCCGACCCGGTAAAAACGGATCATTGCGGGCATTGAGCACCAGCGTCGGCACCGTGATGTCGCCGAGGACGTGGCGCGCGCTGGCGCGGTTCCAGTAATCGTTGGTGTCGCGATAGCCGTGCAGTGGCGCCGTGACGATATTGTCGAAGGCATACAGATCGCGCGCGGCCAGCAGCTTGTCGCGGTCGAACAGGCCGGGGAACTGCGCGAGCTTTTGCAGGCATTTGGGCTTCAGCGTCTGCAGGAACATGCGCGTGTAGACCAGGTTGAAACCTGACGACAGGGCCGCGCCGCCGGCGGCCAGGTCGAGCGGTGCCGAGATCGCGCAAGCGGCATCGACGATGCCGGCGCTGTGCTGCGATTCGCCGAGCCAGCGCAGCAGTGCATTGCCGCCGAGTGAAACCCCGACCGCAAAAAAATCACCGGCCTGTGCCGCCGCCGGCGTGACTTTCAGACGGCGCAGCAACCAGTCGATTTCGGTCGCATCGCCGGAATGATAAAAGCGCGGTGCCAGGTTCATCTCGCCCGAGCAGCCCCGGAAATGGGGCACGGCACCGGACCAGCCCAGGCTGTGCAGATGCGCCATCAGGGCGCGGCTGTAATGACTGCCGGACGAGCCTTCCAGCCCGTGGAACAGCACCACAAACGGCAAGCCGGCACGACCGTCGACAAAATCAATATCCACGAAATCGCCATCGGGTGCACTCCAGCGTTCACGCCGCAGCGGTGTCGCCGGTGTGGCGATGCACTTGGCCGGATAGATGGTTTGCAGATGGCCGCCCGGCAGCCAGCGTGGCGCGCGATAGGGTGGCTGGGGCTGCTGGCCGTGGCCGGAGCGCTTCAATGCAGCGTCGTCGAATCGACGACCACCACCGGTGCCTTGCCCGGCGCGATCGACGCATGGTGCACGGCGATGCGCCAGCCCATTGGCGTCTTGATGTAGACATTGGTAGCGAGGATATGCATCTCTTGCGTGATGTCGCCGCTGCGCATCTGTTCGAGCACGCTGTGGGTCGCCGCCATCAGGTTCTGCATGACGTGCAATTGCACCGGATGGATGTGCACGCCGCCATGCGCAAACACGGCTTGCCATGATGCGCGGATTGCCGCGTGACCGATCAGACGCGGTGCGCCTGGATGGATGCAGGTGATTTCTTCATCGTCGGCCCACAGCGCCATCAGGGCTTCCAGGTCGGCGCGCCCGAGGGCGTCGTAGAACGCGGCTTCGGTATCGTCGGGACTGCCGGACAATTGCTTCTTGCTGGACATGGCAAGCTCCGTGGAATTAGTGGGCGTGAACGGTTTCGCCGGCTTTCAGGCGATACACCGTACCGCAGTACGGACACTTCGCTTCGCCGTGGCGCATGTCGAGGAACACGCGCGGGTGAGATGACCAGAACGGCATTGCATCATTGGGACAATAAGCCGGCAGATCGCTGGCGGCCAGTTCGACAGGGGCGGGAGGGGATTTCGGAGCACTCATGGCGGGTTTCGGATTGTTGGGATGACGGGGTGCTGATTTTAGCAGGCGTGGCGGGCGGGGCTGCAGTGCATTTGGTTCGGGGGAGTTGCGCGCCCTCACTCCCGTTTGCCCTGAGCCTGTCGAAGGGAGCTTGTCGCAGGCGCTACGGACAATGCGCCCTCGACAAGTTCAATGCGCCGTCGTCAGCGCCCCGTCAATCAATTCAATCCAGTGCTGCACCGGCGTATCGGTGCCCGACTGTAAATGCGTCAGGCAACCGATGTTGGCCGAGACTATCGTCTGCGGTTTAGTGGCGTGCAATTTTTCGAGCTTGTTATCACGCAGCTGATAAGACAGTTCCGGCTGCGTCACCGAATACGTTCCCGCAGATCCGCAGCAGATATGACTATCACCGCACAACTGCACATCGACACCAATCGCCCGCAACACACTCTCGACCTTGCCGCGAATCTGCTGCCCGTGCTGCAGCGTGCACGGCGGATGGTAAGCCACGCGCTGTGTGATTTTTCCACGCAGCTTTTCCTGCAGCTGCGCTTCGAAGGCCGGCATGATTTCACTGAGGTCACGTGTCAGCGCCGAGATGCGTGCTGCCTTGTCGGCATACATCATGTCGTGGCGCAGCAGATGACCGTAGTCCTTGACCATGCTGCCGCAGCCGGAGGCGGTCATCACGATCGCTTCGGCACCGGCTTCGACCAGTGGCCACCACGCATCGATATTGGCGCGCATGTCATCGAGCCCGCCATCCTGGTCATTCAGATGGAAGCGGATCGCGCCACAGCAACCCGCCTTGGGTGCGACCACCAGCTGCACGCCTAGCGCATCGAGCACGCGGGCAGTGGCGGCATTGATGTTGGGTGCCATCGACGGCTGCACGCAACCGTCGAGCAGCAGCATCTTGCGTGCATGTTCGCGCATCGGCATCAGGCCACGCGGACGTGCCGCCGGCACCTTGTTACGCAGCGACTTCGGCAGGAACGGACGCAACAGCTGGCCGGTTTTCATGGCCGGCGTGAATAGCCATTTGCGCGGCAGCGCTTCCTTGAGCGCGGTGCGCACCAGCAGCTGGGCCAGCGGACGCGGCACCTGGGCATCGACCGCCTTGCGACCGATTTCGAGCAGACGACCGTATTGCACACCGGACGGACAGGTGGTTTCGCAACTGCGACAGCTCAGGCAGCGGTCCAGATGCAGCTGGGTTTTGGTAGTCGGTGCGACGCCTTCGAGGACTTGCTTGATCAGGTAGATGCGGCCGCGCGGGCCATCGAGTTCGTCACCCAGCAATTGATAGGTCGGGCAAGTCGCAGTACAGAAACCGCAGTGCACGCAGGCGCGCAGGATGGCATCGGCTTCGATGCCGTCGGGGGTGTTCTTGATGAAATCGGCAAGATTGGTTTGCATGAATCAGAGCTCCGGATACAGACGGCCCGGATTGAAAATACCGGCAGGGTCGAACGAGGTTTTCAGGCGGCGATGGATCGCTGCAACAGCAGGAGCCAGCGGATGAAAGACGCCAACGGCTTTGTCATCACCACCGTACAGCGTGGCGTGACCGCCGGCCTTGCTGGCCGCAGCACGGATATCGGCAGCAGGTGCACGGGTTTGCAGCCAGCGCTGCGCGCCACCCCATTCGATCAGCTGCGCACCCGGCAAGTCGATCGGTGGCGTCACCGATGGCACCGACAGGCGCCACAGCGCATGGTGTTCATCGGCAAAAAAGGTATTGCCCTGTTCGCGCAGGTCGCGCCACAGGCGGGTGGCATCGTCGACGACGTCACCACCGATGCGGATTTCAGCGGCAGCGACGGCGGCACGCGCACCTGATAAGCGCACCATCAGCTGGCCATCGCACCAGGCACTGGCCGAAATCGGCAGCGGCTGACCGCCCCAGGCATTGAGCTGCTCGATCGCTTGCGCATGCGTCATTGCCAGCTGGCGCGTGGTTTCGGCATACGGCTTCGGCAGAACCTTGACCGATAGTTCGAGCAGCAGTCCGAGTGTGCCGAGCGAACCGGCCAACAAGCGCGAGACATCGTAACCGGCGACGTTCTTCATCACCTGTCCGCCAAAATGCAGCACTTCGCCATGGCCATCCATCAGCACCGCGCCGAGCATGAAATCGCGCACCGCGCCGGCGGCCGCACGACGCGGGCCGGACAAGCCGCTGGCAACTACGCCACCGAGGGTTGCGCCATCACCGTAATACGGCGGCTCGAAGGCCAGCATCTGGTTCTTCTGGTCGAGCGCGGCTTCGATCTCGGCCAAGGGCGTGCCGCAGCGCGCCGTGATAACCAGTTCGGTCGGATCGTAATCGATGATCCCGGTGTAGGCGCGGGTGTCAAGCCGCGCACCGTGCGGCGCCTGGCCGTACCAGTCCTTGGTGCCGCCGCCGCGCAGTTGCAATGGCGTGCCCTGTGCGCTGGCATCGAGCACGCGCTGGCGAAATTGGTCTAGTACCTGATTCATCATGTCTTTCAAAAACGGGGCAGATCCGGAAACTTCAGCTGACCGCGTTGCACGTGCATTTTTCCGTATTCGGCGCAGCGGTGCAGCGAAGGAATGGCTTTGTCCGGGTTGAGCAGGAAGGCGGTGTCGAAGGCGCGCTTGACCGCGAAGAATGCCTCGCGCTCCTGCGGCGAATACTGCACGCACATCGAATTGATTTTCTCGATGCCGACGCCGTGTTCGCCGGTGATGGTGCCGCCGACTTCGACGCACAGCTCGAGGATCTCGGCACCGAAGGCTTCGGCCTGATGAAATTCGCCGGGCTTGTTGGCATCGAACAGGATCAGCGGGTGCAGGTTGCCGTCACCGGCATGGAAGACATTGGCGCAGCGCAGGCCGTATTTGACTTCCATTTCGCCGATGCGCAGCAGCACGTCGGCCAGCCGCTTGCGCGGGATGGTGCCGTCCATGCAGTAGTAATCGGGCGAGATGCGGCCGGCAGCCGGGAACGCATTCTTGCGGCCGGACCAGAAGCGCATGCGCTCTTCGTCCGAACCCGACACGGAAATTTTGGTGGCACCGCTGGCCGTCAGGATCGCCGTCATGCGGGCGATTTCTTCGCTGACTTCTTCGGGTGTGCCATCGGATTCGCACAGCAGGATTGCGGCGGCGTCGATATCGTAGCCGGCCTTGACGAAGGGCTCGACCATGCGCGAACTGGTGCGGTCCATCATTTCCAGCCCGGCCGGAATGATGCCGGCACCGATCACATCGGCGACCGCGTTGCCGCCTTTAACGACATCATCGAACGACGCCATGATCACGCAGGCTTGCTGCGGTTTCGGGATCAGTCGCACGGTCACTTCGGTGACGATGCCGAGCATCCCTTCGGAGCCGATGAAGACGGCCAGCAGATCGAGGCCCGGTGCATCGAGCGCGCTATTGCCGAGTTCGACGATATCGCCATCGATGGTGACGATGCGCACGCGCATCACGTTATGCACGGTCAACCCATATTTGAGGCAGTGCACGCCGCCGGAGTTTTCGGCCACGTTGCCGCCGATGGAGCAGGCGATCTGCGACGACGGGTCCGGTGCGTAATACAAATTATGCGGAGCAGCGGCATCCGAAATCGCCAGGTTGCGCACGCCCGGCTGGACCACTGCCGTGCGGGACACCGGATCGACCTTGATGATGCGATTGAG
This sequence comes from Actimicrobium sp. CCC2.4, assembly GCF_034347385.1. Taxonomy (NCBI): domain Bacteria; kingdom Pseudomonadati; phylum Pseudomonadota; class Betaproteobacteria; order Burkholderiales; family Oxalobacteraceae; genus Actimicrobium; species Actimicrobium sp. CCC2.4. Next base: position 3,861,936 of record NZ_CP133777.1, on the reverse strand, counting down.
CTTGGCCGTCGACAGCACCAGCCCGTCGGCAATCGGCGTGGCACCACCGGACAGGCCGGTACCGGCACCGCGCGGCACGATAGGCAGCTTCATGTCACGACACAATTGCAGGATCTGCACCAGTTGCGCCTCGGACTCCGGCAGCGCGACCACCATCGGCATTTGCCGGTAGGCAGCCAGGCCATCACATTCGTAGGGACGGACGTCCTCGTCATTGAATAGCACGCAGCGTTCGGGTAACAAACGACGCAAGGCGTCGACGACATCACGTTGGCGGGTAACGGTGTAGGGGAGATCGGCGACGGCATTCATGATCGGTTCCAGTGGGATGGCAGGCCTGCATCTTAACGGATCGCGAAGAAGGCTGCGTTTCAAATGCTTGCGGGGTCGGATGAAATGTTTTCAGGTGGGGCGGTAACGCAGGACCGATCCGGTAATCGGCAGAGGGTGATTGCTGTCGGGGTTGCGACGGCGTCGTTCAACTCGTTTTTTTTCGATTATCGATGTCCGTTTCCGGATTGTTCAGGCGCACTGCAGACGGCACAGCGGGCACCTCCGTGCTGTTCGACATGACGATAGTCGGTGGCAAGGACAGGCTCAGCCCGGCTTCCTTCAGGCGCGTGAGAATATCGAACAGCAAATCGCTCTTGACCCCATACGAGGCGCGCGGCGAGCTGACGTAACCGCAGGCGTTGAAGACCAGGCGCAGCCCGTCGATGCCGTCAAGTTGCACGCTCGCGGCCGGCGAGGCGAGCACGCCGGCATGATTGTCGAAGGCTTCCAGGATGACCGCTCTTGCCTTGAGGGTGTCCGTGTCCAGCGGCATCGGCAACTTGATTTGCACCATGCCGATCGGATTGGTGTAGGTCACATTGCGGACAATCTTCGTGATGAACTCGGAGTTGGGCACGATGACGGTAGACCGGTCAGCCATCTGAATCTCGGTGGCCCGCACGTTGATCCGGCGGATGTCGCCTTCGACGCCGGACAAGGACACCCAGTCGCCCACTTTGACGGGACGCTCGGCCAGCAGGATCAGGCCGGAGACAAAGTTCTGGACCACGCCCTGCAGGCCGAAGCCGATACCGACCGACAGGGCGCTGGCCACCCATGCCACGCGCTCCAGGCCGACCCCGACTGCCGACATCGACAGGGCGATGACCAGGATCACGCCCAGATAGCCGGACAGCGTCGTCAGCGACATGCGCATGCCGTCATCGAGCCGCGTCGTCGGCATCAGGCGGCTGCCTATCCACCGCTTGAGCATACGCACCAGAAACAGGCCGATGCACAGCACGAGCAGTCCCTGGAACACCGTCGCTGGCCGGATGCTGATCTCGCCGATCGACAGCCCTTCGTTGACGTTGCTGGCCCGGTGCAGCAGTTCGAGAGGGCTCTCGCCAAACGGCGCCACCAGCAGCACCAGCGCGAGCAGCGTGATCAGAATGCGACTGGCGCCGGACAGCAAGACCGCGGTCAGCTCCAGTGTCCGGGGCGGCGGGGCGGCGGTGGCGGTCTGGCCTGGCGTGGTCTTGTCCAGCTGTTCGGGTGGCTGGACCTTGGGCGCGAGCAAGGTCATGAACAGGTCGTCGGTGACGATGGTCAGCAGGTAGGCGGCACTCGCCACGATAAAAATCCAGCTCAGCTGATTGAGCAGAAAGCTGGCCATCGCGATGTAGCCGGCGATAAAACCGAACAAGGTCAGCAACAGGATCAGCAAGGTGAACGAGCGCAGCGACTGCAGCCACAAAGGGATCGCGAGGACGACCGGGGTGGTCTCGACGGTTGCAGCGGGATCACTTTCCGAAGGGTGATCGGGGCTTGCGCTATCGAGCGCCGTGCGCCGGAATTGCACCAGCGCCGCCACGATCAGTAAGGAATGCGTCAGCGCAGCCAGGCCTTTGAGGATCACTGTCGCGGTGAGACTCAATTCGGCGGCCACCGAGAGCCGGGTCGAGATGCCTTCGACTACCATCGTGATGGCAAACGCCAGCGGGAACCAGCGCAGCCGCCAGGCGGTCCGGTCGGCAATCGGCAGTAGCCGCCAGGTCGGTTTTGCCGGCATCAGGAGGGCCACGCCGAGGCCGACGCAAAAGCCGCCAAACCACACGATGGCGTCCAAGCCGCCCAGCAGGGCGCGCAGTTCATCCGAAATCGGTACCCCCGATGCACCGCTTGTCAGGACAGTAAACAGCACATGGGCGGCGACGCCGGGGACCACGGTCCAGACCCCGACCACGCCTAATGCATACAGAGAGCGGCGCAGACGTCCGGCAGGAATGCGCGTCGAGATGATGCGCAGCAGGACGCGTCCGCCGGGGCCACTCGCCACGACCAGGACGGCGCATGCCAGAAAGGTCAACAGCCAGACGCTTTTAGCGACCGTGGACATCCTGGCCAGTATCGTCGACCCGAGCTGGCGCACCCGGCTAATGTCGGCCGGCGCATCCGATCCCACATTGCTCCAGAACGCGGTACTCAGCGGCGAGTCGGTGCGCTCGAACAGATGCGCACTGAACTGGGTGCGCCGGCGCGTAGCGATGGTCGTTACCGCCTGCTCTGCCTCGACGGCCAGCAGGCCGGCCAGCTTGACCTGGGAATCCAGCGCCGTTTGAGATCGCACCAGTTCGGCACGCTGCGAGGCAATATCCGGTGCTTCCTTTGTTCCTGCAGCAGGCGTGCCAAGTTCGGCCAGCCGTGCCTGCACTTGCGCAAGCTGTGTCGAGATGGCCTCGGCGGCGACTTCCAGCTGCGCCTGTGTTGCCAGCGCGCGTTGCCGCGCTTCCTGTAACTGGGCACTGTCGACTTCTTTGGACAAGGCGGACTGAACCAGATCCATTTCCTTGCGCGCATTGTCGACAATCGCCGCCGGTGCCGGCGGGGGCGCGACCACGTCCTGCCCGAAGCCTGGCGTCGATAGCAGCAGGGCAAGCAAAAACAGCGGGGTGCCGATGGCACTTGCCAGCGTAATTCTGAACTGTTGAATCTGGAGGCGCATGACGCGAAGTTCCTGTTGATTTCTGGTAGTACCCGTTCCGGGCGGACCCTCGCCGGCAGCAATCAGCCCGGTATTTTTGGCCATCGCATTCTAACCGTTAGCTGTGTGCGGGCTAGCCAAGCCAGCCTGACGCACACGCATTGGCCACTGCCAACCATGATCAGTTCGGGGTGCCCAAAACTTCCTCTGTACTATGTGCCCTCAATCATTGATTCAAAGCCATGCTCAATTCCGAAACCGCGTCCGGCCACCCATCTCCCGCCATCATCGAAAAACGTGCTTACGCTGCTGCCTTCAAGGTCAGCGCCGCCACCATGCCGGGCATTTTTGCCTGGGGCCTGGTGTCGGGGATGGCGATGGTCAAGTCGGGCTTGACGATCTGGCAGGCGCTGGGAATGTCGTTCTTCGTGTTTGCCGGTTCGGCGCAGCTGGCGGCGCTGCCGCTGATTGCCGCCAACGCGCCGGAGTGGGTGGTGTTCGTGACGGCGCTGGTGGTGAACTTGCGCTTCGTGATTTTTGCGGCGGCGATCGGGCCGCATTTTGCGCATCTGCGCTGGAAACAGCGGCTCTGGTATGGCTACTTCAATGCCGATATCACGATGGGATTTTTTCCGCGCCGTTTTCCTGCCGAAACCCTGCATCAGCCGGCCGGCAAGGTCGGGTATTTCACCGGTATCTGCTACCCGAACTGGTGTGCCTGGCAGAGCGGCGCGGTAGCCGGCATCCTGCTGGCCAGCCAGATTCCGGAGAGCTGGGGCATCGGCTTCGCCGGCACGCTGGCCTTGCTGGCGGTGATGATTCCGCTGACCATCAACCTCGCAGCGCTGGGTGGCGTGCTGGTCGCCGGCACGGTGGCGATCGCGGCGGCGCAGTTGCCGTACCGGCTGGGTTTGCTGGTCGCAGTCGTGGTCGGGATGACGGTGGCGATGCTGATTGATTACCTGATGGAGCGGCACCTGCCGCGCAAGACGCCATGACGACGACCGAAATCTGGATCACGATCGGCCTGCTGATGCTGGCCACCGTGCTGACGCGCTGTTCTTTTTTCCTGCTCGGCCATGCCGTCAAATTGCCGGAAAAAGTCCAGCACGCGCTGCGCTATGCACCGGCCGCCGCGATGGCCGCCATCGTCGCGCCCGACCTGGTGCTGGTTGGTGGCACGCTCGATTTGCACTGGACCAATCCGCGCCTGCTGGCCGGTCTCGGTGCGGTGGGTTTTTTCCTGGTCACCAAACATTTGCTGGGCACGATCATTATCGGCATGGCGTTGTACACGGTACTGCGGCTGGTTCAGTAACGAGTTGCAAAAACGGCAGGTATGCCCGGGTGCTGAGGTAAAATGCGGCCTCTTCCAACCTGGGTTTCGGGATTTTTGACTATGCAATTCAACCGACTGAGCGACCTGATCGCCGCCAACCAATTGCGCGGCAAACGCGTCTTCATCCGCGCCGACCTGAACGTGCCGCAAGATGCCGACGGTAATATTACCGAAGACACCCGCATCCGCGCCTCGATTCCGGCGATTCGCCAGGCGCTGGACGCCGGCGCTGCCGTGATGGTGACCTCGCATCTGGGTCGCCCGGTCGAAGGCGAATTCAAGCAATCCGATTCCCTCGCACCTGTTGCCACGCGCCTGTCGGCACTGCTCGATCAAACCGTCACGCTGGTCCATAACTGGGTCGATGGCGTCGAAGTCTCGCCGGGCCAGATCGTGTTGCTGGAAAACTGCCGCGTCAATCGTGGCGAAAAAAAGAACGATCCCGAACTGGCAAAAAAGATGGCCGCGCTATGCGACATCTACGTCAATGATGCGTTCGGCACCGCCCACCGCGCCGAAGCCACCACCTACGGTATCGCGCAATTTGTGCCGGTCGCCTGCGCCGGTCCTTTGCTGGCGGCCGAACTCGATGCGCTCGGCAAGGCGCTCAATGCGCCGGCCCGGCCATTGCTGGCGATTGTGGCCGGTTCCAAGGTCTCGTCCAAACTCACCATCCTGAAAGCCCTGGCGTCCAAGGTCGACCACCTGATCGTCGGCGGCGGCATCGCCAACACCTTCATGCTGGCGGCCGGCCTGAAGATCGGCAAGTCGCTGGCCGAAGCCGATCTCGTCAATGAAGCCCGCGAGATCATGGCGATGATGAGTGCACGCGGCGCGTCGGTGCCTATCCCGACCGACGTGGTCTGCGCCAAGCAGTTTGCTGCCGATGCGGTCGCCACCGTCAAGGCCGTGGCCGACGTCGAAGACGATGACCTGATCCTCGACATCGGTCCGCAAACTGCCGCGCTGCTGGCCGGCCAGATTGCGCAAGCCGGCACCGTGGTGTGGAATGGTCCGGTCGGCGTGTTCGAGTTCGAACAGTTCGGCCATGGCACCAAAACACTGGCGCTGGCGATTGCCGACGCCAAGGCGTTCTCGATTGCCGGCGGCGGTGATACGCTAGCTGCCATTGCCAGGTACGACATCGCCGATCGCATTGATTACATCTCGACCGGTGGTGGCGCTTTCCTGGAATTCCTCGAAGGCCGGACCTTGCCGGCCGTCGCGATTCTTCAACAACGTTTCAGTCAATAAGCACCGCACATCAACCAGCAGATACGCCTTCGAAAGGGTTCCCCTATGTCCTTGTCCCGCGCTACTAAAATCGTTGCCACCATCGGTCCCGCCTCCAGTGACCTCGATACCCTGACGCGCATGATTCGCGCCGGCGTGAACGTAGTGCGGCTCAATTTTTCGCACGGCAAGGCGCAGGACCACATCGACCGGGCCGCGCTGGTGCGCCAGGCAGCGGCCGATTGCGGTGTCGAGATCGCCATCATGGCCGATCTGCAAGGCCCGAAAATCCGCGTCGGCAAGTTCGAACACGGCAAGATCGAGCTGGTCAAAGGGGCCAGCTTTACGCTCGACGCCGCTTGCCAGCTGGGCAATCAGGATGTGGTGGGACTCGATTACCGCGAGCTGCCGCGCGACTTGCGCGCCAATGATGTGCTGTTGCTCAACGATGGACTGATCGTACTGATCGTCGACAAAATCGTCGGTAGCGCGATTCACACCACGGTGCGTATCGGTGGCGAACTGTCCAACAACAAGGGCATCAACCGGCAGGGCGGCGGACTGTCGGCGCCGGCACTGACCGGCAAGGACATGGAAGACATCAAGACGGCGATGAGCATCCAGGCCGATTACGTGGCGGTATCGTTTCCGAAAAGCGCGACCGACATGATGATGGCGCGCCAGCTGGCCAACATCGCCGGCGAGCAGTATTGCCACAAGCCGCTGATGATCGCCAAGATCGAGCGCGCCGAAGCGATTCCGGTCTTGCAGGAAATCCTCGACGCCTCCGATGGCATCATGGTGGCGCGTGGCGACCTGGCTGTCGAAGTCGGCAATGCGGCCGTGCCGGCACTGCAAAAACGCATGATCAAGATGGCGCGCGCCTCGAACAAGCTGGCCATCACCGCGACCCAGATGATGGAGTCGATGATCGTCAATGCGGTGCCGACCCGCGCCGAAGTGTCGGACGTGGCCAATGCGGTGCTTGATGGTACCGATGCCGTGATGACCTCGGCCGAAACCGCCTCCGGTCGCTATCCGGTCGAGACCGTCGAAGCGATGGATGCCATCTGCATCGAAGCCGAAAAATCCGAAGACTACAAGCTCGACGCCGATTTCATGAACCTCACTTTTAGCCGGATCGATCAATCGATTGCGTATGGCGCGCTGTTCACCGCGTATCATCTGCGCGTAAAAGCAATCGTGGCATTGACCGAATCGGGATCGACACCGCTGTGGATGAGCCGGCACAACATCGATATCCCGATCTTTGCGATGACGCCTAGCATGGCAACCCAGCGCAAGGCCGCGCTGTACCGCAACGTGCGGCCTTTTGAGCTGGAAAAATTAACCGACCCCGACGTCATGCTGAAAAACGTCCAGGATTTGTTGCTGGCCAAAGGCGTGGTGGCAAAAGATGACATGATCGTCGTCACCTGGGGCGAGCCGATGGGGCAGGCCGGCGGCACCAACGCGCTGCGGATCGTGAAAATCGGCGCGCACTGAACGACCAAATTTAACTAGCTCTGGAGTCTCACCATGCCACTCGTCTCAATGCGTCAACTGCTCGACCACGCTGCTGAAAATGGCTACGGCCTGCCGGCATTCAATGTCAACAACCTCGAACAGGTCCTCGCCATCATGGGCGCGGCCGATGCAGTCAATTCGCCGGTCATCATGCAGGCCTCGGCCGGTGCCCGCAAATATGCCGGCGAGCCCTTCCTGCGCCACCTGATCGAAGCGGCCATCGAAGCCTATCCGCACATCCCGGTCGTGATGCACCAGGATCACGGCCAGTCGCCGTCGGTCTGCATGACCGCGATCCGCTCCGGCTTCTCGTCGGTGATGATGGATGGCTCGCTCAATGAAGACGGCAAGTCGGTCGCCAGCTACGAATACAACGTCGAAGTCTCGCGCAAGGTGGTCGAGTTCTCGCACGCCATCGGCGTGACGGTCGAAGCCGAACTGGGCGTGCTCGGTTCGCTCGAAACCATGATGGGCGACAAGGAAGACGGCCACGGCGCCGACGGCAAGATGACCCGCGAGCAATTGCTCACCGATGTCTCGCAAGCCGCCGACTTCGTCCACCTGACCCAGTGCGATGCACTGGCCATTGCGATCGGTACCTCGCACGGCGCGTACAAGTTTTCACGCAAGCCGACCGGCGACATCCTGGCGATTGACCGCATCAAGGAAATCCACGCCCGCATCCCGAACACGCATCTGGTGATGCATGGCTCGTCATCGGTGCCGCAGGAATTGCTGGCCGAGATCCGTGAATTCGGCGGCGACATGAAAGAAACCTACGGCGTGCCGGTCGAAGAAATCCAGGAAGGCATCAAGCACGGCGTGCGCAAGATCAATATCGATACCGATATCCGCCTGGCGATGACCGGCGCGATCCGTCGCTACCTGTTCGAGAATCCATCCAAATTCGATCCGCGCGATTACCTGAAACCTGCCCGCGAAGCCGCAATGCTGGTGGCCAAGTCGCGTTTCCTGTCCTTCGGTTGCGAAGGCCAGGCCTCAAAGATCATGCCGTTGTCACTCGAAAAAATGGCGACAAAATACAAGCAGGGCGACCTGAAACAGATCGTTCAATAAGTCGATCATTGAACAGTAACCTGTCCCACGGGGCACCTAACGGCCGGCGTTGCGCATGCATCCCCGGCCGGAATTTATGGAAAAACATATGACCAGTCTTTATCAGTCCGAGATCCCGTCCCTGCCGCTGCTGGGCCGCGGCAAAGTGCGCGACAACTACGCCGTCGGTGACGACCAGATCCTCATCGTCACGACGGACCGCCTGTCGGCGTTTGATGTCGTGATGAACGAAGCGATTCCGGCCAAGGGTCGCGTGCTCAACCAGATGTCGAATTTCTGGTTCGAAAAACTCGCCGCCATCGTGCCGAATCACCTGACCGGCGTGACGCCGGAATCGGTCGTGCAAGCCAATGAAATCGACCAGGTGCGCGGTCGTGCGGTGGTGGCCAAGCGGCTGCAGCCGATCATGGTTGAGGCGGTCGTGCGCGGTTACCTGATCGGCTCCGGCTGGAAGGATTACCAGGCCACCGGCGCGGTCTGCGGCGTGGCGTTGCCGGCCGGTTTGCGCCAGGCCGACAAGCTGGCCGCACCGATCTTCTCACCGGCGGCCAAGGCCGAACTCGGCGAGCACGACGAGAACATCAGCTTCGCCGACATGGAGCAGCGCATTGGTGCAGAACTGGCCGCGAAGATGCGCGATGTCAGTATCGCCTTGTACCAGGCAGCAGCCGATTATGCCGCCACGCGCGGCATCATCATCGCCGACACCAAGTTCGAATTCGGCCTCGATGCCGATGGCACGATGTACCTGATGGATGAAGTGCTGACGGCCGACTCGTCACGTTTCTGGCCAGCCGATTCGTACGCGCCGGGCAGTTCGCCACCGTCGTTCGACAAACAGTTCGTGCGCGACTATCTCGAGACATTGACCGACTGGCCGAAGACCGCGCCGGCACCGACCCTGCCCGCCGACGTGATCGCAAAAACCGGTGCCAAATACCGCGAAGCGCTCGAGCGCCTGACCGGCGGCACGCTGGAGGACTGAGATGACTGAATCAGTAAAAGTCGGCGTCGTGATGGGTTCCTCATCCGACTGGGACGTGATGCAACATGCGGTCGCGATGCTCAAGGATTTTGGTATCGCGCATGAGGCGCAAGTGATCTCGGCACACCGGATGCCGGACCAATTGTTTGCCTATGCCGAAAGCGCCCGTGCGCGCGGCCTGGTCGCGATCATCGCCGGTGCCGGCGGTGCAGCGCACTTGCCGGGCATGCTGGCGGCCAAGACCATCGTGCCGGTGCTGGGCGTGCCGGTACCATCGAAATATTTACGCGGCGAGGATTCATTGCTGTCGATCGTGCAGATGCCGAAGGGCATTCCGGTCGCGACCTTCGCCATCGGTGAAGCCGGTGCCGCCAATGCGGCATTGGCCGCCATTGCGATGATGGCGACCACCGATGACGCGCTGGCCGCCAAACTCGAGGTATTCCGCACGGCGCAGACGCAAGTCGCGCTGGCGATGGTATTGCCGTTATGAGCGACCTGCAGCCTGCATTGATTCCATCGGCAACCCCGGCTACGTGGCTCGGCGTGATGGGCGGCGGCCAGCTCGGCCGGATGTTCGTCCATGCCGCACAAGCGATGGGCTACAAAGTCGCGGTGCTGGAGCCGGTCGATGAATCGCCGGCCGCACATGCGGCCGACCGGCATCTGGTGGCGCGTTACGACGACGCCGGTGCGCTGCAGGAACTGGCCGTGCAATGCGCGGCCGTGACGACCGAATTCGAGAACGTGCCGGCTGCCAGCCTGGACTTGCTGGCGCAGCATGCCAGCGTCTCGCCGTCGGCGGCGTGCGTGTCGGTGGCGCAGGACCGGATGGTCGAGAAGCGCTTCTTCATCGATTGCGCCGCACGCTCCGGCGTGCTGCCGGCACCGCACCAGCTGATCGCTGCCGATAGCGATATCGACACCGTGAGCGATGGGCTACTGCCCGGTATTTTGAAAACAGTGCGGCTCGGTTACGACGGCAAGGGCCAGGCCCGCGTCACGACCATCGCCGAATTACGCACCGCATTTGCCGGCATGAACGGCGTGCCGTGCGTGCTCGAAAAAATGCTGCCGCTGGCCTATGAAGTCTCGGTGCTGGCAGCGCGCGGCCATGATGGAAAATCGGTGGTCTATCCAATTGCCGAAAACGTCCATCGCGACGGCATCCTCTTCACCACCACCGTGCCCGGTCCGAACGTGTCGGCCGATTGCGCGATGCGGGCCCATGATGCGGCGCTGGCGATCATCGACCATCTCGGTTATGTCGGCGTACTGTGCATCGAATTTTTTATCCTTGACGATGGGTCATTGGTCGTCAACGAGATGGCACCGCGACCGCATAACAGCGGGCATTACACGATCGATGCCTGTATCACCAGCCAGTTCGCGCAGCAGGTGCGGGCGATGGCCGGACTGACGCTGGGCGATGTGCGCCAGCATTCGCCGGCGGTGATGCTCAATCTGCTTGGCGATTTGTGGTTCGATGTCGCCACCGGCGAACGGATCGAGCCGGCTTGGGATCGCGTGCTGGCCTTGCCCGGTGCATCGCTGCATTTGTACGGCAAGGATGATCCGCGGCCGTCCCGCAAGATGGGCCACGTGACCTTCGTCGCGGCGACGCTGGATCACGCGCAAGCGAGCTTGCAGGCAGCGTGCGCGATCCTGCGCATTGCACGCTAAGGCGCACGCGTGAGCCTGCTGCACGACGATGACATCCTCCGCGCTGCCGCGCTGCTCGAACAGGGCCGGCTGGTGGCATTTCCGACCGAGACCGTCTACGGCCTCGGTGCCGATGCCGAAAACCCGGCGGCGATTGCACGCATTTATGCCGCCAAGGGCCGGCCGTCGAATCATCCGGTGATCGTGCATCTGGCACCGGAGGCCGACCCCGGCTACTGGGTCAGTGCGATTCCCAACGAGGCGCAGGCCCTGATCGATGCCTTTTGGCCGGGTCCGCTGACGCTGATCCTGCCGCGTGCCGCACATATTCCGGCAGCAGTGGCGGGCGGGCAAAATTCGATCGGCGTGCGTTGTCCGTCGCATCCGGTGGCGCAAGCCTTATTGCGCGCTTTCAAGGGTGGCAAGGGCGGTATCGCCGCGCCGTCGGCCAACAAGTTCGGCCATGTCAGCCCGACCATCGCGCAGCATGTGCGCGATGAATTTACCGATGGGTCGGTCGACCTGATCCTCGATGGCGGCCAGAGCGAAGTCGGGATCGAGTCGAGCATCATCGACTTGTCGCGGCTGGACTCGCATGGTCCGGTACTGCTGCGTCCCGGTCGCATCACCACCTTGCAACTGGCGCAGGTACTCGGCGTGACACCGGCCGCACCGGACGCCGCTGCACCGCGCGCTTCCGGCACGCTCGAAGCGCACTATGCACCGCGCACGCCGGTGGCGATGATTGCCAGCGCAGATATTGCGCCGACCTTGCAGCAACTGGCTGCGGCCGGTCGCCGGGTTGCACTGCTGCACTGGAGCGCCGTTCATCACGCCGGTGCGCTGCAATTGCCGTCGTCGCCGGCCGGCTATGCCCATGGCCTGTATGCCGGATTGCGTCTGCTCGACATGGCCGATGCGGACCTGATCCTGATCGAGGCACCGCCTGGTTCGGCCGACTGGCAAGCCATCAATGATCGCCTGCGCCGGGCGGCCCACGACTCGGCAGGCATTCTGGAGCGTCTCCTCTAATTTCAGGCTATCCGAACGGGACTTTGCGTATGGTCAAGCACTGTTATCAGTGACATACTCGACCGAAATTAAAAGAACACACGTGCGTTTTTGTGGAGTTTTTCGTTCGTTATAAAAAGCCTTTTAAAGGAGACACGCAATGCAACAGTTCAAGCTATCCGCCGCTGTTCTTTCCCTCGCCGTCCTCGCCGGTTGTGGCGGCGGCAGCACCGGCAGTCCTTCCAAACCACAATTCAGTGCGGTCATTTCGTTTGGTGACAGCCTCAGCGATGCCGGGTCGTATGCACCGGCCACGATCAATCCCGCTACCGGTCTGCCGACCGGCGGCAAGTTCACCACCAACCCCGGCCCCATCTGGATCGAAGACATTGCGGCCAAGCTCAACCTGACAATTACGCCTAACGTGGTGGGCTATGCCACCACCAGCGTGACCTGTCCGAAAACCAGTTGCACGGCCTATGGCCAGGGTGGTTCGCGCGTCACCAGCATCAACGGTATCGGTCATGACACCGGCGCGCTGACGATCCCGATGAAAACCCAGATGGACAACCATCTGGCGGCCAACGTCAGCTACAAGCCGACCGACCTGGTGTTTGTCTACGGTGGCAATAACGACGTGTTTTACCAGGCCGGCTATGTCGCCGCCGTCATCGGTGCCGCTAGCACCGCACCAGGCGCGACTGCCGCCAGCGTTGGTGCCGCTGCACAGGCCGCCCAGCAAACCGCCGGGCTGGCAATGGCGACGGCCGCCACCGAACTGGCCGGTTACGTGCGCGACAAGATCCTCGCCAAGGGTGCCAAATATATCGTCGTGATGAACCTGCCGGACAGTGCGGCAACACCGTACGGTGCATCGATTACGGCCGATGGACGGGCGCTGCTGACCGGTCTGGTCAACACCTTCAATGCGACCTTCCAGAAAGCGGTTGCTGACCTGGCACTCAATGTGGTGGTGGTCGATGCCAATGCCGCCAACAAGGACGTGTTCACCAACTCGGTCCAGTACGGCGTGACCAACTTCACTGTGCCGGCATGCGATCTGACCAAACTGCCAAGCGGGTCATCGCTGTTCTGCAATGCCAGCACGCTGATCCCGAGCGCCAATGCCGGCTTCCTGTTTGCCGACTCGGTCCATCCGACCATCTTCGGTCATCGCCTGTTCGCCGATTACGTCACGCTGCAACTGGCGAAAAAAGGCTGGTTCTGATCACGCAGAGCGACTCCTGCCGCCGGTAAAGAACAACACACAACGCGTATTCCTCGAACTGGAGAAGACACATGAACAAATCCGTATTTGCTTTGCCCCGGCTGCTTGCCGTGGTGGCTGTTGCCGCACTCGCCACGGCAGCCCTGCCGGCATCGGCCCAGTCGGCCGGTCAATGGATGGTCAAAGTCGGTGAAAACCTGATCACGCCGATGGTCCATAGCGGCGACCTGAGCGGTCCCGGTCTGGGCGGCGTGAAGGTTGACGTCAACAGTGCGTATGCACCGATTGTCGCGGCAACTTACATGATCACGGATAACATCTCGACCGAGCTGGTGCTTGGCTTGCCGTACCGCCATGACATGGTCGGCAAGGGCTCGATCAACGGCGTCGGTAAGATCGGCGACGTCCAGCAATTGCCGCCAACCTTGTTCGTGCAGTACCGCTTGCTCGAACCGACCGCACGGTTTCGTCCGTATGTCGGGCTGGGCGTGACCTATGCTTATTTCCGTGATGCGCATGCGAGTTCAACGCTGGTGGCATTGCTGGGTCCGACCAACGTCGACATCGAGGCAAAGTTCGGTATTTCGCCGCAGATCGGCGCCACCTATGCGATCAACGACCGCTGGTTCATTGATTCGGCACTGGTCAAGACCTACCTGAAGACCACGGCCACGCTGGATTCTTCCGGCACCAAGCGCACCATCGACACCAAGCTCGATCCGGTTGCCTTCAGTATTTCAGTCGGCTACAAGTTCTGAACAGGCTGCTGCGCTGACCCGCGCAGCAGCAAAGAAAAAGCGCTGCAGGCGATCCGCCTGCAGCGCTTTTTTTATTGCAGCGTCTAGGCCGCCGGCAGCGCACTCGCGGAACAATAAGCGCCACCGTAATAGACCAGCGGCGCGCCTGAGCCCACTTCGCAATGCGTGACTTCACCGACAAAAATGATATGGTCGCCTTCCGGATAGCGACTGCGGTTGCTGCACTCGAACCAGGCGACTGCGCCGCGCAGGACCGGCTGGCCGTTGGCGGAAAAATCCAGTGCGATATCAGCGAACCGGTCTTCGATACGGCTGGCAAAACGGTTGGCCAGCGCCGACTGGTCGGCGGCCAGCACATTGATTATGTAATGGGTGCTGTCATTGAAACCTGCCATGCTGTTGGCAGTACAGCCGAGGCTCCATAGTACCAGCGGTGGTTGCAGTGATACCGAGTTGAACGAGGTGGCGGTCAATCCCAGCATCGTGCCATCGGCAGTCCGGGTCGTGATGACGGTGACGCCAGTGGCGAACTGCGACAGCGCATGGCGAAAATGACGGCTGTCGAATGGCGTCGTGACGGGGTTTTGAATGGGCAATGGCATCGGGCTTCCTGAGAGTTGCGACATTATGCCGAAAAAGTAGCTTGGCTGCGGAGCACTCTGGTTTGCGTTAAAGTCAGGGCTCAAAACAGAAGGAGCGAACATGGCAACAGAAATGGCAACATTAGGCGGAGGCTGTTTCTGGTGCACCGAAGCGGTGTATCAGCAACTCAATGGCGTGCTGGCGGTCGAGTCCGGTTATACCGGCGGCGGCGTCGTCAATCCAAGCTACGAAGCCGTATGCAACGGCACCACCGGCCATGCCGAAGTCGTCCGGATCAGCTTTGACAATAGCGTCGTCAGCTACCGCGAACTGCTGGAGGTTTTTTTCACGATCCATGACCCGACTACGCTGAACCGGCAAGGTGCTGATGTCGGCACACAGTATCGGTCAGTGATTTATTTCCACTCGCAGGAGCAGGAAGACATGGCGCACCACGTGACGGCCGAAATGGCCAACGTCTGGGATGCGCCTATCGTCACCGAACTCAGTCCTGCGACCACGTACTACAAGGCCGAGGACTACCACCAGAACTACTTCGTCCAGCATCCGGAGCAGGGCTATTGCGCGTTCGTGGTCGAACCCAAGGTAGCCAAGTTCCGCAAACTGTTCACGGCCAAGCTGCGGTCTTAGGCAGCTAGGGCTGCAGGCGCTCTCGCTCCCAGTTACCATCCGACAGTTGCTGGTAGGCGATCCGGTCATGCAGGCGCGATGGCCGGCCTTGCCAGAATTCAAGGTAATCGGGTACCAGCCGGTAGCCACCCCAATGCGCAGGTCTTGCCGGAGCCGGTCCGCTGGCGACTTCGGCGGCACTGAAACGTGCCTCCAGTTCCCGGCGGCTGGCGACCGGCTCGCTTTGCGCCGAGGCGATCGCGCCGATGCGGCTCATTAGCGGGCGGCTATTGAAGTAGGCATCGTTGTCCTCGTCCGTGATCCGTTCGACGCGGCCTTCGATGCGAACCTGGCGTTCCAGTTCGACCCAGTGGAACAGCAGTGCTGCATGGCCGTTGTGCTGCAATTCCTGGCCCTTGCGGCTGCCGTAATTGGTGAACCAGACAAAGCCGCGCGCATCGAATTCCTTGATCAGCACGATGCGTGACGATGGTCGTCCGTCGGCGGCCACCGTAGCCAGGCTCATCGCGTTCGGTTCCGGTACTTGCGCTGCCAGTGCTTCGTCGAACCATTTGCCGAATTGCCGGATCGGGTCGTCGAGCACGTCGGCGCGCGACAGGCTGGACTGGCTGTAATCCTTGCGCAGGTCAGCGATCGACATGGCAGGCTCCGCTGATGTTGGTCATGCTGGTCATCGTGATGTCCTTGATAGAGAGGTGAATGCAGTGACCATGATTTTAGGCGCAAACACAATGATCCCGTCCGTTAAAATGGCGGATGATTTTTTCCCCCGTACCCATGACTGATACCGCACTCTCCGCGATTGCCGAACTTCCCGAGATCGATTTTGAGCGCCGCTTTGGTGGCATTGCGCGCTTGTATGGCGCGCCCGCACTGGCGCGATTTCGCGCTGCCCATGTGTGCGTGATTGGCGTCGGTGGCGTCGGTTCGTGGATTGTCGAAGCGCTGGCCCGCAGCGCCATCGGGCAGATCACGATGATCGATCTCGACAACCTGGCCGAGTCCAATGTCAATCGCCAGATTCATGCGCTGACGTCAACGATGGGCCAGGCCAAGGTGACAGCCTTGGCCGAGCGCATCGCCCAGATCAACCCGTTTTGCCGGGTCAACCAGATCGAGGAATTCATCGATGCCGATAACCTCGATGCGATGATAGGCAGCCGCGGCTACGACTACATCGTCGATGCGATCGATAACGTCCGCGCCAAGACTGCACTGATCGCCTATTGCCGCACGCACAAGCTGCGGCTCATCACCATCGGCGGTGCCGGTGGCCAGGTCGATCCGACCAAAATCGAAGTGCGCGACCTGTGCCGTACCGAGCAGGAACCGCTACTGGCCAAGGTGCGCAAGCGGCTGCGCTCGGAGCACGGTTTTCCGCGTGGTACCCGCAACAAGTTTGGTATCGATGCGGTGTTTTCGACCGAGCACCTGCGCTTTCCGGCCGCAGCGGAAAGCGCTGACGACGACAGTGATGAGGCCGTCGCCGGTATCACCGGACTCAATTGTGCAGGGTTCGGATCGGCCATGGTCGTGACCGCTGCCTTCGGGCTTGTTGCCGCATCGCAGGTATTAAACAAAATTGCTTTTGAGGAATAATCGATCTCGCTACACTGAGATCGTCCCCCACTTTTTCGAGAATTGATGCTGATGATTTATCCCACTGTTGATACCCAGATTTCCCCTGAAGGCCACCTTGAAGTTCTGTCGAAAGCAGAAGTCAACAAGTTGCTCGATCGCAGCCGCAGCGGCATGTACCAGCTGTTTCGCAATTGCTCGCTGGCGGTTCTCAATTGCGGCAGCGACATGGACGACGGCAAGGTGCTGCTGGAGCGCTATCCGGACTTTGATATCGGTATCGTGCTGCGCGAACGCGGCATCAAGCTCGATGTACGCGGCGCGCCGGCCAGCGCCTTTGTCGATGGCAAGATGATCCGCGGCATACGCGAGCACCTGTTCGCGGTGCTGCGCGACATCATTTATGTCGACGAGTCGATCTACAACAGTGGCGCGCTCGACCTCGACACGTCCGAAGGTGCGACCGATGCGGTGTTCCATATCTTGCGCAATGCGCGGGTACTGCGGCCGCTGCTGAGTCCGAACCTGGTGGTGTGTTGGGGTGGCCATTCGATTGTGCGCAACGAATACAACTACACCAAATCAGTCGGTTACGAACTCGGTCTGCGCGGTCTGGATATCTGTACCGGCTGCGGTCCGGGAGCGATGAAGGGACCGATGAAAGGTGCCACCATCGGCCATTCGAAGCAGCGGATCCAGAACAGTCGCTACGTCGGTTTTTCCGAACCGGGCATCATCGCGGCAGAGTCACCCAACCCGATCTGCAATGAGCTGGTGATCCTGCCGGATATCGAAAAGCGCCTCGAAGCCTTCGTGCGTGCCGGCCACGGCATCATTGTCTTTCCGGGTGGTCCGGGGACCGCCGAAGAAATCCTCTACCTGCTCGGCATTTTGCTGCATCCAGCCAACGCTGAGATTCCATTCCCGTTAATCCTGACCGGCCCGGAAAGCGCGCAAGCTTATTTCGAACAGATCGACCGCTTCATTGGTGACACGCTCGGTACGGCGGCGCAGGCGCGCTACCAGATCATCGTGGACGACCCGGCGCTGGTATCGCAGCAAATGGATGCGGGCATCAAGACCGTGCGCGAATTCCGCAAGACCCACGGTGATGCGTATTACTTCAACTGGTTGCTCAAGATCGATCAGGAATTCCAGCTACCGTTCGCACCGACCCACGCCAACATGCGTGCGCTGCGCCTGCACAAGAATCAGGAGCCGCACTTGCTGGCAGCGCATCTGCGGCGGGCGTTTTCCGGCATCGTGGCAGGCAATGTCAAAGCCGATGGCATCAAGGCAATCGAAGAACATGGTCCGTTCGAATTGCAGGGCGATGCAGTGATGATGGCGTCGATGGATGCGTTGCTGACCTCGTTTGTCGAGCAGCACCGGATGAAGTTGCCCGGCACCGCGTATTCGCCGTGCTATCGGATCCTGTTGTAAAGACAGTCGGGACGGCGCGCCTGCGTCCCGCTTATTTGCCCGCGACCGTGACGCAGCGTGCACTGCCCTGGTCGCGATACGTACCGCCACCGACCGGCATGAATTCCCAGTCGTAGCCGGTGGCTTTCAAGACCAGCCTGAGTACGCCGAATGTCTCGTTGTTGGCGGTTTCGCTGCCGGCGACAAAGAAGCGGAACGGTGACAGTTCGGCACCGCCGGTGCCGACCACGAACTGGCGCATCGCACCGTTTGGTCCTTGCGGCGCAAACCGTTCGTAGTCATGGTCATGCGCCGACAGGATCAGGTCGGTGCCGGCATCGGCCAGCAGTTGCCAGACCGCGCGCATGCGCTCGTCGCTGCCATGACCACCGGAACTCTGTACCGGGTGATGCCAGAATGCCAGCGAGCAGGTCGATGGATGGGCGGCCAGATCGGCCTTGAGCCAATCGAGCTGCGCTTGTTGGGCCGCGCCCTTGAGGTTGCTGTTCAATGACATGACATGCCAGCCACCGAGCCCGGTGCTGTAGTAACCGCGTCGGTGTGGGCCGGCGAGGCTGCCGAAGTAATCGTAATAGCCGGCGGCGTCCTTGCTGTAATACTCATGGTTGCCGGGACTGGGCAAGGTGCGCTGCTTGAAGCGACCCCAGGTTGGCGCGTAGCAGTCGGCATGTTCGGCCGGCGTGCCGGACTGGTAGACGTTATCGCCCAGAGTCAGGACGACCGCGCCGGCATCATCGGCCAGTCCCGCGGCGATCAGCTCGGCAGTACGCGCGGCCATGGTGCTGGCCGCCGGGCGCTGGCGGCAATCGGCAATATCACCGGCAGCGAAGACGGTGATGCCGGTACCGGCAATGGCCGGACCGGCGGTTTCGGTGGCGACGTGTCGATGACCGCTGGTGCAGCCGCTCAGTGCCAGCATCAGCAGCAAGCCAGCGGTAACGGGCAGGGTGGTGGAATACGGGAAGAACAATCTGGTCATGGAAATCTCCTGGCCGGAGACTACGATGTTGCTGGTCACAAAGCAATCTCGGCCTGTGCCCGGGCAGGAAAAAGGATTTGCCGTGTGTTCCCTTGCAAGTAGGGCTGTAGCAGCAGGGCAGGTATTTCGTTGGCGGGCACCGGACGCGAGATCAGATAGCCCTGGATTTCGTCGCAGCTGAGTTCCTGCAGGATACGCAATTGCTGTACTGTTTCGACGCCTTCCGCGACGACCGTCATGCCTAATGCATGCGCCATCGACACGATTGCCCGGAAAAACACTTCGCCTTCCGTCGTCTTGCCAAGCTCCGACGTGAAGGCTCGATCGACCTTCAGCACATCCATGGCCAGTCGCTGCAATTGCGATAGCGACGAGTAGCCGGTGCCAAAATCATCGACTAGCAACTTGATGCCCAGCGCGCGTATCGTGCGCAGCTCGTGGGACAGTTCTTCCTCTTCGCCCATCATCGATGATTCGGTGATTTCGATTTCGACCAGACCTGCATCAATCCGGTGGCGCAGCATGTGCGTTGCGAACAGGATCTTGATGTTGCCCTTTTCAAACTGGCGCGGCGAGACGTTGACCGATACCGGGACAACTGGCAAACCGGCGTCGCGCCAGCTGGCAATCTGCCTGCAGACTTGTTCGATGATCAGTTCGCCGAGTGCCAGGATCATGCCGGTTTCTTCGGCGATGCCAATGAATTCGAGCGGTGGCACCATGCCGCGCTCAGGATGTTGCCAACGTACCAGGGCTTCGAGGCCAAGCAATTGACCACTGACGGTATTGATGCGTGGCTGGTAAAAAATCACGAATTCGTTGTGTTCTATTGCGCATTGCAACGCGCGT
Source organism: Actimicrobium sp. CCC2.4 (assembly GCF_034347385.1). Classification (NCBI taxonomy): domain Bacteria; kingdom Pseudomonadati; phylum Pseudomonadota; class Betaproteobacteria; order Burkholderiales; family Oxalobacteraceae; genus Actimicrobium; species Actimicrobium sp. CCC2.4. The sequence goes on along the minus strand of NZ_CP133777.1, from coordinate 3,842,057 downwards.
TCAATATCAACTCTGGCGTTCAATGCTGCCGACATGCGCGATTCATAAAACCGCGCACGGTTTTTGCCGGCGGTTTTTGCGCAATACATCGCGATATCGGCATTTTTCAGCAAGTCGCCGGCGTCGTGTCCGTCATCCGGAAACAGGCTGATCCCGAGAGAAATGCCAACGGTATCGGTGCCATAGCCCAGCTCGAACGGCGTGGCAAAGGCATCGATGATGCGTTGCGCGACCAGCGCACCGGCATGGCGATCGGTGATGGATGACAGGATCACGGTGAACTCGTCGCCACCGAGCCGTGCGACATGGTCTCCCGGGCGCAAGATCGATTGCAGCCGCCGTGCTGCCACCCGCAGCAGCTCGTCACCGGCAGAGTGACCGAGGGTATCGTTGACGTCCTTGAAATCATCGAGGTCGATGAACAGTACCGCAACCATGCGACCGGCCTGTCGCGCCTGCCGGATTGCCTCGGGCAGGAAGCCGGTCAGCCAGTTGCGGTTCGGCAGCTCGGTCAGGCCATCTTCATTTGCCATCCGCCACAGCTCGCGTTCATGGATTTTTTTTTCGGAGATGTCACGTAATGTCATGGCGATACCAGTGCCGGTTCGGGCGAGCTGGCGATGCATCCATTGCGGTTCGTCCGGATGGCTGGCGCGGCCACGCAATTCATCCTCCAGATAACCGGTCTGGAGCGCGGTACGCATCGCCTTCATCGTTTCCGGAAAATAGGGTGCTGCCGTTACCTCGGATAAACGCATGCCGATCAATGTTTTCGCCTCCACGCCATGGAAAAGCGCGCTGCGGTTATTGCAATCGCTGATGAGGAAATCGATGGTCTTGCCGTGCCGGTCATTGACCGCCATCAGTATCGTGATCCCGTCGATGCTGCACTCGGTCGCCATGCGGTACGAGTCGCGAACTTCATTTTTCTCGTACCGGTGCCAGGCTCTTGCCGACCATAACCAGCAAGCCGTCAAGGCAGTCAGTGCTGGCAGTAAGGTGATCACTTCGGGCGCTGCCCCGGCAGGCTGCTGGCGGAAATGGAAGACGATCAGGAGTACGCACAGTGCGATCCAGAACAGCAGCATCACGCTATTGTTTTTAAGGAAGCGCAAACGACGCCTACCTGCTCCGGCTGTCGGTGGCACGTGGCGCTTCAAGGCGTGTTGAAGGTCGTTTGCGCTCATGGTTCCATGTCTGGAGGAATGGATCGATTTGTAACTATTGGTAATAGTAGACGGTAACAAGGGCTACGGGCAAGGTTGCTCGCAAGGTGTTGCAAATTGAATCGGGCGACTTCGTAGGGATGCCAGAGCGGCAACCATTACATGCGGGGGAGTGCGGCCAGCGCCGGGCCGATCCAGCCAAAGCCGATCCGCTCCTGCTCCAGTCGCACGTTCTGCCCCAGCCGGTTGTCGCGCAACAGGTCATACAACGCGCGCTCGCCGGCATGCAGGCGGGGCAGTTCGCGCAGCGTCGGCTGGTCTTCCTGTCCCCATTGCGCGGCAAACGCCAGCAAGGTGGCATGGTCCATCATCAGCGATTCGACCTGCGGGAACCGGCTGCGTAACTGGTCCAGGATGGCAAAGCCATGGGTATCGATATCGCCCCAGTAAATCAGCCGGCAGCGCGTCAGCCAGCCGACGTCGCGCAGCATGTCGAAGCCGTAACCCGCACCGAACAGGACAATGCTGTCTGCCGGCAGCGGAAAGGCCAGGAAGTTGATTTCGTTTTCAGTAATGAAGACCTGCGTGACGGCCGGATCGAGGCGCGCAAAGCTGGCGGTATCGAGCGTCATGTCGGTATCGAGTCCGGCCGGGTCGTGCAGCCGGAAGCGCACGCGCTGCGGTTTGTCACGGAAACCGAAGCGCTGTGCAAAACCGGCGACCCCGGTGGCGGACAGATCGATGGCGTGTGCCGGCAGGGCAAGATCAAACAGGGCGCTCAGCACGCCGGGATGGGCTTCGATGAATTTGCTATGGACACCGGCGATATCGACCTAGCGCAGATACAGGCCGGGACGCGGATGCGCCTGCATCCAGTCGACCAGATCCAGCAGGCGCGGCCAGTCGTCGTGCAGCGCCAGCGCTTGCAGTGGCCGGCTTGCCAGCCACGGCAGCAGCGCCGGCTGGCGCAGGCGCGTCCGGTCAAGCAAGCCAGCGAAGCGGCGTGCGTCGCGGCGCTTGTCGAGCAGTGCCAGCGCGTCGTCGAGACTGTCGATCCAGACCGCATCGGGCACGCGATTGCTACCGAAGACGCGGTGCCGGAATTCGCGCTGCTCGATCCGGCAGTGCGGCAGCGCATTGATCGTGGCGATCCACGCGCGGGCGGCATCGAAGTGTTCGCTCAGTTCGGTCGAGGACGGCGACTTCAGCACCAGCCGGCGGGGAAATAGCGACTCGCCGCTGACCATGCCGGCCAGCAGGTCACCGCGCTCCCACAGCTTGTGCAATTGCGCTATCAGTGCGGACGGGCTGGTCCAGTTCATCCGGCCAGCCGGGTTTTTTCGGCGCGGTATTCCTCGATCGACAGCTTGCGTACTTTCGAGGCGCGACCCTCTTCGTTATGGACAAAGCCGACACTGGAGACAAACGGTTCGATGATGTGGATTTTTTGCAGCGGCGTGACGATTAGCAATTGCAAATTGAGCTGGGCGAACAGGCGCAAGCCGTATTGCGCCGATTCATCCGAGCCGCGCCCGAAGGCTTCATCGATGACCACGAAGCGGAATGAGCGCGAGCGGACTTCATCGAACTTCAAGCCGAACTGATAGGCCAGGCTGGCCGCCAGCACGGTATAGGCCAGCTTCTCTTTTTGTCCGCCGGACTTGCCGCCCGAATCCGAGTAATGCTCGTGTTCGGTGTCGTCCTCGCGCCAGCGTTCGCTGCCTGCAAAGACGAACCAGTTGCGCTCGTCGTCATGCACCTGCAGCAGTTCCCCGGCGAACGGCATGTCGTCTTCGGACAGCGCCAGTGCCTTGCACAGCGCCGCGCGCATCAGCACTTGCTCGGCCGGGATATTGCTGCGCCGCGCTTTCAGGCTGGTGATTTCAGCGGCCAGCGCATCGTGTTCGAGTTTGCCCTGACGCAGGCTGACGCCATGTTCGGTCAGGCGATTTTCCATGCTGGCGTCTTGCGTACGGGCCGCCTCGACCAGTTCCGTCAGGCGGTGCTGTTGTGCGATGAAAGCGGTTTCGTCGTCGCACGGGGTTTCGCCGACCGCCCGCGCGAGTTCGGCATAGCGACGCGCCTTACGCTCGCGTACATCGCGCTCGCTGCTCTTGCGTGTGATCTCGGTGGCCAGTCGCTCGAGCCGGTCGCCACCGTTGTCGGCGATGCTGCGACGCAGGTCGCTTTCTTCGCTGCGACGCTCGGCCTGCAACTGGCTCAGGCGACGTACTTGATGATCCTGCCGGGTCCATTCATCGACCAGACTGGCGAGACGCTTGTCGAGCAGCCCGCTCTTGAGGCTGGCGAAGTAACTGCGCAATGCCTCGCGGCAGGCGCGCAGGTCGTCGGAGGTCGCGATCAGTTCGCCATGGCGCGCGCAATCGGCGACCAGTGGCACCAGCAAGGCGACTTGGCGCTTGGCTTTCAGGACCGCTTCATGGGCGCGATGCAAGTCGTCGAAATGGCCTATCAGGGCCGCGATGCGCGGCGCCACATCGAACGGTTCGAGCATGTGGTTGCGCACGAAATCAGTCAGGTTGCCGACGGACTTCATCGATACGGTTTGATGGAACAGTTCCAGCGCCTGATCGTTTTCAATGCCGAAGCGCCGCCGGAACCACGCGGCATACGGCGGAAAGGTATCGAAAATATCCGCGCCGGCCGCACGCAATTTCTTGCGCAGCGCACCGATGTCGGCACCGAATCGGGCGAAGTCGGTGGCGATCGTCAGGGCTTTTTCGGCACCGACAAAAAAGCGCGCCGGCTGGCCTTGCGCGTCCTTCATCCAGAACACTTGTGCCAGCATGATGGTCTGGTCGTAGCCGGCGTTATGGAACACGCCGAGTATCACCGAGTAGTTATTGTGGTCGCGCAGCGCGACCGGTTTGGCACTGCCGCTGCCATCGTTGCGCTCGGACTTGTAATGACCCAGCACGTACGAACGCAGCGTGCGCTCCTTGTTGTCCGCACCGGCGGCCTTGTTGTAGGCGATCTTGTTCGCCGGCACCAGCAGCGTCGTCACCGCATCGACCAGCGTCGATTTGCCGGAGCCGATATCGCCGGTCAGCAGCGCGTTCTTGCCGGCCGGATCGAGCGACCAGACCCGGCCATCGAAGGTGCCCCAGTTGAACACTTCGAGGCGCTGCAGGCGGAAGCCGGACAGGGTGTCGTCGGCGATGAAGTCCATGCCGAGCGTCTGTTGGGCGTCTGGCTTATTCATGCGCCGTGACGCCGTTGAGCGTGCTCTGGTAGGCCGCCAGCCGGGTATCGAATTCGGCCAGCCACTGCGCATCGACGAAGGCTTTTAAAATACGGCGTACTTCAAAGGCGGGCGGACCGGCCTTGAGCTTGCGCAGAAAACCGAGCTCGACGATCTTGTTGATGTGGGTGTCGACCTGATCGATCAGACGCACTTCGTTGCTGCTCTCCGGCAGGAACAGGCGAATCAGATCGACGATGGCCTCGCGCTCCAGGATCAGCCGGGTATCGCCGCCGCTGGCATCGAACTCGGCCATTTTTTGCGCAGCAATGCCAGCAGCAGGCTGACCGGAAATGATAGCGGCCGGCGTGCCACCAGCCGCGGCAACTTCGGTGCGTCGTCGTCTTCGGCGATGGTGCGCGAGCGCAGGAAGGCATAGCCTTCGGCCTCGTCGAGTACCAGTTCAAGGCCCAGCACCAGCACGTAATCGCGCACGCGCGCCTGCAAATTCAGCAAGCCGTTCCAGAGGCCGGCATCGCCATCCTGATACAGCACACCTTTGAGCAGGACGATCACCAGCGCGGACAAGTCGGCGCTGTCGGGACCGTGTTGCGCCTCCCGTTGGGTTTCGTCAGTCATCATTACCTCAAAAAAATTATGCGCGGTAGGATCGCCTGCTTGTGTACCGGCTGGCCGTCGTCGCCGGTGCGGGTCCAGACGATAGGCTCGCTGGCATCTTCGTCGACGAGGCTGGTGAAGGTGTCGCTGGCCAGTTGCAGATAAGCCACCAGTTCGGCCAGGCCGTGCTGCAGCGGATGCAGTGCACAGACTTCGCGCAGCGTCACTTGCGCCCGGTCCTGCAGCGCACGACGGACTTGCCGCACCAGCTGCGGTTTGTCGATTACGACTTGCGCATACAAGGTCTGCATGGTCGCCGCCGACGTGTCATCGGCACCGGACTCCAGCGCACTATCGGTAATGACCGGTTTGATCGATGGCGAAAACAGCGGCCGTTCCATCGGTAACTCCAGGTCGGCAGCGATGTCGTCGATCTGCATGATGACACCGGCCGGTGGCGTGTCGCGCAGCGCCAGTGCACGCACTTCGATGCCACGCAGGATATCCATGATGCGGCGGTTTTCCAGCCAGGCCTGATCATCCAGAAAGCGGCGCAGTTGCTGCGACAGTTGTGCCACCGTACGCTGCGTGTGTTCGCCGGCCTCGAGCCAGTCATAGTGTACGCGCCGGATACGCGCATCCGGCTTCAGCTCGGCCACGGGTGCCAGCGCCAGTACGCGGTCGAGCAGCGTCGATAGTTCTTCCTGCCGGCTGCCCGACATCAGGAAATCCCAGAAGGCGCGAAAGCTCTTGCCCTGGTCCGAATCGGCAATCGCATCGCGTTCGTCCATGATCTGTTCCAGCAGCGTCCCTTTGGCACCATCCCACAGCGCGATGCGCTCGCGCACGCGTCGGTCGAGTCCGCGAAAGTTGTGCTCGACTTCACGAAAATCGGTCAGCAGTTCACGCGCCAGCGCCATGAATTGCTGGAAGCGATCGTTCAGCGCCGTGTCGTCGAGCAGCGCGATATCGCCGGCCAGCACGCGTGCGATATCGGCATCGATGGCGTCGCGCTGTTGGTGTAGTCCGGCCAGCCGGGTCTGCGGATCGGCGTCGCTGCCGCTGTTGATTTGCTTGAGCAGGTCGAACAGCGTCAGCAAGCGTGATTCGGTGCCCACGAAGCTGCACGCAGCCAGCCCTTGTCCGTATTGGCCCAGTCATTGAGATAGTCGAGTGCGGGTTTTGGATACGTGTCGGCACCGTAACGCTGACGCAAGCCGAACAGTTCATCGTCGAGTGCTTCGGCCAGGTCGGATTGCGCGATGACGCGCAGGTTCGGCGTGACGAAGACGCGCTCCAGAAAGCTGGCGATGAGTGGCGCGTGATCCGATCTCAGCAAGCGCCAGGCCGGATGGGATAAACGCAGTAAATCAAGGGTGGCGTAATCGAGCGGCATGCGTTTTTGTGGGCGTTGGTACCATGTTGTTATACCCGAAGCATGCGTGAAAGCCATAAAAAATGCCAACGGCGCAGCGTTGGCATTGAGGGAGTTCAAGCGACCAAGCGGGTTTAGCCAGGTGAAGCGGTCTTGATTTCTACCTTGGTGGCGACGAATACTCCGCTACTGTTCTGCGCTCCCTTGATTTCAATGTAGATCCCGTTGGCCAGTCCGGTTGCTGCGCCGCGTTCAAAGACGGCCTGAGACGCATCTATTTGCAGACCATTGAGCTTGAAGCCGGCCACCGATGTAAAGCCCTGGATCACGCCGGATTGTTCGTAGACGATGTCCTTGGCGGTGCTGTTGGTCTTGAGTTCGATCCGGGTCGCCACCAGTAGGCTGCCGCGCATGTTGCCCTTTATTTCAACATAACTGCCTACGGTGACCAGTTGCAGGTTGCCATGCTGGAACACGGCTGCACTCAGATCAACCGTGACGCCATTAACAATGGCGGTGCTGCCGTTGATACTGTTGACGGTGCCGTAGAGTTCGTTGCGACCACCGATCTGGCTCTCCCGAAAGCCCTCCTGTTCGACTTCGCTCGCCTGCAAAACACTGCCATCCCACACACCCTTGACTTCAAGAAACTGGCCGGCGACCACTGTGGTGGTGGCCCCTTTGATGATTGCGTTCGTGATGTTGACCTGGGTACCGGACACCGTCAGCAATCCGTTGAGTGGACTCGTGTCGGCTACTCCCTTGAGTTTGAGGCGTACGCCGCTGGTGACCGTACTGCCGAATACGGCGCTGTTGTCGAAGACTTTTACCGAGCTGGCGGTAAGTACATTTCCAACCGGGGCTGCCGTCGCGCGGACCTTGACGCGCTTGCCATCAGCTAGCACGCCGTTGACCGTCGCTGCGCTGAAGTTCACGGTGAGTGACCCCACCTGAAATGTTGTGGCGCCGAGTGCAGCCACGCGACCGGTCAGATTGACCGAAGTCAGCGCGGTTTTGGCTTCGATCAGTGTCGCCAGCAGACTGCCATCGGCTTGCAGCGCGCCGTAAATTTCAACTGCTTGTCCGGCAGTCAGTGCCGCGAGTCCGCTTACGCCCTGATAGCTTGTGGCCGTACTGGTCACGATGCGCTGCCCCATTACGACGAGGGTGCCTGCATTGACATCGATAGCGCTGAGCGTGCCACGTGTTCCGTGGACCAGTTCGAGGCGGCTTGCCGTACCTGTCTGGGTGGTGTCATTGGTGTCACCAGTGACGCGTACTGTCATTCCCAGCTTGAGCTGGTCCAGGTTGATCGTGTTCGCGTCATCATCGACCAGCGTCGCGCCGACCGATGAAAAGCGCATGCCATTGACGATTACCGAGCCAAAGCCGCCTATGGGGCCGACATAAACGGACGTACCGGCCGATGTTTGTGTAGTTGGAGTTGTGGGCGGTGTAACAGATGTGGAGCCACCTCCACCGCAAGCAGCCAGAAGGGCAGTGCCAGCTAAGGCCATCAGCTGCCAGTAGAGCGTCGAACGCGTTGTTTTCATGAATGTTTCCCTGGGATTGTTTTAGCCGGGGCTGAATGCGTCCGGTCTGCAAAAGATTACCAAGGGAATGTTGAGGAGATATCAAAGAAATTAAATTCTATTGATGAAGTGCAACAAAATTAGGAGTGAAACAATCTTGCCTTCCGCAGGCAGGGGAAGTGGCTCTCGAACTTGCAGCCAAGGCGGGGACGACAGGTTGAATGTGTTCTGTGACGTGCCAGGAAACAAAAAAGCCGCATTCTCATAGGGAGAAGTGCGGCTTTTTGAACATCTTGGAACATCTTAAAACGAATTCTTGGTGGAGGCGGCGGGAATCGAACCCGCGTCCAAGAGTACTCTACAGACAGTTCTACATACTTAGTGCTGCCATTTGATTTAATCCGGCCGACGCGGACGCACACGCTGCGGCAAGACGAGTCACCTTAGATTTAGCGCTGACCAAGTGACCCGGCTTTACGCGATTCCCTGTGAATGACTCTACTGCTGTTGCCAGCCCACCCCAGGGAAGAGATGGTGTAGAGCTAGACAGCAATTAAGCTGCTAGTGCGTACGAGTTATCGTTTGCAGTTATGTTTTTTCTGGTTGTATTTACGAGGTGACCAGCCCTCGGTATGCCCTGCGCTGCTTTGCAACCCCTGTCGAAACCAGGTCGCCCCCAAGCAGAGCGGATTATAACGCATCGAGTCCATCGAGGCAGCTTGAAATCTAGACGCCCGCGCCGATCAGTGCCAGGAAGTCTGCCGGCGTGGTCGCGTGCATGTCTGCATCCCATGCGATCGGATGATGCGGATTGCCATAACCCCAGCCTACGGAGACCGTTGCCATGCCGGCTGCGCGGCCGGCTTCGATATCGCGCAGGTCATCGCCGACGTACCAGCAATGTTCTGCGGCGACACCGATTCGGCGGGCGGCTTCGAGCAGCGGGGCCGGATGCGGTTTTGCGTACGGCGTGGTGTCGCCGGAGACGATGCAGGCGGTGGCTGACAACGCAAGTTGGGGTACCAGCGCGTCGGTAAAGCGTGCGGCCTTGTTGGTGACAATGCCCCAGACGATGTCTTGCTGGTGCAATTTGTCGAGCAGATCGGGAATGCCTGCAAACAAATGACTTTTGTCGGCAATGTTCGCTGCATAGATATCAAGAAAAGCGACGCGCAATGCCTCGTAGCCGTCGTCCTCCGGCCGAATCCCGAACGCCGCATAAATCAGGCCGCGAGCACCTGCAGAAGCATGGGGGCGCAGCAGTTCGTAGTCGCTTAACTGCAGACCCCGCTCTTGCTGGAGCCGGTGCATTGCACCGGCCAGGTCGGGGGCGCTGTCAACGAGCGTGCCGTCAAGATCAAACAGGATCACGCGAGGTGTCGCCAATAACATGTCGGTTTTCCTGGAAACTGGTGGGGGGATTACGCGAGCGGCCGGGTGCAGGCCACCATGTAGTTGACATCCGTATTGCCGTTCAAGCTGTAAGACTTGAGAAACGGGTTATACGTCATGCCTTTGAGCCCATCTATATTCAGGTCGGCGACACGTGCATAGCGGGATAGCTCGGCAGGAGTAATGAACTTACTGTAGTCATGCGTCCCTTTGGGTAGCAGCCGCAAGACGTACTCGGCGCCGATAATGGCGAACAGATAGGCTTTTGGATTGCGATTGAGTGTAGAGAAAAATATTTTGCCGCCTGGTTTGACCAGGGTTGCGCAGGCACGCACGATGGCTTCCGGATCGGGCACGTGTTCCAGCATTTCCATGCAGGTCACGACATCGAAGGAGGCCGGTTCACGTTCTGCCATGTTCTCTGCCGAGATCATTTCATAGCGCATATCGATGCCGGCCTCCAGGCTATGCAAGTCGGCAACTTTCAGCGCTTTTTCGGACAGATCAATGCCGGTGACTTTTGCGCCCTTGCGTGCCATCGACTCGGCCAGGATGCCGCCTCCGCAACCAATATCGAGCACGGTTTTGTTCGCAAGAGGAACCCGGGCGTTGATCCACTCCAGCCGTAGCGGATTGATTTGATGCAAAGGACGAAATTCGGAAGTGGGATCCCACCAGCGGTGGGCGAGATCACTAAATTTTTTGAGTTCTTGGGGGTCTGCGTTCATGGCGTGAATGATAGCGGGAATGTCGTGCCGCTGCACGGCGCAGACTGTAATTGCTTCCGCCATAAAAAAACCCCGCCGAAGCGGGGTTTTTGATGAAGCGTGACGAAATTACTTGGTACGGGTACCGACAACTTCGATTTCAACGCGACGGTTTTTGGCGCGGCCAGCTGCTGACTTGTTGTCTGCAACGGGTTGCTTTTCGCCCTTGCCTTCGGTGTAGACGCGATTGGCTTCGATACCTTTGGAAACCAGATAGGCCTTGACGGCTTCTGAGCGGCGAACCGACAGCTTCTGGTTGTAGGCGTCGCTACCAACGGAGTCAGTGTGACCGACAGCGATGATGACTTCGAGGTTCATGCCTTGCAGCTTCGATGCCAGGTCATCCAGCTTGGCTTTACCGTCTGGCTTCAACACTGATTTGTCGAAATCAAAGAAGGCGTCAGCAGCGAAGGTGACTTTTTCCGACACTGGTGCTGGTGGAACGACTACTGGTGCCGGAGCAGGTGCCGGAGCAGGAGCGACAACAGCGACTGGTGCTGGTTTGGCGATTTCACCATCGCAGCCTGGAACTGCATCAGCAGGGGTCCAGTAGCCGGTACGCCAGCACAGACCAAATG